>JAPYTP010000225.1 GCA_029941885.1 Myxococcota bacterium
CCTCGCGACCGCTGCGGACTGGATGTCCGCTGCGTCGTTCATCTCGATGGCCGGTCTGATCGCGTTCCTCGGCTACGACGGATCGGTCTATCTGATGGGCTGGACCGGAGGCTATGTCCTGCTCGCGCTGCTGCTCGCACCCTACCTGCGTAAATTCGGCAAGTTCACCGTGCCCGAGTTCATCGGCGATCGCTACGACTCCCCGGCCGCGCGGGTCGTCGCGGTGCTCTGTCTGATTATCATCTCCTTCACCTATGTCGCCGGCCAGATGCGAGGCGTCGGGATCGTCTTCTCGCGCTTCCTGAACGTCGACATCTCGGTCGGCCTCGTGATCGGGATGGCGATCGTCTTCATCTACGCGGTGCTCGGCGGAATGAAGGGCATTACGTACACGCAGGTCGCGCAATATTGCGTGTTGATCTTCGCCTATACCGTGCCCGCGATCTTCATCTCGCTCCAGGTGACCGGGATGCCCATCCCACAGCTCGCCTTCGGCAGCCCCGTTCTCGACTCCGGCCCAGAGGGGGGAACCTATCTCCTGACGAGACTCGATCAGATCGTGACGGACCTCGGATTCGCGGCCTATACCGTCGGAACGAAGAGTCGAATCGACATCTTCTTCATCACGATGTCGCTCATGATCGGAACCGCGGGCCTTCCGCACGTGATCGTTCGGTTCTTTACCGTTCCACGCGTGCGTGACGCACGCATGTCCGCGGGTTGGGCGCTGCTGTTCATCGCGATTCTCTACACCACGGCACCTGCCGTCGCCGCACTCGCTCGGCTGAACCTGACCGAGACGATCCAGACGGGCCCGGTCGGTGCGGCCGACGGAAATCTCGCCTACGAGGATCGCCCGGAGTGGTTCCGCACCTGGGAAGACACCGGACTCCTGCGCTTCGACGACCGCAACGGCGACGGTCGGATCCAGTACTACGACGACGCGAACCCGGCGTTTGCGGCAACGGCAGAGGAATACGGCTGGGCGGGGAACGAACTCAGCGTCGACAACGACATCATCGTGCTCGCGAACCCCGAGATTGCGGGTCTGCCCAATTGGGTGATCGCCCTGGTCGCGGCCGGCGGAATCGCCGCCGCATTGTCGACGGCCGCCGGGCTGCTGCTCGTGATCTCGGCGGCCATCTCCCATGATTTACTGAAGGGGGTCTTCGCTCGCGAGATCGACGAACGAACCGAACTCATGGCGGGTCGCATCAGCGCCGCAGTCGCGATCCTCTGCGCCGGCTATCTCGGCTACAACCCGCCGGGCTTCGTCGCCCAGGTCGTCGCCCTCGCCTTCGGGCTCGCCGCCGCCTCGCTCTTCCCGGTCACACTGCTGGGAATCTTCTCCGTGCGCATCAACGCCCAGGGCGCGATCGCCGGAATGCTCTCCGGGCTCATATTCACCCTCGGCTACATCATCTACTTCAAGGGACTCGTAGTCGAACCGGTCGCTGCCAATCTCAGCGAAAATTGGCTCTTCGGAATCTCACCGGAAGGGATCGGGACGGTCGGCGCCCTGATCAACTTCGCCGTGGCGATCGGCGTGAGTGCGATGACCCCGGCGCCCTCACTCGAAGTCCGGAAACTCGTCGAGCGGATACGCCTTCCGTCCTGAGATCGGGGGAGAGTCGCTGTCCGCCCGCAGACGAGAAGTCGGGGATGAATACGCACCCCGGGTTCGCCTCGCACGACGGCTCAGACGAGACGCCGCGAGTGTCCCTCCCAGAAGGGTTCCCGAAGCGTTCGCTTCAAGATCTTGCCAGCGCCGCTATGGGGCAGCTCCTCTCGAAACTCGGTCGATCGCGGAACCTTGAAGCCGGCGAGCCGCTCGCGTAGAAACGCTTCGAGCTCCTCCACATCCGGACTCCAGGTCGACCGGGGTACGACGATCGCGTGAACGGCTTCCCCCCATTCGTCGCTTGGAATCCCGATCACGGCCGCCTCGGCGACCCCCTCGTGCAACTCGAGCGCCCCCTCGACCTCGAGCGCATAGATGTTGACCCCACCCGAGATGATCATGTCGCTCTTGCGATCACAGATATAGTAGAACCCCTCCTCGTCCACGTACGCGACATCACCCACCGAGTGAAATCCGTTTCGTTCGCTCGCTCGAAACGCCGATTCGTTCTTGTGATAGTTGTCGAAGAGCAGCGGCGATCGGACATGGAGCTCACCCGGGGTATTGGGCTGCGTGATCAGCTGCCCCTCGTCATCGAAGAGCGCGATTTCGATGCCGGGAATCGGCTGTCCACAAGAACCGGGCTTGCGGCGCTGATCCTCCGGTCGAAGCAGCGTATTCGCACCGAGTTCCGTCGACCCGTAGATCTCCCAGAGCGATTCCTCCGGAAAATCTTCGAGATAGGCGAGCTTGAGCGCATGGGTCCAGGGTGCCGCTGCGGCCAATCCGATCCGGACGCTCGACCGGTCGTAGCGCGCCTTCACGTCCGCAGGCAGCGCAAGGACGCGACGAATCGGCGTGGGTGCGGAGTACACGACCGTGACCGAATAGCGATCGACCAGGCGCAGCCAGTCCTCCGCATCGAAGCGACGCTGGACGATGACGGTATTGCCGAGCATCGTCGAGAGCGTCGCCATCTCGCCGGGGCCCGAGTGATAGAGCGGGCCCGTCGTGATGTAGACCTCCCCCGAGCCAAATCCGATCAGGTCGAGCATGTTGGGCAACGCCTTGCCCTGATCCTGGCCACCCGTCGCCCCCCGGACGGCACCCTTCGGCCGTCCCGTCGTTCCGGAGGTGTAGTGCATCGTCGCCGCCTTCTCGCCGCGCGTGTCGAGATCCGGCGGCGACTCGGCCCGATCGGCGAGGAAGTCGACGTCCGTCTTCTGTCCGGGGAACGCCGGGCCGTCGAAGACGACGATCTCCCTCAAGTTGGGAACCTGGGAAGAGATCGCCGAGAAACGCTCGGCCTGTTCGGCATCGACCCAGGCGACGACCGCGTCTGAATCGCTCAGCACGAACGCCGCCTCCTCATCGGTCAGGCGATAGTTCACGGCGACCGGGGTCACGCAGATCTTGCGCGCGGCATGGGTAATGACGAGGGCATCGATCGAATTGGGCCCGCACCACGCCACCCGGTCGTGCGGCTTCACAGCGGTGGCCAGAAGCGCCTGTGCGAGCCGATTCGAGCGCGCCTCGAGCTCCGCGAAACTGAGCGTTCGAACGACCCCGTCCGGCCGATCGTCGATCACCGCGGTCTTCTCCGGGGCGGCCTGTGCCTGCGCCGTCAAGAAATCCAGCGCCTCTGCCATTGATCCTCCCTCACGCCGACGCGTTTCGCGCGGCGGACCCTGCCAACCCTAAGAGAGTCGACGAACGCGTGTCAAACCCCGGCATCCGACGGGGAGAGCCGGATTCGGTCGCCCCGCGTCCTCCCGGTTCGGACGGGGAATCGGACGATCGTGCCCCCGAATCGGATGTGGCGATCCGGCTGGATTGAGTGAAGATGAGCGGAGACGAGAAACCGAATCCATGAAAGGAGGTCCGCATGAGTCGTCTGGAGGGGAAGGTCGCGATCGTGACGGGCGCCGCCCGCGGGACCGGAGAAGCGACGGCGCGCCGCCTCGTCGAAGATGGAGCCCGTGTCCTGCTCGTCGATCTCCTCGACGATCTCGGAAAATCAGTCGCCGGGGAACTCGGCGAGGCTGCCCGCTACATGCATGCGGACGTCAGCGAGGAAGATCATTGGACGCAGGCCATCGCGCTGGCCGAATCCGAGTTCGGCCCTCTCACGACACTCGTGAACAACGCCGCCGTGCTCCACATTGCACCGATCGAGTTCACGACCGTCGACGACTACATGCGGGTCGTAAAGGTGAACGAATTGGGGACCTTCCTCGGCGTTCGCTCGGCGATCGAGCCCATGCGCCGGAACGGCGGCGGCTCGATCATCAACATCTCGAGTATCGACGGCCACCACGCCGCCCCGGGAACCGCCGCCTATTCCGCCAGCAAGTTTGGCGTGCGCGGCATCACGAAGGTCGCGGCACTCGAGCTCGGTCGATATGGAATTCGCGTGAACTCTGTGAATCCCGCCGCCGGGAGCGACGAGATGGTACAGATGCAGATGCCCGACATCGACATCGCGGCCATGCGGGACCTTCAGGAGAAGCACGATCCACCGCCGGTCGGACGTCGCGGACAGGTCGAAGACGTCGCTGCGACCGTCGCGTTCCTGGCCTCGGAGGACAGCAGCTTCTATTCCGGCGCCGACTTCGACCTCGACGGCGGGATCACAGCGGGCATGAAGATCCGCGGCGACATCCCCGGGACGCCCCGCTCGGACTGAAACCTCCGGAGAAACTCCTCCGGCATATCGACGAGCGAACCGACGAGCGAATCGCTCAGGAGAGAATCATGGCCCGCGCACTGATGTTGGTCGCGTCGAGTGCGACCGACCCGAACAGAATCGGCGAGTTCGGTGACTGGTATGCGCTGCATATCCAGGAACTGCTCCAGGTCGAGGGGATCCTCTCCGCCACCCGCTGGGAGGCCTCGCCCCATCAGCTCCTGCCCGGCCCCTCCGGGATCGAGGGCCGCCCGTTCCTGGCCCTCTACGAGATCGAATGTGACGACGTCGAGGCGGTTCGCGACCGCATTCGCGACAGCTCGAACGACCGTACCCACAGTGATCTGCTCGAACTCGACCCGCTCCCCATCACGCTGCTCTTCGAGCATCTTGGCGAATGGAGCCCCTAGCCATTCATCCTGCGTATAATCGAACCCCATGAAGCAACGTCTGAATCTCTCCCTCGCCTCCGTCTTGTCCAGCCTGCTCCTGTCCCTCGCGTGTCATCACCTCGCCCAGTTCGGCGCGAGCACCGAAGCCGACGCCGAGGAGATCGGGGGCGATCCGGACCGAGATGCCTGGGTCCTGCCGGACCAGATGGGCGGGATCTACAAAGCCCAGTGCGCGGTCTGTCACGGACCTGACCAGGAGGGCTCGTCTCTCGGCCCTTCGCTGCTCGTCAGTCCGCTCACTCATGGGGACTCGGTCGACCAGCTCGTTGTGAGCATCGCGACGGGATACCCGGACAAGCGGATGCCTGCCTGGCGGGGGACGATCGACGACGAGGATCTCCGCGGTCTCGCGATCTACCTGCTCGAGAAACGCGACGGTGAGCGTGGGGACAAGAGTCGAGGCGTAGGCCCACCCCCCGTGATTCCGACGAGTCCGGTCTCCAGCGAGCATCACGATTTCAGGATCGAAGCGCTCATCGGCGGACTCTCCGAGCCCTATTCCATCGCGCCGCTTCCCGATGGGCGCATTCTCGTCACCGAGAAGATGCGCGGCGTGAGTATCGTCGAGGCGGACGGGTCCGGCGCAACGCTCGTCACTGGAACACCCCGGTTCTTCGACGACAGCGTGATCCGTGGGACGACCTACACCGGGTCGGGTTGGGCCCACGAGGTCGCCCTTCACCCGAACTACTCGGAGAACGGCTGGATCTACCTCTCCTTCGGCGACCGCTGCTCAGATTGCAACGCGATCAGCCGGGAAACCGGCCTCCCCGTCGTCCTGCTCAAGCTCGTACGAGGCCGCCTGGATGGCGCGAACTGGATCGATCAGGAAACGATCTGGGAGGGACCGCGCGAGACCTATCAGGCGGGGGCGGAGAACGGCGCTTCCGCTCGGATCGCCTTCGACGATTCGGGCCACGTTTATCTGACGATCGGGGTGTTCACTGACTACCGGGGGATTCAAGATCTCGACAAGCCCTACGGCAAGATCATCCGAATGCATGATGACGGTCGCACGCCCGACGACAATCCTTTCGTCGATACCCCCGGTGCCCTGCCCTCGATCTGGACCCTCGGCCATCGAAATGCGCAGGGTCTTGCCTTCGACTCGAGCACGCGTCGGCTCTGGTCGAGCGAGCACGGCCCACGTGGCGGCGACGAAGCCAATCTGATCCTGCCTGGCCGAAACTATGGCTGGCCCCTCGTGAGTCTCGGTGTCGACTACGACGGCCGACCGATCCACTACGCCGAGGAATACGGAATCGAATTCGACCCGGCGGATCTGACCCCTACGAAGGTCGATTGGACGCCCTCTCCCGGGGTGTCCAGCATCGTCTTCTACCGGGGTGAGCAGTTCCCCGATTGGCAGGATGACATGATCGTTGCGACGCTCGCTCGCAATGACCTCTGGCGCTATGTGATCGACGAGAACGGAACCCGGGAAAAGGAAGTCCTGATTCGCGGTCTCGGCCGGTTTCGTGACGTCGAGGTCGGTCCGAATGGGGAACTGATCGTGCTCCTCGAGCATCGATCTGGCAGTCAGATCCTGCGAATCGTCGCCGCTGATCAAAATTGAACCGACAAACCCTGGACTCGAGCACGCCTTCCGCGGAAGGCGAGAGAGACGGAGTCCCGAGGAGAATGACATGTCCAAAACGATGGTGCTCATCACGATCCTGGCGAGCCTGCTCGCGGCGCCTGCCCTCGCGAGTGATCTCAAGGTCGCGAACGGATGGGTGAGCCTGCCGTTCCACACCGAGGCTCCCCTCGGCTATTTCGTGATTCAAAATCGCGGATCGAAGCCGCGCACGATCGTCGCTGCGACCAGCCCGCGATGTGAGAGCATCTCGCTCCAACGCGCCGTGCTCCGAGACGGGCGGATGGCGTCGAATCCGATGGACGAAATGCAGATTCCCGCTGGCGGCGCAGTCGCCTTCGCTCCTCGCGGACTCTTTCTGCAATTGATGTCATCCGAGAAATTGGCGGAGGGGGAAACCCTTCCGATCGAGCTCGAATTCGCCGATGGCGAGAAGGTCGCATTCGACGCGACCGTCCGAGACGACTAGTTCGCTCAGCCCCCGCGTTCGAAGCTACTGCTCTTCACCAGCGTGAAGACCTCGCTGCCCACCTCGAGCCCGAGGTCCTCGACCGCAGCCAGGGTCAGCCGCGATCGGATGCGATCTTCACGCAGTTGAATGAAGGCCTCGACGAACCCACTCTCCTCGACGCGCACGAGATCGGTGATCCGACCGGGCAGGACGTTTCGGATGCTCAGTCCCTCTGGCCGCTTCGTTGCGACGGCTACGTCTCGCGCACGAATCCGCAACCGCACGGGATCCCCGGTTGCCAATCGGTCGATCAGCGGCATCGCAAACTCATCGCCGTGCAGATCGACGTAGGTCAGATGGAGGCGGGGATCGTGACGAGCGACGCGGCCCTCGACCAGCACACCCGCCTCGAAGCGCCCGGTCAGGGGTTGCAGATCGAGCCGCTCGACGATCGCGGCGGTCGCCCCCGAAGTCTGGAGACGGCCCTCGGCGAAGACCCAGACCCGATCCGCCAGGCGAGCCACCTCGTCGATGTCGTGACTCACGAAGAGGGTCGGAATTCGAAAGCGCCGGGTCACATCCTCCAGATAGGGCAGGATCTCGGCCTTTCTCTCGCGATCCAGACCCGCCAGCGGCTCGTCGAGCAACAACAGATCCGGACTCGAAAGCAGCGTTCGTGCCAGGGCGACGCGCTGGCGTTCGCCGCCGGAGAGAGACGCGATTCGGCGGCGGAGCAGATTCGCCATAACGATCGCCGCCACGAACTACTCGCCTGCGAAACGGCCGCGAACGCCCCCCCCACCCATCACGCC
>JAPYTP010000226.1 GCA_029941885.1 Myxococcota bacterium
AAATAGGGGTCTTCTCAGCGCTGGGTATCGTCGGGGCTCTAGCCACGACGCGGTTACTTCTTCCTGCCCTGATGCCGCCCCAACGCCCCGCTCCTGAAATCCAACGACGTGCGGCGCGCGGGCTGGCGTCAATCCTTGACGGCATGGGACGGCGCCGGGCATTGCTCCTCGTCCCCGTCGCAGTCGCAGCCCTCGTTTGCCTCGTCGGTCTACCACGATTGGTATGGGAGGACGACATCTTCTCCCTGAGCGCTCCCGTAGACCCGATTCGCTCGCAAGAAGATGAGCGAGTTCGAAACCTGGTATCCCAAATGGACGCTGGCCGATTCATCGTGGCCCTGGGTAGCGATGATGAAGAAGCCCTCCAGACGAACGATGCAATCCACAAAAAACTGCTTCGCGCAAAGCGCGAGGGACTGCTGGAGGACTTCCGATCCCTCCACGTCTTCGTCTCCTCTACTGCGCTCCAGGAGAAGAACCAGCTGGAACTGTCTCGCGTCCCCGACCTGGCATCGCGAACCTTGGCGGCCCTTTCACTGGCGGGATTTCGTCCCCAGGCCTTCGGAAGCTTCACACGCGCCCTCGAAGAAAGTCACCCTCCTCCCCTTCGCATCGAAGACTTGACCCGGTCTGCCTTGGCGGACCTGATCATCCCCTTTCGATTGACGCTGACCAGACCCGAAGGCGAGAGCGTGGCATTGCTGACTTTCTTGAAGGGCGTTCGCAATGCCGAAGCCTTGGAGGCGACACTGGGCGACATCGCCGGCGCGCGCTTTTTCGATCAACGCGCATTCCTTAGCAGCCTGTATCGCGGGTACCGAGAGCGCACCAGCTTGGCCATTGGCATTGGCTTGATTGCCGTGACCTTGCTGCTCGCCATTCGCTACCGCGACCCACGCGTCGCCCTGGCCACCTTTCTCCCCGCCGCCCTGGCGGCGGCCACCACCATCGGGCTGCTCTCACTATTCGGAGTCAAGGTAAACCTAATTCACCTGCTTGGACTTCTCCTGGTTCTCAGCGTGGGCGTCGACTACAGCATCTTCCTGGTCTCGGCTCGAGATCACCGGGAGGAAACACCCGCCACCCTGCTCAGTCTGTGTATCGCTTGTACTTCGACCTGCCTCGCCTTTGGCCTTCTTGCGCTTTCCTCATTTCCGGCACTTCGGGCCCTGGGGCTGGTCACAGGAATCGGGGTGTTGCTCAGTCTCCTATTCGCCCCCCTGGTTCTGGCTGGACTCGGTCATGGGAAGGAGAATCAATGAGGTACCGGGCACTGACGGGATGGATCCTGGCCAGCCTGCTACTGGGCTGCGCGACGGATTCTCTGCCCGAACCCGCCCAGCCCCTCGCTCGAGAGAAGTCCTTGCTCGTCCCCAGTGGCGAGATCGAAGGCAATTTCATGGTCCGTCAACACATCTCGGTAGTGAGTGCCGAGCGAAGCGCCGACTTCGAGGCCATTCTTCAAAAGCATTGCAATGAGTTCGTGGTGCTCGGTCTCTCACCGGTGGGCCTGAGGCTCTTCAGTCTTCATCAATCGGGTAGGGAGATAGACGTCGAGACGATGGCCGCCGCAAACTGGCCCTTTGACCCGGAACGCATATTGCTCGATGTGCACCGGACCTATTTCTACCCCCTGGCCAACCCGCCGCTGAAGGATGGAATCCACGAACTCGGCTTCCAACAGGAACGATTGCAGGAGCGTTGGCATGAAGGTCGCTTGGTCGAGCGCAGAATCGCAATCAAGAGAGATGGCCACGATGGCTGGCTCGAGATCCAATACCGTGACATGGCTGGGGAAGCGATTTCCGACTTACGCTGGCAGAGCCGGTCCGTCCGCTTGATCTACCCCCTTCATGAGTACGAGCTCCAAATCGAAACCATCTCGTATCATGCGATCCAGTGCCGACAGCAGGACTAGGCCTAGGGGTCCCCCGGCGTCGGCAGCGGGCAGATCGGGGCCTCGTGGTGGCGCACCGCAGTAGCGAGAAACTCCGAATCAACCCATTATTCAGGCCTAAGCCCGCTCCGGTTTATTTATCTGATGGCGTTCGATAAATCGAAATGGGAGCCGGACTCCACCGCACCGGCTTGTCGCTGCTCCGAGACGATTTCCCGTCATGTGCATGAGGGCTCGCGGTAGTCTCATCTGTGGGCGAGGGATCGATTATTTCCTAGAGTGCAAGTCGTATTGAACCCATAGTACAGGAGAAAAACTTGCGAAAACTAGTGAACGGGTTGGTCCTTATTCTCGTCGTGTCTTCCTCCTCGAATGCTCTTGCTGGCTTGGTTGGCTCAGTCAGTGTCGGTGCAGCCCTCCCAAGCGTCGAGCTCCTCGGAGTCGAATCCGGCGGCGACGCTGGCTACATGCTTGGCGGGTCGATCGGGTGGCGATTCGGAAACTTGATTCAGTGGGACTGGGTCGAAACCTACTATATGAGCGGCGAGCAAACAGACGTTTCGGGGTCTTATACCGCAAATAACTTCAGTTTTGGGACAGGGGTTCGAATAGGGATTTTCGGAGATGACTCCAGATTCCATCCTTATGCCAGCTTCGGTATCGCTGCGAGTGAAACCAGCACGGGCGAACTCTTCGACCAATACAACTGGCAGTGGGGATTCGAATGGAATGCCGGTGTAGGATTTCTCTATAACATCAGCGACAGGTTCGCCGTTGGCGGACGCTACCGGTATAGGAGTACTTCCATCTCCCGTGACAACGTATTTTCTACAAATCCTCTTGACATCAACATTCATACCATTGGCGGCGAAATAGTGTGGGGTCACTGAAGCCGCTCGCTCAGGCATTCAGGGAGCAGGGCCGACAGTAAAACGAATCCGCAAGGTAAGCTACTAATTGCTGAGGCAGAGAATTCCGAAGGAATATCGGACTTCAAGCCGGCTTCTGGCACAACGGCCGGGTATGGGCGGCGCGAGCTACGGCTCGTCGTTCCACGGCACCTCGGTCGTTCTCCCGCCAACCCCGTCGTCTCGCAGCAGCGCTTACGTGACGGCGTCGTGGAAGTGCCCTGTCGAATCGGGCCATGCCTGCCGGTGGTAGCCTTCCTTTGCCCAGCCACACTCCGAAACACACGCCGCATGGATGTGTTGTCCGCGCGCGTGGGCTTGAGTTTGCCCGTCACGGGGATCCCCGTAAAGATTCACCATATACGCCCATACTCGGACGTTGTGCCGGAACCCAGCTTGAATGTCCTATCCCCCGAGAGCCGCTCAATCCTTCAACGGTGCCAGGTTCGCATAGGCGATCAGTTTCCAGCCCGAGTCGGTGTCCAGCCATACAGCCATTCGTTCGTAGGAGCCTTCATCCACCGCTTTTCCACCGAGAACTTCGTCCGACGCATTCACCTGGAAGGTCACGACGAGGGCAGGACCGTTTCTCGTCGTCTTGAAGTTGGCGAGAGCAGGCGACCCCAGCTTTATGTCTCGGATCAGCTCCAGCTCACCCTGGCGGTCGCGCACCCCGTCGGTGTGAACGGATTGAAAACCTTGGGCGAGCGTTCGCTCGAGAGCGTCCTGGTCACCTTTCCCCGAGGCCTCGAAAAAGGAGAGGATCAACTTTTTGCCCAGGTCGTCGCCGGCGGACCACGCCGCCGGAGGGAAAAACAGAAAGAGCGCCACCGCTGCCGTCCAGCTTGCTGTCCAGATATTACGCTTCACGATAGATCCCTCCTTGCGTTATCGATGGGCGCCAGCTCTATCGCCACGGAATTGTCGTGGAACAGGCTGGGCAGTCAAAGTCGTTCATCGCCATCCCTTCCTCCTAACTCACGCCGTGCTGCCGGGGCCGAAACACCTGTTACCCCCAATCCTACCCCCTCTCACACAGCCCTGTGAACCCCGGTATCGGAAGGCTCGCGTCAGCGATGGCGGCGGCACGGGCGCTACCCGGAGTCGAGTAACGACGGCAACTTGTGCATGCGGCCGAAGATTACCGTGCCCGGCCCTGCCAACCGCGCCGGCGGCGTGAGTCCCCCGGCAAAGCCGAAGGCGCGCATGCCGGCCGCCCGCGCGGCCTCGACGCCGAAGCGGCTGTCCTCAACGACCGCACAGGAGGCGGGCGGGACCCCCATCCGCGCCGCCGTGTGGAGGAACAGATCGGGGGCGGGCTTGCCGTTCGCGACCTCCTTGCCGCTGAAGATCCGGCCCTCGAACCGGTCGAAGAGGCCGGTACGGCCGAGGGTCATGCGCATCTTCGCGTGGCTTCCGCTGGAAGCGACGCACGTCGGGATGGCGATCCGATCGAGCGCCTCGACGATCCCCTCCACGGGCTCCAGTTCTCTGAGGAACGCATCCCGGTACAGGTCGTTGAACTCCGCGTCCCAGTCCTCGGGAAGCTCACGCTCCAGGTGCTTGCCCAACTCCTCGCGCATGTGGGAGTCGGAGCGCCCGACGAACCGCTCGACGATCTCCTCCTCCGTCAGAGGCCACCCCATTTTCCCGAGCACCAGGGCGTCGACGCGGACGGCTAGGCGCTCGCTGTCCACGAGCACGCCGTCACAGTCGAAGATCACAAGTTCGAACCGGCCGGTCACTGCGAACCCTCCGCCGGAAGCCCGTCACGGGGCTCCCCGTAAGAATTTAACATCACGCCCATACTCGGACGTTGTGCTGGAAGCCAGCTTGTATGTCCTATCCTCACTATCGTGATAGGAGCCCGACCTGATCTGACTCTGATCCTGCTCACATTAATCGGGTTTGCCGTTTTGTCGGCGTGCGGTGGATAGGCAAAACAAGCTGCGTTTTCCGCGCCACTGATACTCGGTGTTCCGACAACTAGGCCCCCGGCCAGGCGACTTGGCCCCTTCCCGGGTGGTGCTGGGCTACCGCCTCGAGATCGAACCGCGCCAGTACCGCCGCGCGACCTGCGACGAGGACGAGCGCGCTCTTCTCACCACGCCGCAGTCGCGCCTCGCGGAGATTCGCTCGCCTGCCCCTCGTCCAGGATTTGCCTGAGAATCGCGCGGGTCTGCGCGCTGCGCAGGACGCTCGTGTGGGTCTCGTCGAGGGGGTAGACCTTCGTGGCCTCCTCCAGCGGCTCCGCGCGTGCCGCGCTGCGCATCGGCACGACGTGGTCCGCGGAGGGACCGAACCGGCCCTCGTTGCGCTGGTATCCCAGCACCATCTCGAAGCGCACATGGGGCGGGAGCTTGCGTCGTGCGCCCCCCTCCACGAAGAACAATCCGTCGATGAAGTCGCTGCCGGTGGCCACATTCGCGAATGCGGGGGGCATGATCGCGCGGGTGTGTTCCGGTGCGCTCTCCAGCCAGCGCGCGGCGTCCATGCCACCCCAGGGCGTGGCTATGGCCAGGAAGCCGACCACGCTCCAATGGCCCAAGCGGTCCCACTGATCGAGGATGGCGCCGCGAGTCACCAGCCCGCCCATGCTGTGCGCGACGAAGGCGACCTCTTCAATCTTGCAGCGCAGGTTCACCTGGGTGACCAGCTGGGAGAGGTGCTCGCTGATCAGCGAGAGATTGGTTCCCGATGGATACTGATAGAACCAGGGCTGGAAGCGCTCGGGGTCGAGGCTCTGGGCGAGGTCCCCGAACTCCGCAGGAGTGCCCTTCATGCCGTGCACGAAGATGACGGGCAGCCGTTCGGGGTCGCAGGCCTCCAGCCAGAACAGCCCCAGCCCGAGGTGCAGGGTGAAGTCCGCGCGCCGCCACAAGCCCCAGTCTGCGTTCTCGCGGGAGAAGCGCTCGGCGTCAAGGGACGCCACCTCCCCCGCGTGCGTCATCTGGCCCACCGTCCGGTGCGCCTGGTCCAGCAGCGAACGGGCCTGCAGTTTCTCGAGGTCCACCGGGCCGTCCAGGTCGATGCGCCCATGCCGCGAGATGAGCAGCCGGATATCCTCGATGCGCTCGCCCCTTTCGACGTGAAGACGGGATTTTCCCGACGCCCAGGCAATGGGTTCGCCTTCGTAAAGGCCGTTCGTATCCAGATCCTGGAAGGCACCAACGCGGTAATTGCCTTCGAAGACGACGAAGTGGAAAGACCCGGGCCGCTCCAGGACGAAGTGATCCACCAGGCTGGGCGCATCGTCCAGGCGCACGAGGAAGACCACGATCGTGCCCTCGGCCTCCACCTCGGTCGCGACGCTGCCCCGGATCACCGCGATGGAGTCCACGATGGCCTTCTGCTCCTTGAGCCCCCGAATGAAGGGAAGCGCACAGCCCGCAGCAACGAGCACAGGCAAGCAGAGAAGAGGGAGGAGACGCCGGAAGGAGGAGCTCACTTGCTTCACTGGATCTCTGTGACCTTTCGTTGGATCCGCACCCGCCGCTTTTTCACCCAGTTGTTGTAGTTGTGGTGGATCTCGTTCCCGGAGTGGAGGAGGTTCTTGCTGCTCACGTAGTCGATCTGAAGGCTCTGCTTCGAGAACAGGATCTTCACCACCTCCTCGTGGTTGCGAAGCTGGAGCGTTTCGCGAGCCTCGCCCGGGCCTTCTAGCTCGATCACCCAACCCAGGTGTGTGCCGGCCTTTACGACGGTCTGGGCGATATGGTAGAGGCTGGCGGAGGCCGGTGGACCGAGCGGCCCATTCGGATTCAGGATGGGGGCCGTGCGGCACGCCACGACGAGCGCAACGGTCAGGCAGGCGGCGACGAGCGTTACGTGGGTCATGTTGTCGCTCCCTGTTGGGGTATCGAGTAGAACATAGACGCCATCGCATGGGGAGAGCAAACGGAACCGAGGGGTTTGGAGGCGATGAGGACTAGCTGGCTCGCCTCGGCGTGGAATTGGGAAGAATAAGCCTAGTCCCGAACCCGCAGCCAGCCTTTTCGGGGGTTAACGGTGATTACCGAGCCAAAGGCCGCCACATCGAGCTAGGCGAAGGGGACTAGGGCGCCCCAACAACAAGGGCGCAAGAACACTGCAGATGTCAGTTCATCCACGATTGTAATGGGGAGGGAGACCGTCACGGGGCTCCCCGTAGGGATTTAACATAACGCCCATACTCGGACGTTGTGCCGGAAGACAGCATGAATGTCCTATCCCCCTATGCGAGTCGGCCGCGCTGCCGCTGCGCGAGCCACCGGCGGATGTCTACTTCGGGCGGCAGTACCAGATCCTCTCGAAGCGAGGGAGAATCAAACGCAGTACGATGAAGGAACGGAAGAGGCTCTATCGAGCCAGCAAGGCAGCATAGGTTGCTGTCAGAAACTGTCTCTTAGGAAAAGGCATCTCGAGTCCGGAAACTTTCGACGACGTACAGTTAAGTCCCCGTGGCGGGCCAACACCCGAATACGTCGACTCAGCTCAGCGCCACACCGAGATCTGGTAGCCCTTCTCCCGAAGACACGCCGTCACCCAGCTTCGATAGCCCTCCACGCTGCACACCGAATGCGAGCAGAAGGCATTGCCACGGCTCTCCGAGCTCCGGTTCCCCGTGGCGGTCTCGTCTAGGTGGGTACCGCACCGCCAATTTTGTTGAGGGACTGTAGGGCCGCGTTCTGGGCTTCCGCATTCACGCCCATCATCATCGGCAGCGGCCGCTTCGAAGGCGACGGCCCCCGCGACATAGAGCAGCCCCTTGAGGGGGATAGGACATACAAGCTGCCTTCCGGCACAACGTCCGAGCCTGGGCGTTA
>JAPYTP010000227.1:0-6066 GCA_029941885.1 Myxococcota bacterium
CCCCGATCGGCACGAGGCCCAATTCGCACTCCTCGCGAGAACGAGCGGGATCCCAGCGGTACAACGTGCAGGCGATCGTGAGCTCGGTCGGTCCGTAGAGGTTCTCGATCGTGGAATTCGGTGCTGCGTCGACCCAGCTTTCGACGATCTCCGCCGGCAAGGCCTCGCCACAGAAAAGGCTCCACCTAAGAGTCGGATAGGCGTCGGGCTTGAGCATACGCAGCTTGCTCATCAACACGCCGGTCGATGGGACAGAGAACCAGATCGTGATCTCGGACTCGCGGATATATCTGCTCGGCAACATCTTCTGCGCCTGGGTGGGAATGCAGACACGCGCGCCGCATTCCCAGGCGAGGAAGAGATCGAAGACCGAGAGGTCGAAGGTCAGTTCGAAGGTCTGGGAGAACCGGTCGTCGGGCGTGATCGAATAACGCTCGGCCATTGCGGTCATGAAGGCGTTGGCGTTCTCGTGGGAAACCATCACGCCCTTGGGGGTCCCGGTACTGCCCGAGGTGAAGAGCAGATAGGCGATGCCACTCGGATCCACCTGCGTGGGTGTCCAGGACGAGGCGGCCTCGAGGTCTCGAGCACCGAGGACGCTATGACAGGGCAGGTCGGCGATCAGGTCGGCGACGTCCTCGCGTTCCGGAAAGATCAAGACAAGGGCTGTCTCGACTCCTTCGAGCACCTCGCGGATCTGCTTCTCTCCGTGCCCGTCGACGACGACCGCTCGGCACCGGGAGCGATCGAGCATGCTCCGGGTCCGGTCGGACGGAAACGTCGGGTTCAACGGGACGTAGCCATCGCCGCGGTAGAGCACGCCGAGGATGCCCGCGACGACGGTGATCGAGCGCTGACCGAAAACAGCCGTCAGGGCGGGGCGATCGTTCGGGTCTGCGGATTCCGGACGGTCGTCATGTCGCTCGAGGGTGGCGGCCAGGGAGGCCGCTCGATCGTTGAGGTCGCCGTATGTGTGTGACTCTCCGGCGACTTCGACCGCGGTGGCGCCGGGATCGAGCTTCCAGGACCGCAGGAAGCCCGACCGCAGGGAGCTTGCCCCTTTGGTCGAGGCTCCGTCTGTGTGGCGGTTCGCGGGATCGGTTCGTCTGGGATCGCCTTCGGAAGGCATCACGCCCCGGCCCGAGACGCCGCCGGGACGTCGGGAAAGAAGGCTTCGACCAGGGTGTCGATGCTGTCGAAGACCTCGGGTTCGATGGCCTCGATATCGACCTCTTCTTCGCGCAGGCTCTCGATGAAGAGAATGAACTCGACGACATCCAGCGACGAGAGGAGCCCCTCTTCGAGAATCGGCTGATTGTCCCTCGCTAGCTGGTCCGGCGCTGCGCCCGATCGGTCGAGGATCCAGGCCCGCAGTTCTTCTCGAATGGTCTTGTCGTCCATCAGAGGGTCGGCCGCTCCGACAAGAGTCCGACGTCGAGAAAATAGTCCACCAGCTTGGCAGAGGCTTCGTTTCGGAATGCCGCACAGGCTTCGTGCGCGAGTGCCATCTTGCGAATCGGGTAGCCGTCGGGCAGGCCCGCGTCCTTGTAGACCGCGGGGTTGTAGAAATCGCCCCAGGAAGAGGAAAGGTATTGAAAGAGCCAGGTCTGGAAACGGGTCGTCTCTTCGTCGCTCCAGCCGTCGCGGAATTGCGGCACCAGCTCACGCAGGTACTCGCGACCAAAACTGAGATGCCGGGCCTCGTCGACGTGGTGGACCTTGTTGATGCGGGCAACGAGCGGATTGATCGCATCGTCGCTCATCATCTTGAGGTTGTAGTAGTCGCCAAGCTCCTCGACGATCAGCACCTTGCAGAAGAAGGAGATCTCCTCCTCGCCCTTCGCGTATTCGCGTGGCAGTACGATCTTCTTTTCGGGGTAGATCTTGCCGGCATAGCGATTACAGAACATGCCGAACATGATCATGTGCTTGTTTTCTTCGTCGATGAAATGGTGGAGATATTCGGTGATCGCACCCTGCGTATTCTTGCGATACATCCGGTTCATGAGGCCCGAGATGAGGGGGCGTTCGCCGTAGAGGACGAAGCTGAAGAAATTCACGACCTCATGGAAGCTGAGGCGCATCTGCTCGGTCTCGGAGAGCCTCTCGTAGACCTCCGTTCCGTGGATCGAAATGAGCTCGGGGGGCATGAACCACTCGGTTCCTACCTCGAGGCGCTCCGGCCAGTCGAATTCGCTGTAGACATCCCAGACCTTGCGGACCGAGGCATCGCTCAATCGGGGCGCGAGCTCGAGTGCGGTGGCCATGCTGATCTCTCTCCTGTCTCTGCACGGCGCGGACAGCCGCTCTCGGTGCGAATTCGCGGCCGCGGTCTGGTGGTCCACCTGGGGCCGGCTCGTCGAGAGCCGAAGTATAGCCTCAGCGGCCGATCTCATTCTCGCAACCGCCCGCGTAGGGCTCCGATCATGGGGTTCGGATCGCCGGCCCTCTATCAGGTGCCCGTAGGGCGACGCTGGGTGTCCTTCGCCCTCGGTTTTCCGGATTCTGCACCTTCGGGGCCTGTCTCCTAATGGGATTTTGGCCCCGTCGGTCCTTCGATTCCGTTGCCATTTCCATCGGGCCTCCCGCACGGTGCCTTGAGGCCACGCCGGGGAATCGAAGTGCGATCACGGCCGCAGGCAGGCGACAGGCAGTCGGTGCGCGCCGATCGAAGCCGAGCTCGCAAGGGCGGCCGAGCCGGGCGTTCGATCTCGCTTGCCGGCCCTGGCGCAGCCGCCTCATCAACCGGGTTTTTCGCTCGCTCCGGGCGCGACAACCCCTGTGCCCTTCGCGTCCGGTCGGGCGAAAACCGGTCTGGCCTTCATTGATTTCGCGGGCACGCCCACGGCGAACGCGCCCTCCGGAACGTCGTTGATGACCAGCGAATTTGCGGCGACGCGCGCGCCGTCACCGACATGGACCTTGCCGAGAACGCAGGCCCCGGCTCCGATGAAGACATCGTTTCCGATCACCGGCACTTCCGGACCCATATTCGTGCCCAGCGTGATGTTCTGCATGATGCCGACGCGGTCGCCGATCACGACCTCCGGATGGATGAAGATCGTCCCGGAGTGGACGATGTGAAAGGCCTCGCCGATCTGCACGCTTCGGTTCATCGTGATGCCGGTCGTGATCTCGGAGAGGAGGTTCAGGACACCGTAGACTTTGGAGAAGAACCAGCGGCCCACTTTCGAGGGTCGTTTTTCGGCCCAATTGCCGATCCTGTATACGACGAGGGCCCAGAGCGCCCGCTCCTTCCAGCTCGAACCGTGCAAACGATAGTCGGCCCGAATTTCGTTCAGCATCGCAACTCCCCCACGATCCTAGAGCCCCAGCAGTGAGGCGATGATCGAGCGCTGGATTTCCGAGGTTCCCGAGTAGATTCGGCTGCCGACGGCATCCCGGAGTTCCCTTTCGATCTCGGATTCTCGCATGTAGCCGTAGCCGCCGTGGATCTGAAGCGCATCCTCGGCACATCGCACCCAGCTCTCGCTGATCTGAAGTTTCGCAAGCGCGGCCTCGAGGAAAATGCTCTTGCCGGAATCACGCTGGGCAGCGGCCCGATAGAGCGCCGATCGCGCGGCTTCCAGTCGGAGCTTCATATCGACCACTCGGGATTGCACCATTTGGAATTTCCCGATCGACTGGCCGAACTGCTTGCGCTGGCGAGCATAGGCGATGCTCGTTTCGAGGAGCCGTTCCATCGAACCGACCGCGCTGGCCAGGATGCACGCACGCTCCCAAGTCATCGAGTGGGTGAAGAGGTTCTTCCCCGCTCCCTCCCGGCCGAGGCGATTCTCGACGGGAACCTCGCAATCGTCGAAGAAGACCTCGCACATAGGCGAGGTTCGGATCCCCATCTTGCGAAGCTTGCCGCCGACCGAGAGCCCCTTCGCGCCCTTCTCGACGAGGAAGCCGGTCACCCCATTCGGCCCCTTGTCCCTGTCCACCGTCGCAAAGACCACGATCAGATCGGCGATCGGACCATTGGTGACCCAGGTCTTGCTGCCGTTCAGCAGGTAGTGATCGCCGCGATTCTCAGCCGTCGTGGTGAGGCTATAGGCATCGGAACCGGACTCGTGCTCCGACATGGCGTTCGCCCCGACCAGTTCACCGGCGCACAGTTTCGGCAGGAATCGCGCCTTCTGTTCGTCCGTCCCGAAGGCCAGCAGCGGCATCCCGACCGTCCACATGTGTGCGTTGATCGAGAAGATGAGTCCGTTGTCCCGGCAGCCGTATCCCAGTCTCTCCAGGACGCCGACCGTCGTCAGGGCATCCAACCCCATTCCCCCGTACTCAGCCGGAATGGGCAGACCGTGTATTCCAAAGGCGGCGAGCTTGTTCCAACCCCCGCGATTGAATTCTTCGCGCTCGTCGCGCTCGTGCAGTCCCTCGTTGAGTTCGGCTTGCGCCAGCTCAACAACGGCTTCGCGGAGCGCTTGCTGGTCCTTCGACCACTTGAAGTCCATCAGGGCATCCTCTGGCGACTGGCAGCGTCCATCAGTCGAGTCGCGTGAGTTGTTGGTAGTCGACTTTGTCAGTGCTGGTCTTGGGCAGTGCCGCGTGAAACCGGAACAGGTCGGGCACCATGTAGAGGGGGAGTCGCTCGGAGCAGAAGCGCTTGAGGGCGATGAGGGAGAGGCGCTCTCCGTCGAGGGTGGCGATGTGCGCCCGGACACGGAGGTCGCCCTCCTTGTCCTCGATGGCGATCGTGCTGGCTTCGACGATCTGGGGATGGGTGTAGAGGCAGCTCTCGATCTCGCCGAGTTCGATGCGGTAGCCCCGCTTCTTGATCATACGGTCGAGGCGCCCCACGTAGCTGAGCACAGCGTCCTCGTCCTCGACGACGAGGTCACCCGTGCGGTACCAGTCCGTCCCGTCCTGGGTCTGCAGAAACGCGTTGGCCGATTGGTCGGGGAGATTCCAATAGCCCTGCATGACATTGCCACCGGCGATACAGAGCTCACCCTCGTCGCCCCGCTTGACCTCGTCATTCTCCGGGTCGATCACGAGCCCGCGCAGATGGGAACAGACCGGACCGATCGGGTAGGGCGTGGTGCGGTCTTCGGGGATCGGGAGGGGAATCTCGTAGGCGGTGCAGACGTTCGTTTCCGTCGGCCCATAGAGGTTCGCGTATCGAGGCGTAGGCCAGAGTTGCGTCAGGGCGCGAAGTTGGGCGACGGGAAAGACCTCTCCGGCGAAGAGGACGAATCGCAGACGGTGAAAGTCGAGCTGCTCGAGTTCACCCCGTCGAGCCAGCAGGCTGAGGATCGAGGGCGCCGAGTACCAGATCGAGATTTCCTTCTCGGAGATCAGGGTCGCCAGCGGTCCGGGCTCCTTGCCGAGATCCTCGGGAATCAGGATCAATCGGGCACCGTGTTTCGCCGGCGTATAGAGATCGAGAATCGACAGATCGAAATGGAACGGTGCGTGGGACGAGAAACAATCCTGACCGGACGGGGACAGGAGATCGGAACACCAATCGACGAAATGGATTGCGTTCTGATGCGAGAGGATCACCCCTTTGGGCTTCCCGGTGGAGCCCGAGGTATAGAGGATATAGGCAAGGTCCGCGGGTGCTGCGCGGCGGGTCGTGGTCTCACGCGCCGGCGCTTGCCCGTCGAGGTCGGCGAGCGCGGCCCGAAGGGCGTTCCCGCCGCCGGGCTCGTCGAGTTCGATTAGAGCCGGGGCCGCATCGTGTGTCGCGAGTTGCACTTCGAGGGCGTCGCGTTGGGTTGTGTCGACGAAGACCGAGCGAACGTCGCAGTCCGCGAGGATGAAGCCGGCGCGGGTCATAGGAGCGTTCGAGTCGGTCGGAACATAGGCCGCGCCGCATTTCAGGATTCCGAAGATCGCGGCGACTGTGTCGATCGTCTTTGGCAGACAGAGCCCGACGCGATCGCCCGGGCCGACGCCCTGGAAGATCAGACGGTCGCGGACCCGGTCGCTCAGCGCATCGAGATCCTGGTAGTCGATTCGGGCATCGCCAGACTCCTCCAACGCGATCGCATCGGGAGTCGCTCGGGCGGACGCTTCGAGGTAGCCATGGAGGTCATTGGAGGTCAT
>JAPYTP010000227.1:6166-7563 GCA_029941885.1 Myxococcota bacterium
CGGGAGTCGCTCGGGCGGACGCTTCGAGGTAGCCATGGAGGTCATTGGAGGTCATGGAGGTCATGGAGGTCATGGAGGTCATGGAGGTCTTCGGGGGCGGGGGTCATCGCTTCGATTGAATGAGGCGCACGATGTCCGACAGCGTATTCAGATGGGTCTCGTCCGCTTCGTCCGCCTCGATTTCCACGTCGAATTGTTCTTCGATGTAGGTCACGAGCTTGAGCGTCGCGAGCGAGTCGAGGATGCCGGTGGTCACGAGCTCGGTGGTCTCGGTGAGTTCACTCGGGTCTTCTCCCTCCAGGAACTCGCTGAGTACGAAATCCTTGACGATCGCCTGAATCTGCCCTTCGTCCGACACGCTACTACCTCATGGCCTCGAACCCGAACGGGGTGGGTCCCCTCCGGAATTCGAGATCTGTGGGGATTGATCGGCCCCGATCGTCGCCGACCTGAGGGGTTGGGAAGGGGGTCGTCGCCGTTCCGTCCGGACCGGTCACGCGATGTATATCACGGCCTCTCACGCTAGGCACGGACGAGACCGCGCGCCCTCGCGCGGAACGTCCAGTGCGGATTTTGGGCAATCCGGATGCAATCGATGCGCGGGGAGTCGAGCGAGCTCAGAAGCCACTCGGTCCGTGACCATCCATATTCGTGAGGTGGAGACCCTTCTTGGTCTCGTCGAAGGGGGCCAGCACGTCCTGGAAGGCCGGGGACACAGCAAAACAACGGCGATTCTCGAGCACGAGGTAGCCCGAACTCGCAAAGGCGTGAATCCAATCGGGATGGGATTGGTTCGAGCCAATCATGTCGACACCGCGCTGCTCGAGGAATCTCGTTGCCGCCTTGATGACCGCATCTGCGTCCTTCGGGAGCGCCAAGCAGTCGGCCACGCAGCCTACCCGCAGATCTCCAAAGCGAGGGTCGTCCTCGAGCTGGTTGTCGAGCACGACAGCCCAGCCGATATCCTCTCCCTCTCGCGTGATGCGCAGCCTAATCCCGCGCGGCCAGCGCCCATCCTCGGGAACGAGTGCATTCATCGTCTGCGCATCGCGAAAGCCGATCGCCTGGTAGGCGTCCATGCAGCGATCCCAGAGAACGTCGGCCCAGTCGTCGAAGCGCGGGACAACCTCCGCCCGGACGTCGCGGTGAGCAGCCCCACGCAGCCCGAGAAGGACGTAAAGGAGTTTTAGACCGATCCACCCTATGCCAGAGTACGCCAGCGCATCGAGCGCAAATCGGTTCCGCGCCGACGAGCGCAGGTAGTGATTCCTTCGCAGAAACCGGAATGGATGGAGCACCTTCAGGCAGAAGGGGGTGTCGTGGATCATCCACTTCAGCGAAACGATCATTTGCAGCATGGCGGCTTCGTGGCCGCCATGGCCCCAGCTGTAGAGAAC
>JAPYTP010000228.1 GCA_029941885.1 Myxococcota bacterium
TCGGACAAGAACTGTCTCTTAGCAAAGAGCCATCCTTGTCCAAGATGTTTTGCCGACGTACATCCCAGAGAAAAACCAAGCTCCGACCCCACTCACGCGCGGCGGCGCCGCCTTCGCGCGGCCATCCGTGAGAGCAGACCGATCGCCGCCGCGAGCGGGACGAGACCGCCCGGCTCGGGCAGCGCCGCCAGTGACGCGTAGACCTCTACCTGGTAGGCCGAGCTGCTCGTGCACTGCCCGATCTGTTGGGTTGCCCGGATCAGCTCACCCTCGACGAGCGGCCGGGTGGTCGTGATGATGTCACCGCTGCCATCGGCGATCTCGGCTCCCGTCGAGTCGTACACTCGAATGCGCGCGCCCGGGACGGCGGCAAGGACCTCGATCTGCTCCTGCCCCGCGAAGGGATTACGAATTTCCGGCGGCAGCAACGTGTCGCAGTCCACGGTCTCGTTGGTCACCACGCTGTATGGACCCGTGGTACAGAGTTCCTGTTGGACGCGGACGGCGTCGCCCGCCATCAGTGGGCTCCCGAGCCCAGTCTCGACATCGACGTTAGGCTGCCAGGAAACCGCGGTAGTGAATTCCTTGACGACGCCCGCGCCGACGACCTCGACCTTCGTCAGTCCGCCATGCGCGAGGTTCGAGACGTCCACGAGCTCCTGCCCGGCGTAGATGGGCGAGGAGACCACGGGGGTGGGCATCGGACTCGGCTCCACAACCGCGGTCTCGGACGTCGAATCGGGGCTCGTGTCGTCACACAGGTTCTGGTAGGCGGTGTACTTGTCGCCCAGGATGAAGGGCCGAATCGCCGGCGGCAGGTTCGTCCAGTCCCCGCCGGTGTTGTAGGAAACCGGATCGGCCGCATTCGTCAATACGGTCACCCGGGCGCCGGTGATGTGGCGCACGGCGATCGTTCGACCGCACTCGTGGATCAGCGTCGGGTCGATTCGTGGGGCCGGAAGTCCGGATGGATAGTCGAGCTGGTGGTCGCGGACCACGACCTTCTCGGAACGCGCGGACTCGACCCCGTCTACGACCTGGGACGCCTCGACTACTTGACCCGCAACCAACGTGGGCACCGCGATGATCTCCTCGTCGGGATCGAGCGAGGTCTGGTTGGCGACGAGCAGGTCGTCGATGTACACCCGGATCTCGCCGTGCCGGATCGTCCCGCGCACCTTGATCAGCTCCGCGCAAGCGTAGAGCGGCCCCACGACGATCGGGCGCGACACGATCGACGCGTCCTCGTCGAGACCCCCGCCTGGAACGACGACGCCATCGGTCGGCGACGCCGCGCAGGCTGCTTCGAGGGCCTGGGCATGCGCCATGTAGCCGGAGCCCGGGTCGCCCACCGACGGCAGGGGAATGTCGAGCGCGGGGTTGCCCGCATTGGGCATCGTAGTACGAGCCGCGACCGAAAGAACCGAGACGCAGTAGCCCCGAATCTCGGTCGAGACACGCGGGAACCGACCCGCAAAGCCTGAGCTATGGCAGGTCAAGCAGGCCCGCCCATCGGGATCTCCAGAGATGGAATCGAGCAACAGCGTCGGTCCGGGGTTCTGCGGCCAGCTCGGATGGACCAACGGCTCGTGCCAATCGACGGGCATCTTGTGGCCCCAACTCGCGAGCGACGAACCCGGGTGAACGTTCCAGGGATTCTCACCGGCGTGACAATCGCTGCAGATCCCGCCGCTCCAATTCGGGGGATTGAGGTCGGCCCCACCCACGAAGTCGGTGATCGGAACGACCACGCCGACCGGCACGTCCTTGTTGTCCCAGAAGCAGGCCTTGCTCGAGTCCTGCCCAAGGCAAATGATACCCAGAAGGCCGATCACGCCCGGAACGCCATACTGGCGCGGAAGAGCGATACATCCCCCGCGCGGGGTGACGGACTCGTACGTGTAGACCGTGGCGGTTCCGCCGAGAAAGTTGGGCGTGAGCACGCCCTGATTGGTCCAGCTGGCCGTACCCCAATCGGGCGGAATGGGGACATCGGCCTCCGAACACTCCGTAATGTAGGCGGCGCCACCGTTGTTGGTCCCGCGCTCTGTCTCGACGCCCTGACCGGTGAGGAAGGCGGCCGTATTCGTGCCGGGGACACCGCCTCCCCCGGTGAGGTCGGCAGAGGCCTTCCGAAGGGCCTCGTTGCGAAGGTGGAGAAAGGCCGCGGCCGTCGAGTCGTTCGGATACGCGACCGTGATCATCCAGGCGAGTACCCATGAACGAACCGCCGCGTTGTCCAATCCGTCGCCGACGAGCAGACTCTCGAGCTGGACGCGGATGCTCTCGTAGTCCGCCGGGCCCGACTCCTGGAGTTCGGCATCGACGGCGGCCCAGTAGTAGTCCTGGGCGGCCTCGATCGAGGTTTCGTCGAAGCTGATCAGATCCCCGGTCGAGTCGAAGGCGCCACCATGGCCGTACGACCAGATGGGGTCGTCCTTCACGATGTCGTCCCACGCTGCCTGGGAGGCGCTCGCGAATGCGAAGACGAGCAGGGTACCAGCCAGGACACGCATCGCGAGCTTCGTCATCAGGCTTCTCCAGTCGATCGAACGAAAAATCGAACGATTCTCATACTGAATGAAATCACGGCCCAGTGTCAAGGCTGTCCCGTCAAGCTCCGCGCCGGGATCCACTATTCCCGACGCCCGCCGCGGCCTTCGACTGGCGATGATGCGACGGGGGCATTTCGACCCGTACAGCTGGATTTTCGACCCTACGACAGGCTAGTCGTTCATCTCGTAGCGGCCGGCCAGCGGCAGTAGCTGTTCGGACCACACCCTCGCGTAACGATCCGCGTCCTGGACGGGCTTCCGAATCATCTCGAGACAGTGCTCCATCTGGGCCTCGGTACGGCTGCGCTTGCCGTAGAGGTCCAGGCCGAAGCCCGAGAAGTCCCGCACGATCACGTCGAAGATCTGGTCCATCAGGTCGTCGCCCACCTCGTAGATCCGAGCGTTCTCGAGCAGAAGCTGCCCGTAGACGACGAGCGTGAAGAGTTCTGCGGATAGGCACAATAAGCAGCGTTTTCCGCACCACCGATACTAGACAATATGACATCAAGCCTTGGCTGGAGGCATACCCGCCCGTTCCGGGGCAGACGCCTCCGTCCCGTCGTTCCAGAGCAGCTAGGCGAGCTTTTCCATGGCCCGAGAGCCTATGGAACTCGGCGCGCGGCGCCATCACGCGGGCGATGCCGGTCGGCGGGGTCGGGTGCCCTTCTCAGTCGTCGGCTTCGCAGACTTCGGAACGCCTCGGCCTCAGCGTCCAGCTTCCGAGATCACAGGGGAGAAACGACTCACGCCTCCGCGCGAGACCGCGAGGACGAAAGAGCGAACAAGCCGATCCCCAAGAGCAGACCCACGAAAATCAGCCGGCCAATGGGGCTCGAGAAGGGAGCCGGGGCCGGCGGCGCAGAGGTCATCGAAAACGGGGTCGAAGCTGAATCGAGAGCGACCTTCAATGGAAAGCCCAGAGGGTTCTCCGCATCTACGGCAGGGGAGATGCCAGCGACTCTGAAGCTCGTCACGCCGCCGCCGGGGAACCCCGTGAAGTCGACTGAATCCTCCGGTCCGAACGTGCCAAGACTCGCAGCGTCTACGAAGACCTCGAAATCCTGTAAATACCCGGTCGGAAAGTCCTCGATCGACGTAAAGAGGCCCGCTCCCGAGACGGCGTAGGTAAAGGAGTTCGATGAGGGTGGGTCGATCCAACATCCCGTCACACAGATACTTGCGCCATTCGCGAACTGCCAGGAGACCGACCCGTCGAGGTTGAGGGTCTGGCCCGTGGGAAGCACGGGCGTCAACGGACCCGCTCCCGCTAGCCCGAAGGCGACGATCGTCGTCGAGAAGAAGATCGCATCCGGGCTCGGCAGATTGTAATAGCCGAGCGCGACCAGACTGCGCTCAGTCGTAAAGTCATCCAGAAGAGGGGGGGTGACAGGAAGGACGTCGTTCGAGAGCACACTGGGAGCCGTCGCCTCGACGGTCGACAGGGTGAGAACCGCGGGAGTGATGGTCATGTCGCCGAGCGTTGGCATCGTCACGATATTCGTGTCGACCGTGATGCTGTCGCGGAAGTCGGTCGTCCCGGGAACGGGCGTATCGTCGTCGATCTGAATCGTCACTGCGATCGACCCTGTCGAAACGTGCCAACCGGTGTTGCCTTCGACCAGGAGACTGGTGCCCAAACCCGCGTAGCTACCGATCCGTAACGAGCCGGGGTTCGTGTCGGGAGTCAGAGGGTCGAACTCCACCTGGGCCGAATCGGTTCGGAAGTCGGGCCATGCCATGGCGCTTGCAGACGCGATAGACCGTGGCATCAGAGGTCTTGATGTCGTGATAGCGCTGCAAATACCAGACGATCCGGATCGGTCCCATGTGGTAGGTCCGGCGCAGATGCAGGATCTTCTCGACGACCTCATCGGGCGTCTTGTTGGGGGGATTGTGAGGACAGCACCTTCGGCTTTTCAGGCCCTCGTCACCGAGCTCTCGATGTCGCGTCTTTTCGTGACTTCGACCCCGAAGTCGCACGGGGCGTCGATGTAGTGGCCCGGAACGGGATGATCATGCCTCACCCACGGCTTGTTTGACATATGTCTACTTTTTCGGACGTGCTGAAAAGGGGCCTTCTTTTCCTACTCCCGGCCCTCGTCCCAGCGACAGCCATGGAAAGAAGTAGGCATGCAGGCTGCCCGTCACCATCACGAGTTCGGCACCCGAGACACGGGCTCTCTGCGAAGGCGGACGTGAGGGGCGAGCGAGAATCTCCCGCAGGGCCCTAGGTACGCACCCAGGCTGAGACCGCCACGGTGGTGAAGACGATCACCGAAACCACCTGAAAAACGAGGTCGGCGCGATCGATGCGACGAGAGATGCTCTTCCTCTCGTCGGGCTCCGCCTTCACGTAGGCATTCGTTCCCCATGTGAAGAGCGCAAACAGGCCAAGCGCGATGGCGTAGCCCACGGCGAAGAGTTGGTCGAGAAATGTCAAGTAGGGCAACGGCGGTAGCTCGTCGTGGTACGATTGCTGAAGGAAGATCAGGGTGAGAAGGGCCGTCGACGGGATCGCCAGACGCACATCACCCATGGAACCCGCCACCGAAGGCGAAAGAAGAACGACTGACATGATGATCAGGAGCGGAAACACCCAGTTGACGAACGCGCTCCAATAGTCGGCCTGGTAGACCATCTCGAGCCTCATCTGGCTGAACGTCGGCTGATACCAGGAGCCGAAGCGGGTGGGGTAGCGATGCAGGTAGGGCTCGAAGGTCGAAGTGCTCAGTCGGTAACCGCTCAGACTGCCCGAGAGCCCCATGAAGTGATTCTCCTGATGATGCGGCAGCAGGATCACATCGGCGTATTTGTTCGACATCGGGGGCGGCGCGACCTCCACGATGACGGGAAGGTTGAGTTTGCCAAAGGGATCCTTGAGGAATTCGATCTCGTCGTCGTAGAACCGGCTCGAAAATCGATACCGCTGGTAGAACCGCCCCGCTGAAAGTTGCCTGGGCGTGTCGCTGACCGGCTCAAACAGGGAATCCCAGATTTCCACGCGATTCGCCAACCGGATCAAATCGGTCGGTCCGATACCCTTTTCGTCCATCAGTTCCTGCACGGAGGTGGGCCACTCGAGCCAGATGTAGCCGTCCGCCGAGAAGGTCCTCGACACGAGCGAAAGTTCATACACCTTGTCGACCAGGACCCCGGTGTAGATGATCAGCACGTCCTCTCGAAGGTCTTCGAGCGGGGGAAGCGGGATTACCAACTCACCTTCGGGCTGCAGAACAAAGCCGCCTTCATCCCCCTGGCCCGGAGATGACGAAGATCGGGAGCACGAGAGGCCGGAAAACGCAAGCGACAAGAGAAGAGCGACGCAGACAATGCGGACCGAGCAACCGGGGGGGGCGGCAACTCGAAAACCTCCGCGCCTTTTCTTGTCCATGCTCTCGGCCCTCTCCATTCGATCTATTGCCTGAACTTTCCCGCGTCGGGGCGATCCAGGGTCCAATCGCAGCGATAACCCCGGCTTTCCTCGAGCAGGGAACTCCACGGCTCGGGCTGAATAACACCATCATTTTCGAGGATCTCGAACGTGCCATCTCCTTGCACTTCTCCGATCAGAACCGTTTTCGACAGGTGGTGATTTTTCTGCACCTGGACCTTCCCGGCTGGCCCCTCGAATTCGATACCGATCAACGCTTTACGTACCTCCACGGGATCTGTCGTTCCCGCCTTCTCTGCTCCGAGCGCCCACAGATGGACCATGCTGTAGGCCGATTCCGCGGGATCACTCGTCACCCTGTGGAGGCCGTGCATTTCCTCGAAGGCGCGAGCAAAGGCCTGCGACGCGGGCGAATCGACACCGTGGAAGAAATTCCATACGGCGAACGTGCCCTTGAGGTATTGGGGACCGATGGCGGCCACCTCTTCTTCGGCCGCCGAAAAACTCATGATCGCGAAACCGTTCTGTTGATCGAGCCCGGATTTCTTCATGCGCTCGAAGAAAGAGGCATTGCTATCGCCGTTCAAGGTGTTGATTACGATGCCACCTGCGGGAAGGGCCTTGCGAATGTCCCCGACAATGCCGTCGATGTCGCTGCTTCCAAGGGGCAGGTAGACCTCTCCCACGATTTCAGCTCCGTTTTCGGCGGCCCATGCGTTGATGATCGCATTGGCGGTGCGGGGGTAGACATAATCGGAACCCACAAGGAAGAGTCTCCTTCCCTTGTGCTCGAAAAGCCAATCGAGCGCCGGTTCGATCTGCTGGTTGGGCGTGGCCCCGGCGTAAAAGATATTGCGCGAACATTCCTGGCCTTCGTATTGGATCGGGTAGAAGAGAAGGTGATCTTTTTCCTCGAAGACGGGGAGCATGGCTTTGCGGCTGGCGGAGGTCCAACCTCCGAAGATTACGGCCACGCCGTCGAGATCGATCAACTTCTCCGCCCGGCGCGCGAAAGTCGGCCAGTCCGACTCGCCATCCTCTTCGACAGCGACAATGGCCAGCCGCCTGCCCCCGATATCGAGGCCACCGGCCTGATTGATCTGCATGATGGCGAGCAGTTCGGCCTCCGCCACCGTGTTTTCGGAGATCGCCATGGTGCCCGTACGGGAGTGCAGGATGCCCACCTTGACATGTCCGTCGAAGCGCTGGGGAGCCGGGCCTGACTCGCCGCACGAGAGCAGCAAGAAAACCGCGCCCGCGGCAAAGGCCCGGAGGCCGGCTTGCTTCTTCGGAGTTCGCGAACTCTCGGCCTTCAGCGGGGGCATGGTCGGTCGGCGGCCTCTCAGCGGGAGTGCCCCCTGGAACGTCCAGATACATGCCAGGCAGGAATATCCAGTCTAACCAAGAAGAAGGCGGCCCGTTGGCCCGGCTCATGGCCAATCCTCGGGCAGCGCTCGCCCCCGATTCTCGCATAAAAAGCCTTGCCCGGCAGGGGCCGGCCCCACACCGGTTGCTAGGCTGGGAAGCGCCGGCGCTGCCCCGGGGTGTAGATGGGATGAGAAGGCCAGTCTCCCCACCGGAGTATCGTGAGATCTCCAT
>JAPYTP010000229.1 GCA_029941885.1 Myxococcota bacterium
AGGGATTTTAACGGGGCTTTTTAGTTCCGCCGATAAGTAACCGAATGACAAATCACTCGGAATCACGGGCGAAGGGTCCAACGCGGGCACGAGTGTTCAGTAACTCTGGCGGAGCTCGGCAGGCGGGCGTGTAGAGAATTGCGCAGGAAGATCGGGCTCGACCGCGATACGATAAACAAGCGATCGATCCAATCGACAATGGAGGCGGAACAAAATGGAAAAACTACCGGCTTATTTTTTGGCCTCGTTGATACTGCTGGTGTTGGGCGTGTGGGGTACGCCAGCGGAGGCCGAACTGATCTCATGCAGAACAAAGAGTCCGATGGAGTTCATGGTGAAGCCATTGGACGGCCAGGGGCCATTCGCATGGGAGGATATTTTTGTGCGCATCGAAGTAGTGTTCGTCAAAGCGGAGATCATGAACCAACCCGGCGCGATGCGTTGCTACTACCGCCTCAAGGGGCAAAAGACGGGATACTGGTGGACGCCAAAAACAAGTAACTCCAAGTGTGTTCCGGCTAATGGCTTTACGGTCACGTCAGTGAAGGCGATCTGTACTAAGGGACATCGCGCTTGCAAAGCTGAATGCGCGCCATAACCCAGATCGCCCATGTCCGCGAACTCTGCGGGCTGGAGCGGATGGGGAAATTCGGTGCTGGCGAGGGAGACCAACGCGTGCGGTGTATTTCTCGTGACGGGATTCCCGCGTGCCTCGTCGTATCGATTAGACGATTCGTTGGCGCATAGGATAAACAAGCCCCCTTTTCGCCAAACGTGCCCCGCGCCCGAGCCTCTCGAGCAGATCCGAGCCACGCCGACAGATTCGTTACTCTCTCGCCTAGCGAATCGGGGGCTTATTCTTCCTATGCACGATTTGACATAGCGTCCCTTATCAGCACGTTTGGGGAAAAGGGGGCTTGTTTCTCCTATGCTCCCGCGGCTTGGTTGTCGTATTGTCTACTATCGGTGGTGTAGAAAACGCAGCTTGAAATTCCTATCCGCGGCGGATTCCGGTCAGGTCACGGAACTCGCAACGGGGGGGGCTGAATGGGTCTCGGCTACACGCGGCGCCGCTTTTTGAAGCAGACCGCGCAGACGGTGCTGGGAGCCAGCGCATCGCTTTCGGTCGCAGGGCTGTCGCCCTCCGAAGCCTCGGCACAGGTCCCGTGTGATGATTGGGGAGCACTACCCAACCCCGCACTGGGCGGAGTCCCGGTGGGGACCTCCACTCAGTGGACGTGCGCGAATCACGCGGGCTACAAGATCCTCGAGATCTGGCTCGATGAGGGAGCCTCGCTGTGGGAGACCTTCTGGATTCCCGGGTCCGGCGGCTCGCCTGACTTATCCGCCATGAACGTCGACGCGCTCGGCCTCGACTCGATTGATTGGATGGCGGGCGCGTCCGCCGAAGACCCGTGCGACGGGCCCGATCACCCGACTTCGTTCGCGGACACCTATGCATTCGGAACTTCCACGGATAACCAGACGATCTACTGGGGGCCGGCCGCCAAGCCGCTGTGGTATCGGCCGGACATCATGGCGCGCGCCCGCATGCTGGGCTTGGGGCACGCCTTGTTGCCGCATCAAGCCGCTCAGCCCTATGGGCTTTCGGGCTTGCCCTTAGGAAATCCACGCCGAGCGGGTACGGGCTCCGCAATCCAACGCCGCCACACCGCGCTGAATCCCGACGCCATCCTCCCCGTCTCGTTCGTGTTCCACCGGGGACTCGGACACAGAGCCGCCTACGCAGCAGAGACGGGCAGCCACCCCGGCACCTCGCGTCCACTGGTTGTGGGTCTCTCCGATACGGACGTCTTCTCGTCCGAACTCGCGCGAACTCAGATCAATCCCGCGTCCGACTCGCTCTTCAACGCGCTGCGCCGCGACTATGGGGATCGTCAGAGATGGTTGGGTCAAGGCGCTCGGGTGCGCTCCTCGGGTCACCAGTCCTATCGCGTTGCGGCCGAGTTACTCGTTGGGGCGACGAACCTGCAACAGCTCTTCGGCACCGGCACACTGACGATCGACGGATCCTCGAGCACCTGCCCGCAGGTCCCCGGATCTCCGCCCGCGGGCTACTTCCCGCATCTGAAGACAGGGCTGGCAGCTGCCGCGCAGCTCTTGTCCCAGAACCAGGCCCGTTATGCCTGCGTGATGGACAAGGGAATCACGGGTATGTACGACACCCACAGTGGAGACAGACAGAAGCTCTATCCGGTGGCAAACCTGTTGAACGTTTCCCGCCAACTAGCAAGGCTCATCCGCGACCCCATCGCCAACCCGAACGGCCCGATCGACCTGAACGACACGTTGATCGTCATCAACAGCGAATTCGGGCGGACCCCGCTACTGGCGCAAGGCGGAGGGCGCGACCACTGGCCCTGGGGCTACAACGCGATGCTGATCGGCGGACCCATCACGTCAGGTTCGCGCGGCATCCGCGGAGGGTTCGATGCCGAGGGCGCGGCTCTGCCCGGCCTCGACTACACGCCAACCGACCTGCGCGGCGCCATGCTATTGGCCGCCGGGGTCGATCCCTTCGCTCCCGGGGGATTTCGGGTCGACGACTTCAGCGCGGCATTGCGCGCGACAGCGCTGACGGAAACGGACATTAGAAGTCGTTTGGTGGAGACGGTCTTTGGTGCGTAACTCCCAATTGCGAGGCTCGAGGAACGGGGTCTGTGCGTTGCTGAGTGTGGGCATGGCTCTACTCACGGCGACGCTACCCGCATTCGCGCAGCTATCGGCACAAGATCAGGCCACGATGCCCCAGGCCCCGCCGAGCGACGTCACCGAGGCCACCTTCGTTCGCGAGCTGATTCCGGCGCTGTTGGGCCGTCGACCCTACGGTGTGGCCGAGATCAATCTCGTAGCCGAGATCAGCCGGAATCTCGGTCGTGATAAGGCCGCACTGATGCTGATGCAGCAGCCTGAGTTTGTCGCGCACTGGACCGACCTGGTTCTCGACATCCTCGAGGTGCAGCGTGGCGGAATTCGAAGTCAGGACAAAGCCTGCTTCGCCAACCCTCTGCGGGCGGCAGACGATGGAGGCGCACTCGCGGCCTTCGTGCGCGACGCGCCGCCCGATGCCGCGGTCGCCACACCCTTCAACATGATCGACCTGATCCGCTCGGCCATCGAGCTGGACGATCTGTCGCCCGTCTATCAGGCCTACCTCTTTGTGCTGACGGCCCGCCGCGACGGACTGGACGACGTCTCGGGAAACGCCTACGCGGCGGATGAGTTCATGCGCGTGTATCTCAACCGCGACTTCGGTTGTCTGCGCTGTCACAACCGCAGCTTCTCGATGTCGAACAAGCAAGACAACGCGGGGAACGTGACGTGGCGGCGGCTGTGGTCGATCCCTGCTCACGTCGAAAAGGCACTCTTTGGCAACTACAGCGATGTCGTGGGTGCTGAGGAGCGGCTTCGCATGGTGCTGCGCGGCGGCGTGCGTTCAACGTACTCGGGCGTCCAGCCCTGGCAGATTCAGGTCGAGTGCACGAGCCACGGGAAAGGCCCGTATCGCAAGTACGGCCGCTTTGATCGATCACTCGGCGGCCCGGTTCCGAACGCGATCTTCGCCAGTGCCGACGGCGCGGTGGATCCGCGGGCCAACGTGCTCGACGTCGAGCGGGCATTTCGTCGCGGTGTCAACGCGCTCGCGACCGACGGGCTCGTGCGAACCGAGCCCAGCGTTTCGTCGTCGGCGACACCCTTTTGCAATCTCGTCGATCTGACCTCCGACACCTGCACGGGTTGCCATCTCCCTCCTGATCGGCCCGGGAACCTCGACTTCACCGGCAATCCCGCGCAAGCTCTGGCGGATTCACCCAACACTCAACTGGTGGTTCCCTTCGACTCGCAGGCCTCAGTTCTCTACCAGCGCCTCGCCGCGGGCGGCATGCCTCCGGGCAGCACGAACCTGAGTCCAGAGGACGTGGCACTTGTCGGGCTGTGGATCGACGCCGGCGCTTCAAACGGCGACCCCGCTTCGTGCTCCCCCAGTCACATTCCGGAAGTCGAGCCCGACCCGGCCTTCGCCTTCCAGGTCGCGGTCACCGCCGTCGACCGCGTCTGGCAACAGGTGATGGGCCAACGTCTGACGATCGATCACGGGTTCGCGCGCAACGAAGCGCAGCTCCAGATTTTGTGGCACCTCACAGAGAACGTCTTCATCCCGGAAAGTTGGTCGCTCACGAAACTGCTGACGGAGATCGTGACTTCCGACTACTTCGTGCGGCGTTCGCCCGCGGATGGCGGCGCGGGCCCCTATCCTCTTCCCATGGTGATCGATCCATGGATCGAGGCGGACCCGACGTTGCCCGCGCCCAACGACCCACTGGGAGCGCGGTACCACAACGGACCGGGCGAACTCGTCCACCGCAGTCCCGGCAACGAGTTGGTAAAGGCGACCGCGACCGCAATGGCGTGGCGCCAGCCCGAACGTTTTCCTCTCTACTCGGGCGCACAGTGGCCCAGAGCACTCGAACAGGAGATGGGCCGCTACACCTCGTCTTTCGTTCCCGGTCACAGCGAGGTCGACTTCCAGTCGCTGCTCCACTGGGAGAGCGAGATTGGCGTCTGCACCAAGGTCGGTCGAACCGACACAATGGACTGGGTCGACCGGGTGACGACCGAGATCCTGTCGTTCAACCAAGCGGGTCCCAGCGCGCCAATCAGCTACGAGGAGGCTTACCTCGTGGTGAAAGACTGGTTGGTGCAAGATCCAACGGTGTCCAGTCAGCTGCCCTCGGAGATCGCAGCCGGCTCGAATCCCCAGAGCGAACGCCAGGCCCTGCTCGCGTTTCTCAACAACGAGCTGCCGAGCGGCTCCGTGGTTTCGCTGGGCGACGGAGCCGATTCGCAAGGCGGCGTCTTCCTCGAGACCAAGCTCCGAGAACTCTGCGGTGTCCTCCTGAAGTCGCCAACTTTCATGCTCTCCCACACGGCTCCCGCTTCCTATGCGAGCGGGCTCCCGGCAGCTCCCAGGGTACGGGTGTGCAACCAGAGTCCCTGTACCTCCGATGACATGTGCATGAACTTCCGAGTCAATCTCGCAACGCTCGGTGAAGCGGCCTACTGCGAGAGCGGCGAGATCTCCTTCACGCCTCCACCCCAAGTGGTGGTGATCCCCGATCAGACGCCGACAGATCCCCTTAGCAAGCCGCCGGGTCGCACGAGTGTCAGCGATCGCGCCGCGTACGAACAGGCGATCGGGGAACGCGCGCGGGCACTCGCCGCACTCTGCCCGGACAACCGTTGTGCGTTTCTCCCCTGGAACTCGGCCCCGGTGTGCGAAACCAAGCCCGCAGCTTGTCGCCAGCCGCCCGTGCCCGCTTGCGACCCGCGTTGCACCGGCTCGAAGTGCTGCGGCGGTCTGCCCGCTGATGCGAGAACCCAGGGCGTGCTCTCGGTCTGGGTGGAGGGTGCGGTGGTGGAGCGCGCAGAGTCGGTACTGCTCTTTCAACCTTCGTCGCGAGGTTGGGCTCCGGCGAAGAAGGGAACTCGGTTGCAGCCCGGTGACGTCCTGATGGTGCCCCGCGACGCCGAGTTCTCCGCCGTCGACAAGCTAGGGCGCTTTGGGACCCCCTCGCTCGTGGCGCCCACGAAGCCGTCTGCACTGATTGTTCCGCTGCGCAAGGACGCGACTGCCATCACCACGATCAGGACGAGACCCGCCGCAGAAGCGACCCCCGTCGCCGAGAACATTCCCGTCGACAAAGCGCGCGCCGTTACAAAGATCGCCAGCCAGCCCACGGTCGCTCTGGTTCGCAAGGACACCTCTGTGAACACGGTGCGTGTTCTCACGCCAACCGGAATCCGGACTAGAGGTGTTCTCCCGACTGCGCTCGACGAGGTGCAGCGACCGCTCATTCTCAGCATCACGGGTCCCACGGCGGTCGCCATTAGCAAGATCACCAGCCGCGGAGCAAAGCGTGTGATCGCCCCCTCCATTCTTCGAGCGCCCGGCAACAAGGAGTTCTTTCAAGGTCGCGCCCTCGGACTCGAGCAACAACGTCGGATCGCTCGCAGCGTTGCGCGCCCGCCCGCAAAGCAGGAGATCCGCGCTGCACCCGAGGGATTGCAGATGCACGAGGCACCCTCGCCTCCGCGCGTCGAACAGGAGGTCCGTCCGACGATCGATCTCCAGATTCGCTTCCGAAAGGGAAGCGTGCAGTCGGTCTTTTGTCCGGGCGTGCAAGCGGCGCGTTGCACTCCCGATTGCGAACTATCGCTACCCGCGCCCGACACTTGCAGTGTGTTGGGAAGCCTCTCTGGAACGAAGCTCTCGGGCGACCTGAAGGCCTTCTCCACGGGGTCGCTTTTCTGCGAGTGGCGGCGCGGACAGATGGTTTGCCGTGCTATTACTCCAAGACGCCGCCGCTGACGGCTGCCCCAACCGCACGCCCGCCACCGGGCTTCTCTCTCCCCGGCTCTCTGTCCATCGAAACGCCTCGAATCCCTGCGGTTGCGTACTGCCACCTACGACAATCGATCCGTCGGCGGAAACACCGTTGCCTTCGCTGAACATGGACGGGGTATCGCCCGGAAGATGTCCGAGTTTCTGATAGCCATCCTCCTGTGTCTATCGAAACGTCTCAACCTCACCGTTCACATTGCGTCCGGTTCCAACAACTACCCTGCCGTCAGGAGACACTGATCGCGCGAACGTGTGCACCGGCGAATTGTCAAAACCGCCAAGCCCCAAAAAACTCGGTGTTGCATTCGCACCGAGAGCGACGCCAAGCCACGTTACGAAAAATACCACCAAGGTGAGCAGGGCTTGGAGGCTTGAGCTACTAGCGCGCGCGGTTGTCAACGGGGCCACCTTCTGATCGGGGGTGATCGAAGGTTGTGTGATTGTCAGAGTGCGGTTGTGGCGAGTTGAGCCGTGCTAAGTGCCGATTTGTATGGATTGGGACATTGATGTTGCTTCCGACACGGCGAAGAAATCAGCTATTGCATTCTGCCGTGCAACGTTGAATCGTAGGGCGCCCGATGACTACACCAGCCGAAACCGCAGTCGAACAACCGAAAGAACACCGCGTTCGCGCCAACGGAATCGAACTCGCTTGTTTCGAGTGGGGTGCCGACGTTCGCGGAAGCAAACCGTCGATCTTGATGGCCCACGCCACTGGCTTTCACGCGCGCGTCTGGGACGTCGTGATTCGAAGGCTCGGACGGCGTCACATCATCGCGGTTGATCAGCGTGGGCACGGTCGGAGTGAGAATGTGCTCTTCACGCATTGGCGCGACATCGGCGAAGATCTCGCGCAACTGGTCGACAACTTCAAGCTCTGCGACGTGATTGGCGTCGGACACAGCATGGGCGCCCATGCGATGACGATCGCCGCTGCGCTGCGACCGGACGCGTTTTCCCGATTGCTCTTGATCGACCCGGTGATCCTGAACCCCGAGGATTACGCGACGGGCGGGTGGAACATCAGTATCGAAGACGGCCAGGAGCATCCGACCGCCAGGCGAAAAAGCCGGTTCG
>JAPYTP010000230.1 GCA_029941885.1 Myxococcota bacterium
ACCCCGATCGGAGAGTGCGGCCAGCCCGGGATCGAAGGGCACGCTCCCGAGGCGGGGAAGCTCGAGCTCGATCGACGACTGCATCGGAAAGAGCGGCTTGACGTGCTGGCAGTCCGAACAGAAATAACCGTCCATGTTCTCGATGTAACCCAGGACGTGGTTGGGTGTCTGCGCGAGCGCTTCGATCGAGCGGGCGACAACCCCTCTCGCCAGATCGGTGGGAATGGTGACCAGCACAAAGAGCGCCGCGGGACCGAGGAGTTCGGCGTATTGGACGATTCGTTCCACGCCGGGCGGTAGGTCAACGAGCAGATAGTCGAGCTTGCCCCAATCCATGCCCGCCAGCAGCTCTCTCAGGACAGCGAACTCTTTTGTCGCCCGCCAGGTGTGAGAGGACCCGATGGCGACACTCTCGAAGTCCACGGGGAGGGGTTCGGGGACCAGGGTTCCCATGGACACCACCCCAATCCCGCTACGGCTGGTGGGGACCCTTGCTCCATTCTCGCCCGGAAGCAGCAGCTGATCCCTCAGTCCTCCCAGCCGCGCCTGGCAGGGACCGTTGAGGTCGGCATCCAGAATCGAGACCGCGTATCCCAGCTCTTGCAGCGCGCAGGCCAGCTGCATGGTCATGGTGCTCTTGCCAACGCCCCCCTTGCCCGACCCAATCGCCAGCACGTTTCGAATATCGGAAAGACTTCGGGCCAGGCTCTTCTGCTGTGCCTCGACCTGGCCCAGGACGTCCGAGCCGCCGTCGCCCACGATGTCGTGATAGCCCTTCATGTCGCCCTCTTCATATCGTGCCTACCACCCAGGTCCGTTTTCGTTGCGAGCTGATCGCCATTCCAACCCCAGCAATCAGTGCATGCGGGAACCGGGCAAATCCGCATAGCAAAAATATGTACGTCCTCTTCGAAAGCCCATCGACTCGAGATCAGCCCCAGCGATCTCTTCCTCGGAAACCCTCGGAATCGTCACTTGAAGCGTACCCGCCTGGCAGGCGACGCGAACCAGCTCTTCGAGAAGTCCGTGGGGGTCGTTCTCGTGTAGCTGATCGGTTCCACCGAATGAGACGATTTCACGCCGACTGTATTCGGGGAGATCGCGATATACCGCGTAGGCCTCCACCCGCTTCTCAGATGTGATGGCAAGTCCCTCGAGCTGGTCCTTGCGATTCTGCAGCGTCTCCGGCGCTCGCTCCCAGCTGCGCGACACCGTGACATCCAGCACCCCTGCGCTGAGCAGATCGTCCAGCCCGATCGGTGCAACCTGGCTCGCTTCCGAGGGCGCGGCAAGCGGCTCCGCCAGCACGAAGTCCGTGAGCCTTCCCTCCTCCTTGTGGCCCACGGCCTCGAAGAGATCACGCACCGCAGACTGGTCGTCGGGAACCTCGGCTACGACTTTCGGAGGCCCCAGTACGGAGAGCTTGTGGCTCAGCGATTCGAGCAGGTGCTGAGCGTGGCCCCGTCGCTGGAAGTCGGGGTGGACACCGATCCGATGGATCAACGTCTCGTGCTCTCGCTTGGCCCCCGTGACTACGGCGATCGGCTCTCCGTCTTCCGATGCCACCATGCAGCTGCTGGCCCACACGTCCAGCTCGCGCATCTCCCGCTTGAAGTCGGCCACGGAAAGCGGCATCTGATCCGGAAAATGAACCACGTAGCAGGCGTTCAGTGCGGCGACCAGAAGTTGGATGTCATCAGTTCTGCAGAAACGGTAGGCGGGCATGGTCTCTGGTGATCGTCCCTGGTGACGGGCCCTGGTGTTTATTGCGGCGCAGTCCTCGGCTGGCCCCACGGATCTACTCGTCCTTCGAGTTCCCTTGCGGGGTCAGCAGCATTCTCATCGCAGCCAGCTCGGTCAGTGCGCTGACTTCATTCAAGGGCTCTTCCCCTCTCTGCTCGCGCAGATCTTCGGCGGTACGAGTGATGGCGGGACACTTTCCAGCTTGAGCGGTCTGTTCGAGCTGCGTCGGGTCCACTTCCAAACCTGCCCCGGCGCCATCTTCGTTCTGGGCGACCATCTCGGCCATCGTCTGCAGACCCAGCTCGACCCCCGCCTCGACGCGCGTCAGGTCGATTGGCTGATTTCCATGCGGTTCGGCGAGCTGCTCGATCCGCGCCTGGGTTCGGTCCCGCATGAAGCCAGCAGGGACACGCAGAATGCGTTCGATCGCTTCTGCACTCCAGTCGAATGCCGAGAAGAGGGGAACTTTTTTGGCGTCACGAGCGATCAACCGCTTGCCGTCCGACTCGAGGTCAGCTGTCGGCGGGAGCGGTGTCCGGTCCTGATCCGCGCCCTTCGTCGCCGCTCCGGCGAGGGGCACTCCGGTTTCCTCTTCGATGAGCTTCTGGGCAAAATCGAGGGTCACGGTCTTGAGCCTCCGCATGCGAATGCCCTTCTCGATCCGTGCCTTGGTACGCCGCCGCAGATAGGCCGAGTCGATCGACCGCAGAGCGCTGCGTGCCTCCTGGGTCCAGCTGAGTTTCCGCCCGTCGTAGCTGGCCTCGTCGGAGACGCCGCCCTCGTTCTTGACGAGGCTTTCGACCATCTCCGCCGTCAGGACATCAAAGGCAAGGCCGCCGCACACGGTACACACCTCGGGATTGGGCTCGCTGGCGGTCAACCCGCAGCCCTTGCAGATCGCCACCGGCTGTTCCTGCGCCCGACCGATGGCGACCGCCTCCGCGAGCTTGTCCATTGGCTGCTGCTTGGGCATGAATCGTTCCATGGCCTCATCGAGCAGTGAGCTGGTGATCACACTATGACCCTGTTCGAGTGCCAGACGCAGGATCGCGGTTCGCGCAATGCCCACGACCAGCTTGGGCACGCGTTGCATGCGCTCCTCGGCCTGCTCGCTCCAGCGGATGCTCTCCTCAGCACGCACATCCAGCTGCGGGCGAATCTCGGACGTGGTCAGCAAGATGTCGGACTCGGAGAGCCGCAGCAGGTTCTCCGAGTTGCTCCCGAGGGCCGTGTCATTGGGATCGCTGTGAAGCCCAATTCGGCCCATCACCAGCAGCCAGGGCTGGGTCTTGTGCACGTGGTCGTGAATCTTCTGGAAGGTCTTGCCGTCGAGCAGAGTCTTGCTGACCTGCATGCCCTGCTCGTTCGCCAGCTTCTCGGCGACATCCAGGTGCGACTGGTAGATCTGGGCGAGGCCCGTGTCGATGATCTCTTCGTGGAGTTGATTCTGCTCCTCGAAGCGAAACACATTCGCCGCCTTCTCGGTGAGAGTCCCCACCAGACCATTGAACACGAGATAGTGCAGGTAGGGATCGTAGACTCCGATCACTTCGACTCGCTTCTCGAAGGCCTTGGCCAGTGTCAATGCGGTGTGGAGTGCCCCGAACGACTGCGGGCTGCCATCAATGCCTACCAGGATCGTGTCCCGCTCTGGCTCGTCCTCTTTCGGCAAGTGTCTGACGATCCAGGCGTCCTGGCTACAAGAACGAACCACGCGCTCGCAGACCGATCCGATCTGGCTGGCGCGCTGGCGCCCCAGGCCCAGCGCACCCAAGACAAGCAGATCACAGTCCGACTGCGCTAGGTCCTGACGAATCTCGACGTGGTGCTGTCCGTCAATCATGCGAGCTTCGAAAGGCAACTTCTCTTCGGCGCAGGTCTTGCTCATGGCCTCCAGGTAGCTGTCTGAGATCAGCTTGAGGCCCATGGTGATCAAGCTGTCATGGATCTTGCGTTGCCGCTCGAGCTCGTTCTCCTCCAGGTATTCTTCGGGGAGCGAGTATTCCATCTGCTTGAAGCGGTAATCGTGCATCCTCGCAGCGTAGATGTGGGAGCCCACCAACTCCGCCTCGAAGGCCTTGCCAAGCCGCACTGCCGACTCAATGGCCCGATTGGAGTGTGCCGAGTTGTCGACCGGTACGTAGATTTTCTTATACATCGATATCTCCATTATAGGCGAGTGTGCGGATTTTCTTCACGACGTGGCGACTCACTGATCTCCCGAGGCCTCGGGCTCCAGCGCCCAATGCCGCCTCAGTTGACGGAGTCCTATTGCTTCGCCGGCCGCGACCAGCAAAACGACGAAGATCGGCCACAACCAAGTCGTCCACGGAGTCTCGGGCTCGAGCAGGAGGTAGTACCAGCGCGAGATCGCTCGCTGCTTTCCATCCTCTCCAGTCTGGCCATCCCATACATTCCAGGCGATCGGGATCATCTTGCCGGGAACGAAGTCAACCTCATCGTCCTGGCTATTGCGCAGGTCGCGACGCAGAAGCACGCGGTACTGCCCATCGCGGTACTCGGCTTGCCCCGTGACCGGCGACGGCCGGGGCTCGACGTCGTCCATTCCCCGCGCGAAAACTGTTTCGATGCCACTGCCGGCGCTCCAGCGCCAGGAGTCGACGGGGTTCCTGCGGTCTCCCATCAAAAAATACGGCTTCTTCCCGCCTTCCAGCTCGCGGGCCGAAAAAAGCACCGAGACCCGGTCGGATGGATTCTGGTCCTGTCCCTTGTTTTCAAACTTGTCGTTCCAGGTCAGTAGCAGCCCCAATTGCTGTTCGTCGAAGAGCGCCTGGACGGTCAGACTCTGAACCGAGGGGTTGAAGAGGCGGGGTTTCTGGATAATCTGGCCGGCCAGCCTGATGTCGACCGTAGGCGCCCGGTCCCACTGCTCATCAAAGGGTTCGTGCGGGACGGATTCGGTCTTTATGCCTCGGACGATCTCCCCCCACTCTGGTTCGCGACCAATACTGTGGAGATAGTTGGCAAGGTTCCACAAGTCCTCGGCGTTCCAGGCGTCGGAAAAGGAGGGCATTGGAGTCCCATTGACTCCGGTCGTCATGGTTCGATAGAGATCCTCTACCGAAGCGCCTCCTCGCAAAGTCCACGGCTGGGTCAGGTCGGCGGGGAAGATGCGAAACTCCCACTCGTCTTCAAGGGTCGGCGCCGAAGGGCCGTCGCCCCGGCCGCCGACACCGTGGCATTTGGCGCACTCGGCCTTCACGTAGACTTCTTCGCCACGCGCAATACTCTCGGGCGTCAGCTCGATCTTGCCCTCGAGTAGAAACTCTTGCTCCGCGGGGTAGTCCTCGAAGTCGATGCTGAAGGTCTTGATGTAATGCGCCAACTGCCAGATTTGACCATCGGAGAGATGATCGCCCCAGGCGGGCATCGAGGTCCCCGGCATGCCCTTGCTGATGATCCGGAACAGATCGAGATCGGTTGGCAGCTCCCCCTGCATGGTCGTCCGGATCTTGTAGATGCCCCGTCTAAAGTCACGCGGCCTCGGATCGAGCCGGTCGGCCATCACGCCGTTGCCGTCGCCTTTCTCGCCGTGACACTGCGTGCAGTAATCTTGATAGAGCGCCTTCCCGGCTTCCACGTCTCCTTCGGCCGCCACGCGTGGGCTGGGAACGGCGAGCTTGAAGCCCTTCGCGGCAAAGTCCTGTCCCAGAGCGAATCCAGGCACAAGCATCAAGCCGGTGCACAGCAACAGCGACCTGCACGAAACCGCGGAGCGACTGCAGGCGAACGCCATCAGTGCGCCTCCCAGGTCCGCGGGGTCGAGCCCGATGCGCTGTAGATATAGGCGATGACTTGCCAGATCTCGTCTTCGCTGAGGAAGTCCTGCCAGACCGGCATCGAGGAGTTCCAGGGCGTAGCCCCCTGTGGAAGCCCGGGGCCACCAGTGGCGACGCGCCAGTAGACGTAGCCCTCCTCGAGTTGGGAGATCGTTCCTCCGTCCCGAAAGTTGGCGGGCAGGGGATTGAGGGCATCGGCGAAGTGTCCCTTCCCGGACAGGTTGTCCCCGTGGCAATACATACAGTTGCGGTAATAGATCCGCCGTCCTTCGGCGAGGTTCTCCTCGTTGACTTCCATCTCGGGCGGTCGGCGTGCCTGGAGCACGTCAAAATCGTTGCCGTGCAGTCTGAAGACCGCGGGAGGTTCGGGATGGATCGTACGAGACTCGAAGGGCGGATCGAATTGCGGTCGCACTGTGGTGTAGGTCGCCCAACCGAGGAGCAGCGGGATCGCGATCAGGGCTGCCATTCGAGGGACAGCGAGCCGTTTCTCCCGCAACAGAGTGACCACTGGGTTGAGGAACGCCTCGAAACGCTCGGGGTCTGCGATCAGGTAGACGAGGATCGAGACCGTGGTGATCGCCAGATAGAGGCCCAACACAGAAATGGGGATCGGGGGCTGGACACCGAACTTGAGCGCCGCCCAAACCGCGAGCCAAGTCAGTACTGCCAACGAGAACGTATGTCTACGCATCGGATTCCTCGGCCATCGTGACCCTCCCGGCAGCTACTCGCTCAGCGAGCGGATGAATTTGACGATCGCCAGGATCTCGTCGTCGCTGAGTGCCATGTTCAATCCTTTCGCGGGCATGGGGATTCCCGTGGTATTCAGCGGGTCGTCGGCTGCGCGACCCAGCTTGATGAACTCCACCAGCTCCGCATCGCTCAGCCCTTTGATGAACGCACTGGTCGTCATGTCCTTGCCCAGTCCCTGCACACCCTTGGCGTCCGCTCCGTGGCACGCCGGACAGGTGACCTTGAAAAGCGCCTCCCCGTCCAGAGGCCCGCTCGCTAGTGCGGTGTCGGAGCTGGCTTCGGGTGTGGATCCAGCTTCGGCGGAGGTCTCGGGCTGGGTTGCCAGCACTTGCGCGGGTACCGGCTCAGCGGTCTGCTTCGCGGCTTCCTTGGTCTGCAAGTACAAAACGACGAATCCGATCGTCACGACCACTCCGATCACTCCCCACCAAGCCGATGACAGCCTTCTCGGTGAGACCACTTTTGCGTCGGACGCTTCACCCAGGGATTCGACCCCGCGAACGGCCCAGGCGACTCCACCGTTGAACACCAGAATCAAGACCAGCAGGTGGACCGCTGGATGGGCGAGGCGCTCCGCGAGCCCAACCTCGCCGGACAAGTAGCCGACGAGCTGATTCAGTTCTTCGGTGCTCAGGGTGTCGGCGAAGTCCTGCAGCATCAGGCCCTTCATGAAGCCCTCGGCGATGACGGCGTCAGGCTCGAGGACCGACTGACGGATTTCGGCCGCCGTCAGCCGCTCTCTGACATGCGTCAGAGGAGGTCCCACAAGCCGCATGGATCCGCTCACGTCGTGGCACGCCACGCAGCCCTTTGTGCTGAGCAAGGCAAAGCCTGGATGTGTGCTGGTCGGGGCTGGTTTCTTCTCCTTCTGCGCCGCCGCCTTCGCGACATCCTGTTCTGTGATTTGGACTGTGATCTGGCCACTGAGCGACTGGAGGAAGGCGACCAGCGCCTTGATCTCGGTGGGGCTCATGTCGGCTGGTGGTCGATCGGCCGCCGGCATGATGCTCTCGCCGCCGGGCGTGGCGAATTCCTCGACCACGTATGCGCCAGGATCTGTCAGCGACTCCATCAGGTAGGCTTCGGCGCTCAGGCCGGGCCTGC
>JAPYTP010000231.1 GCA_029941885.1 Myxococcota bacterium
CGAACTCGTCCCCGACGTAGGCCTGTCCTGTCGATCGCAGCAGGACCTCGCCGGCTGCAGTCTTGATCGAGCCGCCCGGCAGGTCGATCGACGAGCTGCGAACCGCATCGACGACCTGCGAAAAAGTCAGCCCGTGTCGCTGTAGCGACTCTTCCGAGACTTCGATTGAGATCTCGTCCGCGCGTGCATTCAGCAGTTCGACCTGAGTCGCCGAAGTGTTCGCGGTGATGCCATCGCGAAGGCGCTCGCCGTGCACCTTCAAGGCTCGCTCGCTCGCAGGACCTGCAAGCGCGATCTGGAGCTCGTTGTGTCGGATCTGATAGTGGTTGACGAGGGGCTTCTCAGCTTCGACCGGGAAGGTGTCGATTCCGTCGACCTTGTTCTTGATGTCGGAGAGCGCCCGGTCGCGGGGATAGCTGGTCAGCAGCTCGACGCTGACTCTGCATGCCCCCTCGGTTGCGACCGACGCGATCCGATCGATTCCCTCGATTCCGGCGATCGCCTCCTCGATTCGGATGCAAACGCCGGTCTCGACTTCCTCGGGCGCCGCACCGAGGTACTCGACGCTCACTTCGACGATGTCCATCTCCATGTCCGGCATCGTCTTCTGTTGGATCGACGGCAGTCCAACGAGCCCGCCGACCAGGATCAACCCCATCAGCAGGTTGGCTGCGACGGGATTCTCGACGAACCAGGCGATCGCCCGATTCACGAGCCTTTCTCTGCGAGCTTGGCGCTCCCCTGCGCGCTCTCCTTTTCGGTCTCTTCGGCGACGCGGACTCGCATCCCGTCAACGGCACCGCGCAGCGACGTGATCACGACGTGCTCCCCACGGCGTAGGCCGTTGCTCACGACGATCTGATCGCGTTGATTTCGGAGTACCTCGACGTCGCGGAAGCGAAGCCGCCCGTCTGCGTCGACGACGTAGACCTGGCCGTTATCGCGCAGCGCCGTCGTGGGCAGCACGACGGCATTTTCGATCTCCCGTCCCTCTATCTCGGCCTCCACGAAGAGTCCGACCGGCAGCGGCTGATTCGGACCGCCGGGCGTACGCCCATAAGGATCGTCGATGCGTGCCACGACAGTGACGGTCCGACTTCGTGCGTCGATCTCCGCGGCCGTGCGCACAAGGCGTCCCCTCCACTCGCTGTGCACACCGGCGAAATCAGCTCGCAGATGAACGATGGGACCGTCCTGCAACTCGTCACGGCTCTCGTCGCGGAAAGGATGTAACAGATCAAGGAATGCCAGCTCGCGATCGGGTACCGGCAGCGGCACTTCCGCATAGGCGATCGCATAGAGCGCCGCGAGATCGTCACCGCGACGTACGAACTGACCGATGTCGACGCTCTTCTTCCGTGTGCGGCCTGGATAGGGTGCGACGAGCTCGGTTCGGTCGAGATCGCGCTCGGCGCGTGCTAGCCGCACCTGCACTTCACGCAAGGCGGCGTCGGCCGCCCGGAACGCGTCGCGTGCTTCGTCGGCCCGGGCGACGCTGGCAGCAGACTGAGACACGAGACGTTGCTGCCGCTCGTGCTCTCGCTTCGCTCTCGAGAGTGCGCTCGTCGCTCGATCGCGAGCGGCGCGCGCCCCTTCGAGCTCCTGTTCGTAATCCGTGGCATCGATCCGCACGAGCGGCTCGTCTGCCTCGAAGAAGCCACCCGGTGCTAGCCTGGGGGAAACCCAGATGATCTCTCCATCGATCTGTGTGCGTAGTTCGCTCTCGATGGGCGGCTCGACCGTGCCATGGGCCGTGACCGTCAGGCGCAGCCCCTGTGGCTCGACGGTGAGTACGCGCACGAGCGGCACGACGGGCACCACCTCGCGCCGATCGACCTCTGGGCCGGTCGCCATGAACACCGCAAAGCCAAGGATACCCGCGGCCAGGATTGCAGTCGGGACGAGGACGCGTCGATTCATCTCGCCCCTTCCTCTTCCAGGCGATGGAGGCCAGCGCCGGCATAGGCGAGTAGCTCGCGCAGCACGGCCTCGCTCTCTCCGTCCGGATCGTGATCCGGCTCGCTGTCGGACACCCGCCCCGCAGCGAAGTGAACGAGCAGTCCGTTCGTCAGTTGATAGGCAATTTCGATCTCGCGGCGATCGCGCTGGGGCAGCGCCCTCTCGAGCGCGGCGAGGAACCGCGCATCGACGTCGTTGAACAGTTCCGATCGGATGTGCGAGACGAGCGGTGCGGGATCGGAGAACAAGCGCGTCGCAAGCCACGCCGGTCGCATTTGGCTCGTACTGTCCGCCGCACGCACCTCGAAGAGCGGGCGCACGAAGGCATCGAGAATCTCGTCCAGCGTCACGGGCCCATCCCCTGCCGAGTGTTCTGCCTCGTCGAGTCTCTGCAGACGGATCGCGTTCATCGGTCCGGCGCGCCGGCGCAGAACCGCCTGGAGTAGGGCCTCTTTCGTCCCGAAGTGGTAGTTGGTCGACGACAGGCTCGCGCCCGCCGCTCGAGCGAGCGCGCGCATCGAAGTCCCCTCGAAACCGCGCTCGCCAAAGAGGCGCTCGGCGGCATCGAGCAGTCGTTCGCGTGTGTCACCGCCGCGAGCAGTCGGCTCGGGCGCCGGATTCGAGGAAGTTGCGGGGGGCGAGAACGAAATCGTCGGCTCCTGATTGGTACGATCGTTTAGAACGTACGTACGAACTGTCCGATCTGCAAGCGACAAAACCGTTCAGCGACGGGCGAGTATGACAGCTGTTCGTTCTCAGAATTCGTCCGTGTGCCCGGAACCGGGTCGTTTCTCTCACCGAGTCACGGGCCAGGCTGACTCGTGCCAAAAGGACAGGCTCGATGCCGCGGAGACACCCGTTCATCCGCTTCGTCTGGAGGAGCGAAGCAATCAGCAGAGCAGGCCGAACCAGTAGGGAGACGTCGATCGGACGGCTCGCCTACTGACTACGGGTGCTCGGTGGGTGCTGGGCGGCGGTTGCACCCTTGTCGAGGGCTTCCGACACCAGCCTGCGAAAGTCCTCGGGATACGTTTTCGATTGCCTCGCCCAGTAGGCCCTGTATCCGGCGCTGATGAGATTGGCGAAGGCCCAGTCGTTCGCGAGATCGAGGCCGCTCTCGAAGCGTTGATTTCGCCAACGCTCCCGAGTTGTTCGATCGTCATGTCTGCCGTCCGATGGACCTGGCGCTTCGCTGCGAGACCCGTCTGTTGAGGAGGGCCCGAGTGTGGCGTGCGATGTTAGACGGCCGCTGAGCTTCCGGCCGCGAGAGCGCGTAAATGAAAGGGGAGACAACGCCCTACACTCGCGGCAAGAGTCGGTCGGCTGCCACCCTTGATGGTATGGGGTGACGTCGGCAAACCGGCCGCCACTCCGAAACGACGAGAGAAGCCATATGCCGAATTTGAAGAGCGTGTTGGTCACTGGAGCGAACGCAGGACTGGGCAAGGAGAGTGCGCGCCAACTCGCGCTGCTCGAATCGACCGAGCGCGTCTACCTCGGCTGTCGCAACATGGAGAAAGCGGAGGCGGCCAAGGCGGAACTGGAAGAAGCGACCGGCCGGCGTGTGTTCGAGATCTTGCAGCTCGATGTCATGGACATGGACTCGGTTCGGGCTGCGGTCCGCGCGATTCCAGATTCGCTCGATGGACTGGTCATGAATGCGGGAGGTCTGGGCGGGCCCACCCCGAACGCCACGACTCGAGAAGGCTCCACCCATGTCTTCGCGGTGAACGTGCTAGGACACGCCCTGCTTGTGGACGAATTGATCGCCGTCGGAAAGCTCGAGAAGGTCGCAGTATTTTCAGGGTCGGAGGCGTGCCGCGGAGTCGAAAAGTTTCGCATGAAGCGACCGCCCTTCGAGACGTCGTCCACCGACGAGTTGGCCTCCGTGATCGACGGCAGCTGGTTGGAAGGTGCGTACACCGCGATGACCGCCTACGCAGCGTCGAAATACGTGGCTGCGCTTTGGATCGGCTCGATGGCGCGGAGGCATCCTTCCATCCGTTTCGTCACCATGAGTCCAGGGGGGACGAGCGGCACAGCCGGCACCGACGGGATGCAGGGTGTCCTGCGCGTCCTCATGAAGTATCTCCTCAGGCCATTGATGGTTGCATTTGGATTGATGCACGATGTCGAGACGGGGGCCCTGCGCTACGTCAATGCACTCACGGACGAGCGCTACGAGAGCGGCGTCTTCTACGGGTCAGCCGCTGACGCCACGATCGGGAACGTCGTCGACCAGGCGACAATCTTGACGGATCTAGCCAACGAAGAGTTTCAGGACAACGCCTACGAGGCGATCCACCGATTCCTGCGTCCCAGGTCGATCACTCCCAGGTCGTCGCCATCACCTTAGGAGACCTTGGGAGACCTCACGGTACTCAGCGCGCAAGACCGGCTGAGGGCAGAGCCGATTCGTCTCGAGAGTGGAGCGAGTCCGATCGGCGCTACGAATACGTGGCTTCGATCGTGGCCAGTAGGTCCTGCTTTGCCGTGTTCATGAGCGGGTGGCCGTGCACCGGGACGATGTGGGCGAAGTCGAGGTCCGCAAGACGCTCGAAATCGGGCTGGAGCGTACCGTTCTCAGGGGTCATCATCTTGCGCCACGGAGGGCCGATCTGGGCGGGGCGCTTGAGGAAGCCCATGAGTCGGGTCACCAATTTGGCGGGAAGAGAGCATCCCGCGCTGTCGGGCCAGTTCTGGACCGCGTCGCCCGTGATGAGGATGCCGTCGCCCCGTTCGACGAGAAGAGCGGCCTCCTTCTCCTTCGAATCTCGGAACGCGAAGAGCTTGGCCTCGTCGATCGGGAGGTTGTCGTCGCGGAGTTGCTGCTGGATCTCGGGGTCCTGATCGCGGGCTCCGTCGGGTAAGGCCCAGTAGGTGGCATCGAAGTGGTCGAGATAGTAGGCGTCGTCCATGCCATGAGCGTTAGCGAGCTTTACGACGTTCTTCACCGTACCGAGCTTCGCGAGCTCCGCCTCGCCCGGAGGAGAGAGGCGGACGGCGTGGAACAGGGTGAGCTCGTCGCCGGAGCGAACGATCGCCATATTGCGGGTAATGCGGAGACCGGGGGCCAGGCTGACGGAGCCTCGCACCCAGAAGACGTCGTCAGCAACCATCTCGATCGGGCCGTGCGGCATGACGGCGGGGTATTCATTCATGCGATGAGTATAGGATGGGGCCGCAAGAATCGCGGTCCATGGTCGACCTACGTGGTAGGGCCGTAGGCGCGTCGTTGAGGGGATCCATCGGATTGACCATCCAAACGAACCGATCGAGTCAAGTGTCGCTTAACGTCACACGAGACCGGCCCCGAGGCGCCATACGCGCGAAGTCAGATCACACTTCGATCAAGACGGGGTAGAACGAGGACGTACGATTCACTCAACGGAACGCGACTTAGCGGCTGGGGCGCGGTCCTCGGCGAGGTCTTATGATCGGCCGACGAAGAAACCGATCGTCCCCGAGCGACGCAAACAGCGAGAGATTGCATGATTGAAGAGAGCGAAACCTTTGGTGGAAGCTGGTCCTACAAAGCGCAGTACTTCTCGGGCAACGGCTTTCGCCACCACTTCGTCGACGAAGGGAGCTCGGATCCAGGCGAGACGTTCGTCTTGCTGCACGGCGAGGCGACCTGGGGATATATCTCCCGGGCCTTCATTCCGAGGTTGAGTGAGCTCGACGTGCGCGATGTCACCCTGGTCATGCAGGACTGGGGTGGGCCGATCGGCACGAACTTCGCGCTCCGCCACCCCGATCGGATCAAGCGGATCTTCTACATCGATTCGTTTCCCCGGGTCGGCATTCCAGCGGGTATCGATATGACGGTGCTCGCGCAGCAGGGCGCCACGCCGTGGGCCGAGTTCTTCACGAGCGAGGCCTTCGACCCCGTGATGAGTCATCTCGGGCGATCCATTCTCTCGATTCTGAAGCTGGTAGGTTTCGTGAATCACGATGTGATCAACGACGAGTGGATTCGCGCCTACGCGTCGCCATTCCCGACCCCCGAGTCCTGCAAGGGAGCGAAAGCCTTTCCGCTCAATACGATGAACCCTGTGTCCTTCGCGTATTTCGAGGCGGCGATGAAGACCCCGGGCGCGGTGGAAGCGCTGGCCACGAAGCCGGCCATGTCCGTGATGGGGGAAGAAGATCGGACGCTGCCGCCCCTGCTCGCCGAGGGCATGCTGCGCGAAGTCTGGCCGGACGCGCCCTTCGTCAAGCTGCCGGGCGTTGGTCATTTCGCGCAGGAAGACGCGCCGGGAACACTCGTCGCGATGATCGAGCAGTTCGTACGCTCCCGCTGAAGCGCGGTAGGCACGATCGGGTCCCATCGATAGACTGATTCCAACGTCGCCTTCCGTCGGAATAGGAAGTGGTCGATGGGCGAGCACTTTGGAGGCTCCGTTGGGGGACTTCGGATGGTGCTTCCCGGCGGCCTTCTGTGACTTCGCTTTGCCCCACATTGCCAGGTTTGATGCGCCCGGAGCCGCCCGAGACCACCTCACGTCCCCGATGTTGGTTTCCTGAACCTTGCGTCGCAGGGGAGCTGTTGGCGATCAGCGATCAGCGAACAGCGAGTCCGGGCGAAGCCCGGGAGCAGCGCCATCGGCGAATCGCGAAGCGTCGAGTTTCGCTAGGGCGGCAGGTAAATCAATCGGATCGGGTAGTTGTGGATGATGTTGAACTCGGCCAGATTTCAACATTCCGAGTGGCCCGAGAATTCCAGGGGGTCACAGGTCAGTTCGTGCTGTACTCGATTCCTGCCAGGGTCCGAGATGATGATTTCGTAGATCACGATCTCGGCCCCCGACAGGGGCCGGAGTGCTTCCGCGAGGTTCACTAGAAGGAAGATTCTCTTGCGGCGGCGAAAGAATCCCACATGAACATCCTAGTACCCATTATCGTGCCATTTCTCTCCGACCACAGTTCCGTCACAAGGCTTACAGCTCTCGCACAATCGTAAGGTAGGGATCATGATGCTCACTCGAATGGAAGATAGGACCGTTGACAGCGATCGAACGACTCGATGGATCACCTGCTTGCTGATTGTGAAATTACAGATCGAGCCGAGGAACAGCGACCATTCGGCCCTAGCGGCGCCAGGCCCCGGCTGTCGTCGACCACCTCAAACGATCCGGCTGTCCTTCTTGCCCCAGTAGCGATCCTTGAGCAGACGCTTGTAGAGCTTTCCGGTGGGAAGACGAGGGAGCTCGGCTTCGAAGTCGATCGAGCGGGGGCACTTGTAAGGTGCCAGATACTCCCGTGCGAAGGCGAGCAGCTCGTCGGCCAGTGACGCGTTGGCGTCCACGCCTGCGATGGGCTGGACGATGGCCTTCACCTCTTCTCCGAACTCCGGATGCGGCACGCCAATCACGGCCACGTCTTCGACCTTGGGGTGCATGATCAGCTCGTTCTCGATCTCCT
>JAPYTP010000232.1 GCA_029941885.1 Myxococcota bacterium
GCAGGGCCGTGTCTCCGGCCCAACGCGGATCGCCGCCGTCCCACTCGATCGAGGCAAAGCGGTCGAGCAGCGTTTCGAAGGCGACCTGGCCCTCCATGCGCGCGATACTGGCGCCGAGGCAGAAATGCGCTCCGAAGCCGAAGCTCAGGTGCCGGTTGTCGCTCCGAAGGATGTCGAATCGGTCGGGATCGGGAAAATGGCGTGGGTCACGGTTGGCGGCGGAGAGGCTCACGTGCATCAGGCTGCCCGCTTCGAGTTCGATTCCGCCGAGCTTGCAGTTCGCTTGGACCACTCGGGAGAGAAAGATGATCGGTGGCTCGTAGCGGAGCATCTCCTCGATCGAGCCGGTTACGAGGTTTGGGTCTTCGCGCAGCCGGGCGAGTTGATCGGGGTGCTGGAGTAGACAGAAGAGTCCGTTGCCAATCAGATTACGCGTGGTCTCGTGACCCGCGTAGAGCATCTGCGCGATCATCGCGACGAGCTCCTCGGGCGCTAGTCGCTCGCCCGCTTCCTCCACGGCGATCAGCGCCGAGAGGAGGTCCTCTGCGGGTTCGGCGCGTCGAGCTCGGATCAGATCACGGGTGTAATCGCTGAGGCCGACCATCGCCGCGTCTGCGGCCACCCTGGCCTCCGGGCTCGGGTAGGCGGTCGCGACCGAGAGCGCCTCGGTCCAGTCGCCCATCCGCTCGAAGTCGACCTCGGGAATCCCGATCACTTCGCAGATCACCTGTAGCGGCAGTTTTTGCGCGAAGCAGTCGTAGAGGTCGACGTGTCCCTGTAGGCTGGCCTCGTCCGCCAGTCGCGAGGCGATTCTCTCCGTGATCGGTCGCACGCGATCGACCTGACGCGGCGTAAAGGCGCGATTCACGAGACCTCGCAGGCGGTCATGAATGGGAGGATCGAGGAACACGACCGTGCGACGGACCCAATCGATATAGGGCCCACTCGTCCAACCCTGTTGCTCATAATAGGCGGATCCCATGGCGCCGAAATTCCGGTCGAGCAGAGCGTCATGCACATCGGCGAAGGACAGGAACATCGTTGTCCCCATGCGCGGCACGAAGGCGACGTCGAATTGCGCCTCGCGCATGCGCGCGAGCGGCGTGTGGGGATCGCGGAAGAAGCCCTCGTCGAAGGCCAACTCGGGTAGCCCGAAGCGATTGGGAGCTCGTTCCTGAAGTTCTCGTGATGATTCCGCCATCACTGCTCTCCTTGGGTCCGACTTCTTGCACTCCGGCGGTCCGGCTCTCGTTGTACCCGTTCTCCGAATCGTCCCTCTCAGTCGAGCGCGCGTGCGAAGAGCGCTCCAACCTTTTCCCAGACGCGCTCCGCGGCCTGCTCGTGGTAGGTCTCGCCGCCGGTCACCCCAAAGCCGTGAAAGGCGCCCGGATGATGCTCGATCTCGTGGTCCACGCTCGCCTCGACGAGCGCCTTCTCCATCAGGGCCAGGTCGTCCGGCGTGCACCATTTGTCTCGATCGGCGATGGCGAAGTAGAGTTCGGCGCTGACCCGATCGACCTGACGCTCCGCCGTTCCTTCGCCGACGCCGACGCCGGTGAGTCCCGGATGAATGGCTGCGGCGGCAGCAACCCGCTCTCCGAAGCCCTGGGAAAGAATCACGGACAGACGTCCCCCCAAACAGAAGCCCATCACACCGATCGCGCCCGCGCGCGCGGCGGGATCGGAGTCGGCGTGCTCCGTCAGCGCCTCGACGTCCCGGATGACCCTTTCATCCGAGAGACTCTGCACGAGGGACAGCATGCGGTTCCATGCCTCGGAGCCTTCGGACTCACCGCTTTCGAGCGTTTCCGTCACCCCCGCGCGGTAGTAGAGGTCGGGAAGCATCGCGTAGTAGCCCATGCGAGCCAGACGTCGTGCCACGTCGCGAAGCTCCTCCCGAACTCCGCGCCCATCCATCAAGACGAGCGCCACGGGAGCGGGTTCCCCCGCCGCTGGATGAGCGATGAAGGTCGGCATGCGGCCATCCGGTGTTTCGACCTCTGCGAATTCCTCGATCATCGCCCCCTCCGATCTTTCGCCGCGTGCCGTCTCGCTGGGCAGCGGGCAGAGTTCGCCCGCGCGAATCTGCGATGTGAAGTCGTGAGGGCGGGTGTACCGAGCCCACACGCGATCGACACAACCGATTGTAAGTCAGAACCGGAGACTGTCATCGGCGGAGAAATCGGAGCGGCTCGCGGGTCAGCAGAATCGATGACAAACGGGACCCCCAGAAGTCATTGGCGTGGGCACGCGGACCGTCGGCCTTTCGAAACGGCCGGAAAGCGTGCACTATTGCGATCGGACGAGCGGCTGCGGGAAAAACCCAGGCCCTTATCGAATCGGATATCCGAGCTGCGTTTCTTCCAAACCCCACCTCGACCCGCCTGCGAACTCGATATTGATCGGGAAGTCTCGCCCGATGTCTAGTCCCGACGCCTCCGAGCCGCCGTCACCCTACGCCTGGTATGTGCTGGCCGTCATGTTTTCGGTGACGGCCCTCAATGTCGCAGACCGAAACATTCTTCAGGTCTTGCTGCAGCCCATCAAAGAAGAGTTCCAGGTCTCCGATACCGCGATGGGCTTGCTGGTGGGGACGGGTTTCGCGGTGGTGCATATCTTCGCGAGCCTGCTGATCGCCCGCTGGGCCGATCGCGGAGTGCGACGTTCGATCATCGCCCTAGGTCTCGTGGTATGGAGTGGGCTCACTCTGCTCTCGGGCTTTACTCGGAGCTATTGGCAGCTTCTGATGGCCCGGGTCGGAGTGAGTGCGGCGGAGGGAGCGGGCAGCGCTCCGGCGCACTCACTGCTATGCGACTACTTCCCCCTCGACCGGCGTGCGCGTGCGATGGCAATATTCGGGATGGGCGGGATCGCGGGCATGGGGCTCGGTCTTGCTCTCGGCGGAACGATTGCTGAGATTCATGGATGGCGCGCCGCCTTCTTCGTGCTCGGGCTGCCGGGGGTCTTGCTCGCGATCGTTCTCCGGTTGAGCGTGCGGGAACCCGAGCGCGGTCGCCTGGACGACACCGAGCCGCCCGATGCGCCGCCGGCGGCCCGGGAGGTCCTGCGCTACCTGCTCGGCCGGCGATCCTTCGTCCACATGGTGCTCGGCGCCGGATATCACGCGTTCGCCGGCATGGGTGCCGGGGCGTTCAACATCGCGTACTTGATGCGCATCCACGAAATGACGATCGGCGAGGCGAGCCGGATATTCGTTCTGGTGGGGCCGCTGCTCGCTGCCGTGAGCGCCTTCGCGGGGGGCTACCTCGCCGATGCGCTCGGTCGCCGGGACGTACGTTGGTATATGTGGATTCCAGCGGGAAGCGCGCTGCTCGCGCTGCCTTTCAGCATTGCCTTTGTGCTCTGGCCGGCGGATTCGACCTTTCTGATTGGGGAGCGGGTGTTGCCGCTGGCGTTGTTGGTGATCATTCCCGCGTCCCTGTTTGGCGGCATGTGGAATGGACCGACCCTCGCGATGACCCAGAGCATCGCCCCGGCCCACATGCGCTCCTTCGCTTCGGCGCTCACGACCGGATCCTACAACCTGATCGGCATGGGCCTGGGACCCCTTGCGGTGGGCCTCGTGAGCGACGCGCTCCACCCCCGGCTCGGTGTCGATGCGATTCGCTACGGCCTGCTGATCGTCGGTCTCGCGCACGTGCTCGGTGCGATGCACCACTGGCTGGCTGCCCGGCACCTCTCCGAGGATCTGGGTCGATCGGGGTGACGAGCGAATCGTGTTGACGGGTCAGTCCGGGTCGAGGAGGCCGATCCGACCCCGTCTCTCGCGGAAGAACCGGAACCCCTAGACGTCGTGCTCGAGTCGACGATCCAGTTCCGCTCGAATGGAGCGATGCTCCTTCGCGGTCAGGCGAAATTGCAGCAGCAGGAGGATCGCGAGGATGTGGAGGCCAAGCGGGATCCCCGCGAAAAGGTTTCGCATCGCGTGGATCGAGGATTCACTCTGCACCGCGTTGGCTTCGTAGTTCGCGAACTGAAGGACGAAGCCGCTCAAGGCGATCGCCGCAGCCCCCGCGAGTTTCTGGAGGAGATTCCAGACGGCGAAATAGGAGCCCTCCTTGCGTTCGCCGGTCAACAACTCGTCGTAGTCGATGACGTCGGCCTTGACGGACGCAGGGAGAAAGAAGTAGCAGGAGAGGGACCCACCGATCAGCGCCATCGCGACGGGGTACAGCCACATCGTGTCCGGCCGGGCGAACAACACGCACACGAAGCCCAGGGACTTCATCGTAAGCGCGGCGAGCCAGGCCCCGCGCTTGCCGATGCGTCGTGCGAGTGGGAACCAGATGGGAAAGCAGACCATCGCAACGGCCAGCGCGGTGAATGCGTAGGTCGCGGAGACCGCTCCGTCCGGGATCAGGTACTCGGTGACGAAGGGGAACATCGCCCCGAGCAGGCTCAAGCTCATCCCTTCGAGTACCACCACGCCGAGGACGATGCGTGCGTGAGGATTGTTCGCGACGTCTCGCAGCGCCCGGAGCGGTGTCTGGGAGCCGCGACCCCTGTACTCCGTTCGCTCACGGATTCCCCGCACGCCGGTCGACAAGACCGCGATCGAAACGATCGCGAAGGCGAGGGCGATCGTCTCGGCGACTCGGCGGGGATCGTCGCTGGTCTGCATCCAACCGACCGCGGCCGCGGCGGCGAGAATGCCCACGACGTCGAATATTCCACGCGAACCGAATACGCGTGTGCGTTCGTGATGATCGTTCGAGAGCTCAGCGCCGAGTGCCAGATGGGGAACGGCCGCGAGCGTGTAGGCCGTGTAGTAGAGGACGATTGCCAGCCCGACCCAGATCGTCAGCGCCCCAGCGTGAAGAGACGTCGGTGGATTCCACACGGCCCAGAACGCCAAGGCGATCGGAATCGCGCTGGCCAGGATCCAGGGCCGCCGTCGGCCGGAGGCCGCGCGGGTGCGATCACTGAGATAGCCCACGACGGGATCGGAGAGGCCATCGAGGATCTTGGAAACCGTGAAAATCGCGGCGAACGTCCCGGGCGCGATCAGCAGGACATCGGCACTGAACTTCAGGAGATACATTCCGGCCAGGGCACCCATGAAGGCGAGCGGGAGCACGAGGAAGCCGTACGTGATGACGACCGAGGTGGCCAAACGCTCGCGAGCCGACTCCTCGGGCGCAGCGGGTGCGGGTTCCGAGCGTTCTTCTTCGCGAACCTGAGAAGTCATGCGTCCGGCTCCGTCGAGGGCGGCACAGTCTCGTGGGCCGTTCACACAGTCTACCCGTATTCGTGCCGGCCTTCGCCACGCGGGTTTCTGCGTTTCGGCCTATTCCTTGGATTCGCGAAAGAACGCTTGTCCAATCGTTCGCGACCGGGAGGGAGAGCGGCCCGGGAGGGAGAGCGGCCCGGGGACAACGACGACGCATGGCCGGTCGGGATCTTCGTGTCGAAATCCAGTGATCAGAGGAGGGCGGATGTCGCGATCTGCGCCCCTTCAACAGATCGGCAACCGCCGAGCGCCTCACTCCCGGCGCTTCGTGAAATTGAAGTTCTGCTCGATATCCGCGAGCACCGCCTTTGTGTGGGCGACGTATTTCGAATAGGAGCCGTTGTAGTTGCCATCCTGGCGCCGCTGGAACTCGCCCTCGAAGTTGTAGTAACCCGGCGTGCAGTCCGCGCTCCGATTCGTCTTGCCGCGATTCGCGATGACCTCCTGGACCCATCGCTCCTCGGCCTCATGGGTCGCGTCGATGGACTGGTGGCCGTTTCGCCGCGTGTAATCGATACACGCGGCGATGTGATCGCCCTGCGACTGCAGGACGTCGGTCAGGTTGAACAGAAACGTCGCCTGGTAGCCGCCCATGATGAAGAGATTCGGGTAGCCGTGAGAGTGGATTCCGAGGACCGTGCGGATTCCGTCCTTGTATTTGTCGTTCAGGTCGAGGCCGTTCTTGCCGCGGATCTGATTGTAGATCCCGGTCTTCTGGACCTCGAATCCGGTGGCGTAGATGAGTAGATCCACGGGATAGGTCTTCCCGTCGAATACGGGACCGGCGCTGCCGATCTCGCTGATGCCCTCGCCCTGGGTATCGACGAGTTGGACGTTGGGACGATTGAAGGCCGGTAGGTAGTCGTTGTCGAAACACGGCCGCTTGCACATGAACATGTACCAGGGCTTCAGCGCGTTGGCGGTGGCCGGATCCTCCACGGTCTCCTCGATGCGCTTGTGAATTCGCATCATCGCGTCGATATTGGCGTTCTCCTGCTTGCGGATCCGCTCCTCACGCGGCATGTCCTTGCGTTTCGCCTCCTGCTCCGGAGTGAGTTTCATCATGCCGAGGGCCTTCGCTTTCCGTGCCGCCTGCCAGCCGGGCTTCAGATTCTTCGCCCACTCGGGATCAGTAAGGGAATCGTCCTTGATGTCGATCGAGGAGGGGGTGCGCTGGAAGACGAAGAGCTGCTTGGCGGCGGCGCCGAGACGCGGAACGGCCTGGACTGCGGACGCGCCCGTGCCGATGATGCCGACCGTCTTGTCCGCGAGCCCGGAGAGGTCTGGCGCGGTGTAGTCATAGTCCCAGCGAGAAGTGTGGAAGGAGTGGCCCGCGAAGGATTCCATTCCGCCGATCTTCGACAGTTTCGGTTTCGAGAGCGTGCCGTTGGCGCAGATCACGAATCGGGCCCGCATGCGATCGCCGCGATCGGTCGTGAGCGTCCACATCTCCTCGTCCTCGTCCCACACCGTGGACGTGACGGTGGTCTGGAAGACGGCGAGTTTGTAGAGATCGTATTTCTTGGCGATCGCCCGGCAATGGGCGTAGATCTCGGGTCCCTGGGCGAAGTGGCGAGTCGGGACGTATTCCATTTCGTCGAGCAGCGGCAAATAGTCATAGGCTTCGACGTCGCAAGCCACGCCCGGGTAGCGGTTCCAATACCAGGTACCGCCCACGTCGGCGCCCCGCTCGACGATCCGGATGCTCTCGACCCCGACCTGGCGAAGTCGAACCGAGGTCAGCAGCGCCGAGAACCCCCCACCGATGAAGAGAACCTCGACCGTGTCCTCGAGTGGCGGACGAGGTTCCGGTTCGCCCGCGTGGGGGTCGATGGCGTATTTCTCGAGCGCCCCGCTGAATTCGGATGTGAACTGCTCCGTGCCGTTGGGGCGCAGACCCAGTCGCAGATCGCGTTCCTCGCTGAATCGCTTCTTGATGCCGTCGTAGTATTCCTGTGGCTGACGATCTTTGCGGTCGAGAACGAACGCGAAGGGATTTTCGGGCTTGTCCATGGATCGAATTCCCTTTGTGACGAGATTCGGAAGGGGGGCTCCCACTTGGGAATCATGGTAACGGAGCGCGGGGTCGGCGCCGCCCACCGCTGCCTCGCGTCGGGAACGCACGAAG
>JAPYTP010000233.1:0-1756 GCA_029941885.1 Myxococcota bacterium
ATCAGCGCCCTTGGGAAGCTCTTCGCCCATCGTGGCTCGCGCGGTTAGTCTCACCCAATCCCGTTTCGAGAGAAGGAACTCGAAGAGTTCCTCGACGACATGATCGATGATATCTCCCAGCTCCGTCCGCCCTTCGGTGGCCGCCAGCAGACCTGACTTCAGCTCGCCATCCCAACGCGCAAGCACGGCCTTAAAGAGTCCGAGCTTCGAACCGAAGTGATGTTGGATGGTCCGATGCTGTACCTCACACTCGGCCGCGACCTCCCGCAAAGACACGCCGCCGAAGCCACTGCGAGCGAAGAGCTGCTCTGAACGATCGAGGATCCGGAGCTTTGTCCGCTCCGATTCGGCTTGCGACCTGCGACCGGGGGTGCCAGACTTATTCGCCATCTGGATAATAAAACGTCGAGGGCACACGCTGTCAAGCGGCCGGGGAGCTTCGGGCGCCAGAACGGTGGCTAGAGAGAGAACGAGGGACAGCGCAACGTGCATACAGCCATCTGTGACCGACTCGGGATGGAGTTCCCTATCTTTGCCTTCAGCCATTGTCGAGATGTCGTCTGCGCGGTCAGCCAGGCGGGTGGCTTCGGCGTGCTCGGCGCGCTGGGCTTTAGTGCCGAGGAACTCGAGGTCGAGCTGAACTGGATCGACTCCCATGTGGGGGACCGTCCCTACGGCGTCGATGTCGTCATGCCCAACCCCCCGGAAGCCAAGCCACAGAGCGACCCCGCGAAATTCGAGGAGCACCTGGCGGGGATGATCCCGCCAGGGCACCGGGAGTTCGTGAGACGGTTGCTACAGGAACACAGCGTACCGGAGCTACCCGTAGGAGAGCGCGCTCGCGAGCTCGTTGGGTGGGTCGAATCAACGGCGAGGTCCCACGTCCAAAGAGCACTCGTCCACCCGAAAGTCCGACTGATTGCCAGCGCACTCGGCACACCCCCCGCCGAGGTGATTAGCGAGGTGCAAGAATCGGGAAGACTCGTCGCGGCTCTGTGCGGGAGCGCAAAACACGCTCTCTCACATCATGCGGCTGGGGTCGACTTGATCATCGCGCAAGGGCATGAAGGCGGCGCACACACGGGCGAGGTCGGCAGCGTGGTCTTGTGGCCGGAAGTCATCAAGGCTGTGTCGCCGACTCCGGTACTCGCCGCCGGCGGGATCGGAACCGGACAACAGATCGCCGCAGCGCTTGCCCTCGGTGCCGAAGGCGTCTGGACAGGCTCGCTCTGGCTTCTTGTAGAAGAGGCCGACCTCCAGCCTGCCCAGCAGGCATCGTATCTGCGAGCCGGGACCGGCGACACGATTCGCTCGCGCTCGTTCACGGGCAAACCCAATCGCATGCTGCGCAATGCGTGGACGGCGGCATGGGATGCCGAGGATGCGCCCACGCCGCTCGGAATGCCATTGCAGTACATGGTCACTTCCGACGCCGTATTGCGTACCTCACGCTATGCCAGCCGTTCCCAGGACGTGGCGTTCAACGCCGGTGGTCAAGTGCTCGGACTGGTGGATGAGGTCCGCTCGACTCGAGACGTGATCTACACGCTCGTCGAAGAATATTTCGAGGCCACCGAGCGGCTCCAGAAGCTGGCACCCTGATCGAAACCGGATTGGAGGAGAAGACGATGAGTGACGATCTTGGAACTCCCTACCTGCGCTTTGAGCGTCGGGGGCCCATCGGCTGGTGCACGATCGACCGTCCCGAAGCGCGCAATGCCCTCACGGCTTCGATGTATTTCGGCCTTCGCAAGGC
>JAPYTP010000233.1:1856-7367 GCA_029941885.1 Myxococcota bacterium
GCTTCGATCCGCGCGCCCGAATGCGCGGAAGGCTTCAAGTCGTTTGTCGAGAAGCGGCCACCGTCCTGGGTGCCAGCCCAGAACTAACGATCGGCTGAAGTGACGATCCCCCGCCGAGGAGCCCGAATTGATCAACTTCGACCCGCATTCCAAGACATTCCAGGACGATCCGTACCCGACCTTTCGCAGGATGAGAGACGAGGCCCCGGTCATGGACGTCCCGGATCTCCAGCTCTGGGCCGTCTCGCGCTTTGACGATGTCCAGGCAGTGCTGCGCGCGCCGGACGGATTCTCATCACGGCGATCTCTCGACCCGAACGATGCCTCCTCGAACGTTCCGATGATCGTCATCATGGATCGCCCGCGTCACGGCGAACTTCGCTCCCTTCTCAGCCGCGCCTTCACACCGCGCCGGGTGGACGAGCTGGCTGGGCGAATTCGCGAGATCGCGATCAAACTGATCGATCAGTTCATCGAGGCGGGAAGCTGTGATCTGTGGGAAGACTTTTCGGCGCCACTCCCGACGATCGTGATTGCGGAGTTGCTCGGAATCCCGTCCGCCGATCGGGCGATGTTCAAGGAGAAGTCCACTGCCCTGGCGAAAAGCGTTGGCCCCGGGATGGATCTGGATCCAGCAAAGCTCGCATCGACCTCGAATCCGGTCATGGAATTGGCAGCCTATCTCGCAAGTATTTTCGACGAGAAGCGCAAGAAGGAAACGGATGATCTGATGGGGGCGCTGCTTGCCGCCGAGCTGGATGGGAAGCGACTCGACCAGGCCGAGCTCGTTGGCTTTGCGGTCTTGCTCCTGATTGCAGGGAACGAAACGACGACGAACCTGATCAGCAACGCGGCAGTCCTGCTCGATCAACATCCGGACCAGCGCAGCTACCTGTTCGAGGATCCCATACGCATCGAAGTCGCAGTGGAGGAGTTCCTGCGTTTCGAGTCTCCGGTCCAGGGCCTCGAGCGAGTCGTGACCGAAGAAGTGACGCTCGGGGGCCAAACGCTGAAGCGAGGAGACAAGGTCTTCCTGATGCTCGGTGCGGCCAATCGCGACGAGCGGATGATCGTCGACCCCGACGAGTTCGATGTCCGCCGTACGCCCAACCCACACCTGGCCTTCGGTTGGGGCGGTCATTTCTGTCTTGGCGCCAACCTCGCCCGAATGGAGGCGCGGATTGCCTTCGAAGAGATCGCCAAGCGCCTGCCCGGGTATCAGCTATCGGGGCCAACGGAACGACTCTACTCGGGCTTCTTCCGTGGCCTGCTCTCCGTGCCCATCGAGTTCGACCCGAAAGCGCCCAGCTGACGCGTGAATCTTTCGTTCTAATCCGCACGCATCACAGGAGACTCCAATGCCGATCGACCGCGACAAGGCCATGGCCCATGAATTCCCGCCGGGCGAGGGTCAATACGAGGAAGATGATGTCATCCTCTACCACCTCGGCGTGGGCGCCGGGGTGCCCGCGACGGATCCAGGTGAGCTCGAGTACACCTACGAGAAGAACCTGAAGGTACTCCCGAGCTTTCCCATGGTCGTCAACGCCGGAGGCGGCAATATTTTCGGCATACCGGGGGTCGAGTTCGACCCGACGCAAATCCTCCACGGAGAACAGGACATCGAAATTCATCGCCCGCTGCCGCCCAGGGCGAAGCTCGAGAGCCAGAGTCGCATCGCGGACATCTTCGACAAGGGCAAGGCGGCCCTTCTCATCACCGAGAACCACGTTCGCGACGAGACCGGCGAATCGCTCTACACCACCCGGACATCGCTCTTCTTGCGCGGTGAGGGCGGCTTCGGGGGACCCAAAGGGCCGGGCGCGAGCAACGCGCGCCCATCGCGAGACCCGGACGGAATCGTCGAGTCGACCACACTGCCCCAACAGACGCTCCTCTACCGACTCTGCGGAGACAAGAGCGCGCTTCACTGCGACCCCGAGTTCGCGGCCAAAGGTGGCTTCGACAGACCCATCATCCACGGCCTGTGTTCCTACGGCATCGTGTGTAAAGCCGTGGTGGATGGGGCGTTAGGCGGAGACGTCACGCGGGTTGCTCGCTATCAGGCCCGGTTCAGTGGAGTTGCCTTCCCGGGCGAGACCTATCTCACTTCGTATTGGCTGGAGGCCGGTCGAATCCTAGTTGAGGCAAGGATCAAGGAGCGCGATACAGATGTCATCTCGAACGCCTGCATTTTTCTCGCCCCGGTACAACAGGACACAGGTCGATAGGAGTTCACCATGAACTACACGTCCCGCGTGCGTAACCAAGCCGCGCCATTCCTGGCCCTCTTGTTTCTTTTCTTCGCCGGCAGAGGCGAGGGCGACGTACCGGTCGAGACCGTGGGTCGGGTCGAGGTTCTCGATCGAGCGTTCGACCCGCATTGGCTGTGGGCGGCTGACGCCTTCGTCGGACGCCTCTCTCTCGTCGACCTCGATGACGGAACATTTCTTGGGCAAATCAACACGGGATGGGGGATGCCGGACGCCGTGTTCGCACGCTCTCGGCCCGAGATCTACATCCCTGAGACCTACTATTCGCGCGGAACGCGCGGTACGCGAACGGACGTCGCGTCCATCTACGACGCCCGCACTCTCGCACCAGTTAGCGAGGTCGTGCTACCCGCGAAGCGTGCAATCATTCCGATCTCCATCGGAAACTCGGCGATCTCTGACGATGACCGCTTCTTGGCGGTCTTCAATATGACGCCTGCGACATCCCTCAGCATCGTTGATCTCGAGAACCGGCGCCTCGTCGGAGAGATCTCTATTCCGGGCTGCAGTCTCGCCTACGCGATGGGCGAGCGGCGATTCGGAACCTTGTGTGCCGATGGAGGTCTTCTTGTCATCGAACTCGACGACGAGGGCGGCGTCGCTCATCGGATCCGCAGTGAGCCCTTTTTCGACCCGCAGACGGATCCGGTCACAGAAAAGGCGGTGCGTTGGAAGAACCGCTGGGTATTTGTCTCCTTCGAAGGCTTTGCGCACATCGTCGACGTGTCAGGATCGGAGCCCGTATTCGAGCCCCGCTGGTCGCTGCTCGAAGAAGATGATCGCCAGCAGTCGTGGCGCATAGGAGGCAGCCAACACCTCGCACTCCACGAAGCCTCGGGCCGTCTCTACTCGCTTGTCCATCAGGGAGGGTTCGACACCCACAAGCAAGCGGGCAGCGAGATCTGGGTCTACGACCTCGAGACCCATAAGCGGATCCAGCGCATCGAACTCACCAACCCAGGCTTTACCTTCATGGGGGTACCCGTGCCTCTCGGCAACGAAAATCTAAATGCATTCCTGCTCGACCATGTCGTGCCCCAGATCGGAATCGATCAGATCGCCGTTACACAAGACGATGAGCCGCTAATTCTGACCGGGGCCATGTACACCGGATTCTTGTGCGTCTATGACGCGCGAAGCGGGAAGCTGCTCAGGCGCATTTACACCGGAAACGTCACGACCCAGGGACTTCTCACTCTGCCAAGAGGCGGCCGGGACACGACAGCCCTGACTGAAACGAGGAGCTCGGAATGAACGGTTCTCGACTATGGCCCCCGCTCGCACTCGTGATCGCGGCAGTCGCCGTGTTATTCGTAGCGCTATCGATGCCGCCGAGTGACGCTGCGCGCGCAGATGCAAGGGTCGCCTCCACGGCCCTCGAGCCTGATCCGACGACGCCGGAAGGAGATTCCGCCAATGCTGACAATTGGCGCTACTGCTCCGTCGACGGCTTCCTTTCAGCGGAATGCGGCGGCACGACTTCATCATGTCCGCCGGGCACACTGATGTCGCCCGTGGCCTGGATCGGGACCTGTCGCAACCCGACCGACGGCAAGGACTACATCCTGTCGTACAACGACTGCTGCGGAAAGGGGCCTTGCGGTCGATCCTTCGTTCATCGTAACGAGGGCGACAAGCCCGCGTACTACGCGCACAAGAGCAACGATATCGGGTGGTGCATGGGCGAAGCCGACGCCGCGTACAACTCGACGGTCTCGATCGTAATCGGCATCGCGGAAGAGCCTGACCATTGAAGGCGCGGTCTCCAATCGGAGTGTGCTCGCAAGTCGCGATCCTCACGATCTTGACGCTGCCGACGCCCGTCGGAGCTGACGCTCAGAAGGATTACATGCTTCAATGCCAGGGTTGCCACATGGCCGACGGCAGGGGTTCCACTGGAGGCGTTCCGGATTTCAGAGGGTATCTGGGACTCTTCCTCCGTGTGCTGGGAGGACGCGAGTACCTGATCCGGGTCCCGGGCAGTGCCCAGTCCCCGCTCTCGAACGACAGGCTGGCAGAGGTGCTCAATTGGATGGTCCGTGAGTTTGGCCCAGTCGAGGTGTCTTCGGAGTTCGTCGAGTTCACGTCGCAGGAGGTTGCACTCAGTCGCAAGCCACTCGCCGACGTCGAGCCGGTACGAAAGATCCTACTGGATCGGATTGAATCCATGCGATGACCGCCAGCGACCCGGTGCTCCTGCGCTCGAGAAGAACGAACGAGCCTGCTCACCGGCGTTGTTGATCAAGATGTCGATTCGGTCGAGGCGCCGCACGGTCTCTCGGACTACTTCCTTAGCGAAAGATTGTTTGCCCAGATCACCAGCCAAGTAGAACGAATCGGGGGATTCCCGCCAAACTTCTTCGACGAGGCGCCGCAGATGACCTTCTCTGCGCTACTGCGACGACGATCGCTCCATGCTCAGCGAATGCTCTCGCGGCATCGTTTCCGATGCCCGACGAAGCTCCGCGAAGGAGCACCGCTTTGTCCCGATACTCCGTCAGTTCTCCCATCCAAACTTTGGGCACCCTCATCGGACGTTGACCCCGCAGTGCGCTGATCCCGCGATCGCCTAAACAACTGAAGTTGTGCATGTTTTTGATCGGCTGACTCTTGGCACACTGCGGGCACTCGGCTAGCCACCCGCAGACAGCACCCAGGGAATGATGTGTGCGGCGGCAACCGGTGCCGTCGTTTCGCTCCCCGCCGCCCGCAGCTTGCTCCAGTCTTCGTAGAGCTTCTCGCACAAGTCGGCGGACTCGGCCTGTCGCGCAAGTGGCTCGCGGGTCTTTACGAGCGCCGCCCGGGCCTCTCGCGAGTTCGAGTAGACTCCTGCCGCGATGCCGCCGCAGAGCGCCGCACCGAGCGCGGACGCGTCCGGTAAGGCCGTTGCAATAATTTTCGCGCCCGTCACATCGGCCAGCAACTGCGCAAACACGTCCCCACGCGAAAGGCCACCCGAGATCCGGACGCGCTCGAAGGCCTGTCCCGTGACACTCGCGAGCTGTTCGAGATTCGCGCGCACGGCACACGCGTAGCCCTCGAAGATTGCACGTGCGAGGTGTCGACGTGGGTTCGCGTCGTTGACACTCGTCATGTGCGTCAGCGTGATCTGCCCGACGGGCATGCTCGGTGCGCGCGCGTTCATGACTTCGGCCCCGAGCGTCGAGAGCATGCCAGCGGCGCCCATCTCTGCGGTCGCCGCCTCCTCGAGCAAGCGCGACTCGGGCTGCGAGGATTC
>JAPYTP010000234.1 GCA_029941885.1 Myxococcota bacterium
ATCGACTCCCTCTTCGAACATCCGCGCGATCACTTTCTCCTGGCGCGGCTTCAGCGTTCCGCGAAGTCGATCATAGAATTTGGTTTTCGCGATATAGAATTCGACGTGCTTCATCGTCGTGCGCTGCGCGTTAAGAAGCGTCTCGGCGAAATAGACCAACCAGCGAGTAATTTCGATTTTCTTGTTGCTGCGCTCGAGCCAGTGATAGTAGGCCTTGCGATCGCGCTCAATGGTACGCGCGAGTGCGACCAAGCTCGGTTGTCCGAGCGACTGCGCAAGCGCTTTGACTGACAACGCGCGACCGATTCGCCCATTGCCATCTTCGAATGGATGGATGCTCTCGAAATAGAGATGTGCGATGCCTGCGCGCGTCAGGTTGGGCAGGGGGGCGCTTCCTTTCGGGCCGGTCCGATTGAACCAGGCGATCAATGTCGCCATTTCAGACTTGACGCGTGTCGAGGGGGGCGCTTCGAAGTGAATCTTCGGTCGATCGAAGCTACCCGATATGACCTGCATGGGCTCCTTGTGCCTTCGGTAGCTACCCACCGTTTCGATCTCGCGGTGGCCGGCCATGACCATCTCGTGCCATCTGAACAGACTCTTGTGAGTGAGCCGGCTGTCGAACGCTCGGTAGAGATCGACCATCATTTCGGCGATGCCACGCTCTCCGGCAGCAACGCGCCTTGTCCTGGCGGACAGCCCGAATTGCTGGCGCAGGGAGGATTGGACGCTGTCCCGATCGAGGAGTTTTCCTTCGATCTCCGAGGTCTTCAAGGCTTCTTCGCTGATCAGCTCGATTCGAAGCGCATCCTGGTCTTCGGCTCCGACATGTCTGAAGGCACCGATTAGTTCGCCAGAATGGAGCAAGAATGCTTCTTCTAGCGCCGTGAGTGCGGCGCTGTCGTATTCGAACTCCGGCCAATCCGGTTGTTGCCAGTTCCAAGTCATGAGCGATGGACACCTTCTTTATCGATCAAATATAGTGTAATAGTGATCGATAGAAAGTGAATCTATGCATCATTGATAATCTTCAATATTCGAGCATTCGCTTCCAGGCAGGAGAAGCGGAGCTGTCTGCGTGCACGCGATATGAGCCAGGATGCATTAGAGGCCGCCTCAGTTGCCGAGTGGCTCAAGGAGCACTTTCTGGATTCGCAATCGAATTGCCTCTCCCTGCCTGTCAGTGCGCATCAGTGCCTAGTAGGACCGGACCAAGAATTAGAAGAAGATGAGTAACGGCGGGCGCTTGCGCGATTCCCGGAATTATTTGCCAACGTGAGGGTCGCCAGTTCGAATCGGGACTCTCTCCCCCGCGGCGGGGCACCGTTCGATCACGAGCTCGACGGGTCCAAGCGAAAGAACCATGCGCCGGATTCCGGGTCGGGCCCGCCGCCATACTTTGTTCCAACCTGCTCCTTGAGCCGGGCCTCGATTTCGGGGTTGTCAATCTTGTGAAGGCGACGTGGGTAACGTTTTCCGCCGATGCGGATCACCGCGTCTGGATTTTCGAGCGCCTTCTTGTGCCAAGTCTTGAAGGGCGGGAAGCCCAGGCTGGCAGGAATGTAGGCGTCGCCATCCACCGTGAGAATGAATGTCTTTCGGGAGCGCCCGTCCGACTCGAACTCAACAAACATGTGATCGGACACAAAGCTCCAATCGCTCGGCCCATTCGTAACGATCTCACCGGTCGTCAGTGGGCCGCCGGGAAGCATTTCGACCATCGGGCCGTCGGCGAAACGACTGACGACGACGAGAAGCGCAATGAGTCCGACGACTACACCCAGGCTAGCTCCAAGAATCTTTGCAATTTTCTTCACTTTTCTCTCCATATGCGTGCGCCATATGCGCCATACGCGGGGTTTGTTAGGCAATCTCTCGATTCAGCATGAATTCGTTCTCGGATCACCGAATCGAGCTGGAGCGGGCTTCGGGTTCGTGGCGGGCTCGGCCGTGAATCGCGTCGCGGCTTGTTTGGTTGGAGACTGATCGCGCGCCCCCCCTGCACAAGAGGGGCGCGATGATCTCAGGAAGGGGTGTTGGGAACCAGCAGAACCTTGCCGTCACGGCCACTTTCGGCGGCAGCAATAACGGCATCCTTAATTTGATCCAGGGAATATGTTTCGCTGATCCTGGCTTTCAGGGTGCCACTTGCCACCAGGCCGATGATCTCACCAAACGTTGCCTGTTTGTCCGCCGCTGAAGCCGTTTCAAACCATTTCGAGAGCCAGAAACCCCGGACCCTCACATCGTTGAAGATAACAGCGCGGCTCTGTGGTGTGAAATCACAGATCGAGCCGGACATCCTGCCATCGTCTGCCTAGATGATGGCCAAGGAGGTCCAAATGACCAGAGACCAACGAGAAATTCATCGAAAGAAGAGAGTCCTCGAATACGCGAAGCGAATCGGAAACATCAACAAGGCATGCCGGTACTTCGGGGTCGCAAGATCTTCGTTCTACGTAGGGCGCGACCGATATCGCGAGCTCGGCGACGAGGGCCTGAAAAGCCGACGCTGCGGCCCCCCCCAACAAGACGCCCGACCAGGTTGTTGAAAAGATCCTGCATCTACGCCGGACCTCCCACATGGGACCGATCCGGATCGTCTGGTATTTGCAGCGCTACCACGACATCAAGACCTCTGATGCCACGGTCTATCGCGTCTGCAAGCGCCATGGCATGGCCCGACTTCCGAACCGATTCGGCCGACGTGCCGTGCATACCCATCGCTACCAGAAGCAGGTTCCTGGCCACCACGAACGGCAAGGTCGAGCGATCCCACCGAACCGACAAGGGCGAGTTCGATCAACTCCTCACGTACAAAGACGATGTCGATCTCGAGAAGAAGCTGGCCGTGTGGGAGCGCTTCTACACTTTCGACCGTCCGCATGGAGCCCACGGCGGTAAGACGCCCTACGAAGCGCTACGGGAGAAGCGATCCTAATGAAGAACGTCCGACTTGATGCCTAAGATCACAGAACTGGTCAGCTGAGCAACTTCCTCTCGATTCACAATCGACAGGTGTTCGGCACGGATCTGTGCATGAACTCTCTCAAGCTCGGACAGGGGTTCGCCCGCGAGCACGATCTCGGACGAGTCCGATTCGTCCAGATGAATCTGTTCCGCCCGGCTTTCCGGCGTCAGACCTTTCATCTCGTGATCTCGAATGGAGTGCTTCATCACACCTCCGACCCGAGAGGCGGCTTCGAATCGATTGCGCGTCTCGTGAAGCCCGGCGGCTATATCTTGATCGGCCTCTACCACCATTGGGGGAGGCTGATCACGGATACGCGGAGGGCGATCTTCAACATGACGGGCGATCGTCTGAAGTCCCTCGATCCGAATCTGCGGAGCCTGATGGCGAGCGACGCCAAGAAACGCGCGTGGTGCAACGACCAGTACAAGCATCCCCTCGAATCGAAGCACACGATCCGGGAAACCCTGGAATGGCTCAAAACCGCCGGTTTCGACTTCGTCAAGAGCATCCCCAGCTCCCACCTCTTTCGGCCCTTCGATCCCAACGAGCCGCTCTTCGAGCACGAAGGTGCGGCCGGCAACGCCGAGGCGCTGCTCACCGAGATGGGGATGTTCTTCAAGGGCAGCCGCGAAGGTGGCTTCTTCACCATGATCGGCAAGAAACGGCCGTGACCCCCTCGTCGGTCGCCTGAGCGCCGCCGATCCCCGAAACGGGTGGGGCCACCAGCCGGTCTGCGCGTGATCCCATTTGGACCGAGCGAGACCGGATAGGGTATCGTGCGCCGCGGATGGACTGGCAGATCCTCTTCACACTCGGACTCATCGCGGTCGCGCTCGCCGCGATGGTGCGTGAGTTGGCGCCCCCCGATCTCGTTCTGATGGCGGCGCTCGTCTGCCTGGGCGCGACGGGCATCCTCAGCCCAGTGGAAACCTTCGCCGGCTTCGCCAATCCGGTCGTCGCGGCGATCGGAGCCCTCTTCATCGTGTCCGCCGCGTTGCGCGAAACCGGCGCGCTCGAAATGACTCTCGGACGCGTTCTCGGTCGCTACGCCGGCACCCGGCGCTCGATGGCTCGCATGACCATCCCGGTCGCAGGTCTCTCCGCCTTCCTCAACAACGCCCCCATCGTGGCCATGATGACGCCGACCCTGATCGACTGGGCGCGCCGCAACCGGATCGCCGCGTCGAGATTCCTGATTCCTCTCTCCTACGCCTCGATCCTGGGCAGCCTGTCGACCGTGATCGGGACCAGCACGATCCTCACGATCGTCGGCCTCGTCGACCAGGCGGGCCTCGAGCCCTGGCATTTCTTCGAACCCGCCCCCGTCGGCATTTTGATCGCGGCCGCTGGTCTCCTCTATCTCCTGATCGTGGCCCCGGGCCGACTGCCGAGCGAAGTGGAGGTGGTCGAAGAGCTCACCGATCGAAGCCGGGAGTACACCTCCGCGATGCGCGTGATCGAAGGCAGCCCCTTGAGTGGCCAGACCGTCGAAGAAGCCTCTCTGCGAAACCTGCCGGGACTCTTTCTGGTCGAGATCGATCGCGGCGCCCACTTGATCACACCGGTCGGCCCCGATGAGGTCTTGCAGAGTGGGGATATCCTCGTGTTCGCGGGGGTCCTCTCGACGATCATCGACCTTCAGCGCATTCGTGGCCTCGAACCCGCCGCACCGGAGCAACTGCTCAAGAGCCTGCCGGGGGGGCGGAATCGGCCGATGGTCGAGGCGGTCGTGTCGGGATCGTCTCCGCTGATCGGGCAATCCGTGAAGCAGTCGAATTTCCGTTCGGTCTACGACGCAGTCGTCATCGCCGTGCATCGAAACGCCGAACGCGTGCAGGGCAAGATCGGCGATATCGTGCTGCGCCCCGGCGACACCCTGCTCATGCAATGCGCCCCCGAATTCATGCGCCTGCACCGCAACAGCCGCGACTTCTACCTGGCCAGCGAACTCTCCGGAGCGACGCCCCCAGCCTTCGAGCGCGCGCGGGTCGCGCTCGCTATCCTGACGGCGATGGTGCTGGCCGTGAGCCTGGGGGGCATCCACATCTCGATCGCCGCCTTCGTGGCGGTCGCTGCGCTGATCGGAACACGCTGCATCAGCTCGACCCAGGCGCGTGAGGCCGTCGACTGGTCTGTGCTGATCACGATCGGCTGTGGGCTCGGGATCGCAAACGCGATGACACAGTCCGGCGCGGCGCATTTCGTCGCCCAGGGGTTGGTCGGGAGCGTCGGCCATCTGGGTCCGATCGCGACACTGGTCGCGATCTACCTGCTGTGCCTGGTGATGGCCGAGACGCTCCACCACAACGCCGCGGTCGCGATCATGTTTCCAATTGCGCTGGCGGCTTCCGTCCAGTTGGGAGTCGACTCTCAACCCTTTGTCATGACCGTCGCGATCGGATCGGCCTGTGCGTTTGCGGTCCCGGTCAGCTACCAGACCCACCTGATCGTCTACGGTGCCGGTGGCTATCGCTTCCGCGATTTCATTCGGGTCGGCGTCCCTCTCGACCTGATCTGCGCGGCGGTCGCCCTGACCGCCATTCCCAGGATCTGGCCCTTCTAGCCTTTGTGCGCACACTTCGCGTCTCGGCCGCGTATCGATGGCGCAATTCGGTCGACACAGGGAACTAATTCGCCCGGAAACGCGACCTAGGAAACAGATGTGCAAGCCGCCGGCAACGAAATGACCGATTCGTCCCCCTCGGACTCAAGACTGGGCCGGAATCCGCCACATCCGCAATCCGGGGACTACATTGAGTGTGAGAAGAAATAATCTTGACGAGAAGCGATTTCGGGAACATGTAGTGATAACACATCATCTCTCAGGACTCGTAACGTACTTCTAGCAACGGTAGAAGCGCTATGAGGGGGATACCTGACCCGAATGACCGTTTCGATTGACCATGCGCTACGAAATTTGCTGGCTAAATAGGTGAAATTCGATCAATATCAGGCTAAATGAACCTCTATCTGCGACTTCGCTGGACAAGCGATCGGTGAAGCGCGGACGAGTCTGGACCGACTCGAACCTGGCTCCTGACCATGTCCCCCTCTCCGGTGCGACCTACTCGACCGCACGGATGATGGAGCGCAGGCATCTCGGGCAACCTGAATCGCGTCGGACGAACATGCCTTCTGTTGGAAGGGCGCAACCCGAGTGGAAGACGGACGCGGCCCAGACAACAGAAAAGACACCGAATTCGCGAAAACTGTCGAGCCAGGCATGGGGAGCGGCAGGAACGACGGAAAGTGTCATTGGATGAAGGGCTCGACGCAAATGCGCCCTCCATCGTTTCGTCGACGAGGAAAATAACCAAACCCGACCCCCTGGGCGGCATCCAACAAAGAGCTGCACCAGGGAGCGAGAGGAACCGAGTTGAGCACTCAAGGAAAAAAACAAACCGCGGCGGCCCCCGCGGCCAAGAAAAAAACCCGCGCAGCGAAGACCGCAGAGGCCCCGGCCGCAGCCCCGGCTGAGGCCAAGACGGTCGAGGCCGCGAAGGCCGCGGCCAGTACGTCGGGAAAGGCATCCGACAAATCCAAGGGCGCTAAGACCGAAACCGCAACCATGGGGGCGACCGCTGTCGTGTCCGCGGAAGAACTCGACCCGGGCCGTGAGCGGCGACCGCTCGAGTCCTATTTCCAGGAAATCGGGGGCACCCGGACTCTGAAGCGCGAAGAGGAAGTCGTGCTCGCCAAGGACCTCGAGGCCGCGACCGCTGCGCTTCGCGACGCCCTCTACGCGATCCCGATCTCGGCGAAGCACGTCGTGGCTCGTTGGGACGCGCTCCGCGCGCTCTCCCACACCGGCGCCAAGCTCTCCGAGTCCGTTGGCGACGAGGAGACAGGTGAGATTGCGGCGCGCGTCGAGCGCGCGGTCAAGAAGTTGCGCGCACAGCTGGCTGACCGGGAGAAGAAGATCGATCGCTCCGGCCTCGAGTACTCGGCCGTTCTCGAGAAAGTCGACGTCAAGGTCACCAAGGAGATGCACAGCGCGCAACTCTCCCTCGCCGTGCTCCATGAGCTGCGCGAGAAGAGTATCGGTCTGTGCGGCGAGATGCGACGTGCGCGCAAGCGGACGAAGAAGCTGACCGAACTCGAGTACGACGCGGGTGTCGAAAAGAAGCGAATGATCGAGCTGACCAACGCGGTCGAAAACGCGCACGACACGATGTCCACGGTCAAAAATCGCTTCATCGAGCACAATCTCAAGCTCGTGGTCGCGATCGCCAAGGACTACCGAAACCTCGGACTTTCGTTTCCGGACCTGATCCAGGAAGGGAATCTCGGGTTGATCAGGGCGGTCGAGAAGTTCGACCACCGCCGCGGCTTCAAGTTCTCGACCTACGCGGTGTGGTGGATCCGACAGGC
>JAPYTP010000235.1 GCA_029941885.1 Myxococcota bacterium
CAGCCGCTCGGCCTCGTCCAGATTCTCACCCCGCTCCGCCCAAGAATAGCCGATGAAAGTGAGAGCGTTGGCGTTGTCCGGATCGAGTTCAAGCACGCGCCGCATATAGCGGAGGGATTCGTCAGGATCGCCCTGAGTGCCGTATTGGATGCCGAGCTGATAGTAGACGTCCTGGTCCTCGTCGGATCCATTCAACAGACTTTCGAGCAGAGCGACACCCCCTTCGAAATCTCCGTTTTGAATCCGTAGCGAAGCCGCGTGGAAGTCGAGTTGCCGATTCGGCCGCAGCGCGCGCAGTCGCTCGACCTCCTCGAGCGCTTCTTCGAAACGTTCCTGGGACTCGAGAAGCAACGCGATCTGGACCCGGGCATCGAAATAATTCGAGTGCTGCGGCTGAACTCGCGCAAAGGCGGCGAGCGACCCGGCCTCGTCTCCCGACGCACGCAGGATCTGTCCGAGTGCGATCGCGAGTTCCGGCTGATCCGGCGCACGGTCGAGAACCGCTTCGAGTCGACTCGCAGCGGCTTCGTATCGCCCGGCGGAGAATTCGAGAGAGGCGAGCCGTCGCAGGGAGTTCAGGTCCTCGGGATAGGTCTCGACGATGATTTCGAAAGTCTCGAGTGCGCCCTCGACATCGTTGCCGTCGAGTTGGGCCTGCCCGAGTCGCTGTAGGATTCCGTAATGGCCCGGATGACTCTCGAGCACTTCCCGATAGACCGCGATTTCTCCTACGCGATCCCCGCGACCGAGTTCGATCTGCGCCAACCGCATGTAGAGCAGAAAGTGATCCGGAAAGTCCTCGAGTCCTCGGCGGACGACGTCGCGGGCTGAGTCGTAGTCCCCGTGCTGCTGATACACGGTCGCGAGACCCAGCGTGCCTCGAAGCTGATCCGGCTCCATCTCCGAAAGTTGTCGCGCCAGGTTCTCGGCTTTGAAGAGATCGCGCCGCTCGATGGCCACTTGATAAAGTGCGTAGGCCGAATCCGCGTCGAGTGGTCGGCCCTCGGAATCGCGTAGCACGCGATCGAGACCGTCGAAGTTTCGACGCAATCGATAGAGGCGTCCGAGAAAGAGGCGGAACTCGATGCTGTCCGGCGCGAGTTCGAAAGCCCGCTCGGCATGCAGGACGGCGCCTTCGAGATCGTCGAGCTGCCAGGCGAGCCGGGCAAGTCGGTCCTGGATGAAGGCGGAACCCGGGTCCTTTTCGGCGGCCCGATCGTAGGCTTTTCGGGCGAGAGCGTAGTCGGATTCGATCTGCGCCAACTCCGCGACCAGCACGTCGTAATCCGCGGGCGCCTCGGCGCGAACGACGCGGTAGCGGGGAACCCGCCGGGGTCGGGCTGCCGAACCCGAAGAATCCAGGAAAACCTCGGGCACGAGCGACGCGCAGCCCCCGACTACGAGCGCCAGGACCATCAGCGAAACCAGCTCGACTCGCAGCCACCTGCGGCGTGCCGGAATCCCTATCGCCAATCCTGTTTCGCCCGCGATCCCCACCCAACCCCCAATGCGACCAACCTGCCCACCGGCAGGACGAGTCCTCGCAGGAGAGAGCCCTCAGCAAGAGGGAGCCCTCAGCCAGAAAAGAGCCCTCAGCCGGTCAGAGAGCCCTCAGCCAGAAAAGAGCCCTCAGCCGGTCAGAGAGCCCTCAGCCAGAAAAGAGCCCTCAGCCGGTCAGAGAGCCCTCAGCCGGTGCCAGAGAGAGCCTTCCGCCGGAAAAGAAGCCCACAGCTACGGAGGGCCGTCAGACGGCGAAAACCCTCGATCCGAAAGAATCACCTGTCCACTCGCTTCTGTCGAGGTGGGATCTGTGCCGGGCGAGGGGGGTCCGCCCCTGACCGCCCTCCACTCCCTCCCCGATCGTCTACTCATCGACGAAAGCGGAGCGGAGCTGGAGGGTGGACGGGCGGGGCGCGGTCAGCTGGCGAGATATCCGTTCTTCTCGAGATACGAGAGCAGATCCGCGACGCTCTGTTCGACGCTCTGGCCGTTCGTGTCCAGCAGAACCTCCGCCTTGTTCGGCTCCTCGTAGGGCGCGGAAATGCCCGTGAACTCGGGGATCTCGCCCGCACGGGCCTTCTTGTAGAGGCCCTTGACGTCGCGACCTTCGCAGGTCTCGACCGTTGCCTGGACCCAGGCTTCGATGAAGTCACCACCGCCCATGATCTCGCGAACCGCGTCGCGATCCGCGCGGTAGGGAGAGATGAACGACGTGAAGCAGATGATTCCGGCATCCGTAAAGAGCTTCGAGACTTCACCGATCCGTCGGATGTTCTCGGTTCGATCCTCAGGCGAGAAGCCGAGGTTCGAGTTCAGACCCATGCGAATATTGTCACCGTCAAGGATGTAGGTGAGACGACCGCGTTCGTTGAGGGCCTTCTCGGCGGCGACGGCGATCGTGCTCTTGCCCGAACCAGAAAGTCCTGTGAGCCAGATGGTGCATCCGCGCTGACCGAGCATGGCCTGACGATCGTCGCGCGTGACCTGGCCTTCATGCCAGGTGATGTTCTTCGACTTGGGAGTGCTCAATTTGAAATTCCTTCGCTGCGATCCCAACGACCCCATCACATCAAGGCTCGCCGGCTGGGAGTTGTGGTGTCGTGATCCGATTCCCGAAGACACCCTTCCGAGTTTCATCTCGAGGACCGATTTTCGGGTCCGTGTGTGCCGTCGCGCAGCAGGACCCGACTCGAAGCGTCTGGCTCGAATCGTTTCCGCTCCGGAATGTCAGATTAGACTCTCGACCTCCGAGCCAATCCGGGTGAAGGAGAGGCCGGGCGGCGAGGGCAATCCTGAATCTTGACCGGGGGTCGCGCTGCGGCGGGCGCACTATAGCGGAACCCTCGGGCTTTGCTGGAGACCCGCGAGTGGCCGGGCATCGCTCCCTCCCCGCGCTTGTGAGGGGAGACGAAAGGGCTAGGCGACCCCGCGGGCCATCAATTCTCGACATGCTGGCTATGGATGGAGTTCGCCACCCGTTCGACGGCGAGTGTGACATCGTTTGGTGTAGTCCCCCTCCCCAATCCGAAGCGAAGGGACGCGCGGGCCAGCGCCAGGGAATGACCCAGTGCGAGCAGGACGTGACTCGGCTCGGGGCTCGCCGAGCTACACGCAGAGCCCGATGAAACGGCGAGCCCGGCGAGATCCGCGAGGAGCCGATCCCCATCCACCCCGTCGATCGAGACATTCAGGTTGCCCGCCAGCCTTTCGGTGGGATGCCCGTTTCGGCGGACTCGTCCCGGAAAGGCCGATTCGAGCTCGTTCCATAGCCCATCGCGCAAGCCCGCCAGGCGAATCGTCTCCATCTCCTGCTCCAGAACACACAACTCGAACGCGCGAGCGAGGCCAACGACCGACGCGACTGGCAGCGTCCCCGAACGAAGTCCGCCCTCGTGTCCCCCGCCGTATTGTCGAGGCTCGATTCGAAAACGGGGGCGCCCAGTCTTGCGCACACGGAGCAGACCGATGCCCTTGGGTCCATAGAGCTTGTGTCCCGACACGGAGACCAGATCGAGTCCCTGTTTGGTCGAATCGAGTGAGATCTTCCCGGCCGCCTGGGCGGCGTCGGTGTGGAAAGTCACGCCTCGCTCTCGGCAGATCGCGGCGATCGCCGATACGGGCTGGAGAACGCCGATCTCGTTATTCGCCATCATGACCGATACGAGCCGTGTCTCGCCCTCGATCGCGTCGGCGATCGCGCTCGGATCCACGATGCCCTCGACGTCGACGCCGAGTTCGCTGATCCGCCAGCCCCGATGCACCAGCGAACGACAGGGGTCGAGCACGGAGCGGTGTTCCGTGGCCAGCGTGATGATATGTCCCGGTTCCACGCTCGCGTCCGCCAGTCCCAGGATCGCGAGGTTGTTGCTCTCGGTGGCCCCACTCGTGAACACGATCTCAGACGGATCCGAGACTCCGAGCGACTCGCACAGGGAGTCGCGTGCGAGTTCGACCGCGGCCTCCGCACGCCAACCGTAGGCGTGGTTCGAACTCGCAGCGTTTCCGAATTCCTCCTGCAGATAGGGGCGCATCGCCTCGAGTACGCGCTCGTCGAGAGGCGTCGTCGCGTGATGATCCAGATAGGGTTGGGAGGTCGGTGGGGGGGCCGGCATCGCGCTCGAATCCGTTCCTGCCTACGAGTTCCTGGCTACAGCTATAGCAATAGCAACAGCGACAAGAAGGACCGCCCGCCGGATACGGAACACCGCCGACTCAGGCTGCGAAGGACTGTCCGCACCCGCAGGTATTCGAAGCGTTCGGGTTGTCGATCTTGAACCCGGACTCCTCGAGCGTGTCGACGAAATTGAGGCGCGATCCCACGAGATAGAGCGCGCTCTTCTCATCGACGATCACCCTGACACCATCGACCATGAGCTCCGCGTCGATTTCGCGCACGACGTCGTCGAAGGAGAGCTGGTACTGAAGACCGGAGCAGCCGCCTCCGATCACCTTCATACGCAGTCCGTGGCTCTCGAGCTTTCCGTCCTCGGAAAGGAGGGCTCGGATTCGTTCTGTTGCTTCGTTCGTGACCTCGATCATCGAGGGTCCTCCCAGTCTGCTGAGATGCCGAACCGCGAGCCGATCATTCCGATCTCGGCTGCGGGGGAGCTTCCGCGAGTGCGCGGCAGAAACCGTAGCAAACCCCTTTTTATTTCCTATCGCGGCCCTCGCGCTCGCCTCGATCAGGCCGGAGATCGCTGCTCCTTCGGCACACCCTTCGTATCGACACCAAGGCCGCCAATCCACAGGAAGATCTCGCGATTACCCTTGGGCCCGGGGACACGGCTGTCGACCCGGCCCCGCTCCACCCGACCCAGACGCGACGCCGCCAGGGACACCGAATCCGCTGCGGACGCACGAAGCGCGTCGTCCCGGACGACGCCCCCTTTCCCCACATGATCCCGCCCGACCTCGAATTGTGGCTTCACCAGAAGCAACCAGTCCGCATCTCGTGTGCACGCGTCGATCGCAGGCAGGATCAGTTCGAGCGAAATGAAAGAGACATCGACGACGACCAGGCCGAAAGGACCTTCGAAATCGGAGGGATCCATGTGTCTGGCGTTGACCCGCTCGCGAACGTCGACTCGCGGATCGAGTCGGAGTCGCGAGTGCAGCTGGGAGTGCCCGACATCCATCGCGACCACCGCGGTCGCCCCGCGCTGCAGCAGGCAGTCGGTGAAGCCGCCCGTCGAGGCGCCGACGTCGAGACATCGCAGACCCTTCGGATCGACCCCGAGATCATCGAGCGCGGCCGCGAGCTTCTCGCCTCCGCGAGATACGAACGAGCGGCTGCCACCCTTGACTCGTACGACCCTCTCGGACGCGATCCGGACACCGGCCTTGTCGGCGAGGACGTCGTCCACGAGTACACGCCCGGAGAGGATCAGCGCCTGAGCGGCGCTGCGACTTTCGGCCAGACCCTCCCGAACGACTCGCTCGTCGAGGCGTTCGCCCTTCAAGGCCGCCTCAGTCTACGCCGGGCCCGGCGAGTAACGAAGTGATCGCCGCCTGGACCTCGCTCGGTCCGATGCCCACGGTCGCCGCCGATTCGCCGTGTTCGATCAGGGCATCCGGAACGCCGAGGACACGAACCGGGAGCTGGATCCCCTCCTCGGCCAGGAGTTCGAGCACGGCACTTCCGAAGCCACCCTGAACACTGTGTTCTTCCACCGTGACGAGCACGCGGCAGCGGCGGGCGAGTCCGACGATCCGGGCCCGATCGAGGGGCTTCACGAACCTCGCGTTCACGATCGCGCAGGAGATGCCCTCGGCGGCCAGCTCGCCGGCGGCCTCGAGGGCGGGATGGACGGTGTTGCCGATCGCCAGAACCACCGCGTCATCGCCGTCGCGGAGAAGTTCGGATTCACCGAGCTGGATCTTCTTGACCTCGGGATCGAGGGAATTGCCGATTCCCGCACCGCGCGGGAACCGGATCGCCGCAGGCCCCGGATAATCGATTGCGGTCGCGAGTAGATGCTGGAGTTCGTTCTCGTCCTTGGGGGCCATCACCACCGCATTCGGCAGCATTCGAAAATACGAGAAGTCGAAGAGTCCCTGATGGGTGGCGCCATCCGCGCCGACCAGCCCGGCTCGATCGAGGGCGAAGGTCACGTCGAGGTTCTGCAGGCAGACGTCGTGAACGACCTGATCGAAGGCGCGCTGGAGAAAGGTCGAATAGATCGCCGCAACGGGTTTCATCCCCTCCGCCGCCAGTCCCGCAGCAAAGGTGACCGCATGCTGTTCGGCGATCCCGACGTCGTAGAAGCGATCGGGCAGCGCGAGCTGAAAGCGGTCCAGCCCCGTCCCGGAAGCCATCGCCGCGGTGATCGCGATGATGCGCTCGTCGTCCCTCGCGAGCCGGATGAGCGTATCCGCAAACACGTCGGTGTAGGTCGGAGGTGCTTTCTTCTTGGGCGCGAACTTTCCCGACTCGATATCGAATTGGCCAACACCGTGATATTTGAGAGGATCGGCTTCAGCCGGTGCGTAGCCGTGGCCCTTCTCGGTCATCGTGTGGATCAGGACGGGGCCGGAGCCATCGGCGACCATCTCCTTCACGTTGTCGAAGGTTTCGAGCAGAACGTCCATCCGGTGTCCCTGAATCGGACCGACATAGCGAAAGCCCAGCGCCTCGAATAACAGACCCGGCGAAAAGAAGACCTTGAGCGACTCCTCGGCCTTGCGCGCCCAATGCAACATGTCGCCCGGCATGCCGGAGAGGAATTCACGGGCCCAGCCCTTCATGCGTCGCACCATCGGGGCAGAGAGCTTGCGGGACAAATACGAAGACAAGGCGCCGACATTCGGGTCGATCGACATCTCATTGTCGTTGAGCACCACGATCAGATTCTTCTCTCCCAGATCACCGGCGTGATTCAGGGCTTCGAAGGCCATCCCCGCTGTCATCGAACCGTCACCGATCAGTGCGATCACGACACCGTCCTCGCCCTGGTGTAATTTCGCCCGTGCCATGCCGAGGGCCGCTGAGATCGACGTGCCCGCGTGGCCCGCCCCGAAATGGTCGTATTCGGATTCGGTCCGGCGCAGGAACTTCGACATTCCACCGGGTTGCCCAATCGTGTCGAAATCCTCGCGTCGGCCGGTGAGCATCTTGTGGGGGTAGCCCTGGTGTCCGACATCGAGGATCAAGCGGTCGGTGGGCGTATCGAAGGTGTAGTGGATGGCCGTGATCAACTCGACGGCCCCGAGACTCGATGCCAGGTGACCACCGGTCTGGGAGACGCGGGTCAGGATCTCCTCGCGAATCTCGGAAGCGACCTGCTCGACCTGTTCCCGTCGCAGCTTTCGGAGATCCGACGGCCGTTCGATCCCATGG
>JAPYTP010000236.1 GCA_029941885.1 Myxococcota bacterium
GCGCTGGGCGTTGTGCTCCGGTTCGCGAAGTGACGGACGAAGGGTCCGAGAACAGAGGCGTCGGGATGCCGATGGCCTGGGGATTCCGTTCGCCATGGTCGTGGGTGACGTACTGCTCGATCGCATGCCACAGCTGACCTCCGCCCTTCTCCGTGAACACGGTACTCAACAACAATGCATCGGGGCCAGCTCCCCAATCAGGCCCCAGGGTGCCAGTATCTCTCGATTCGCCAGAAGCCATTCTCTGCCAGCCCCGCATCCCGCAGACTGGCAATGACCTCGTCATACTCGTCCTCGCCGAGCTGGGTCCATCGGGTCCTACGCCAGAGGCTGCGATGAGCTCTTGAGAAGCTCGGATCTCTGGACAGCGCGGCAAGCAGGATGGCGTCTATGGGCGGGTGCAGCATCATGCCAAGCGGCGTCTGTTCATGCCCCCCGAGGACAACCATGGTCTTGAGGTAGATGGCTACGAGCTTTGCTGCCCGCCCATAGGTCACATCCGACAGCCCCGCTGCCACCAGGTCTCTCTGAGCCCCACGACAGTTGCCACGTAGGAGGGCGTCCACCTCAGCCTGCCCCCCTGGCCAGCTCGAAACTTCCTGACTAAGCAGGTCCAAGAGCGAACAGCTCTCGAACACCTCAGCCAGCAGGGCATTCGTCCCCCCCTTGAAGCCCCGTTGCGCAGCTCGGGCAGCACACCAGGCGGCGAACCGATGCCTGTGAGTGAACAGGTCGTACGGAGGAGGCATCTTGAGACCCTAGCAACTGGGGTACTGAGGCCGTGCATGGCTAAGACCCCAGATGAGCCTAACCCCTGGCCTGCCTCAGCGGGGAAAGGTCGATTCGCAGTTCATCCAACAAGGACTTCAAGACTTCGTCGGGAACTTGCTTCATCAAGAAAGCCAGGAGATCATCTTGCCGCGGTTGGCCGAAGACCATCCGGTAGACAGCGAGGGATCTCTGGAGGGCCTCGTAGCGCAACTGGTCTCGGGAGTAGGGCAGGGCGGGAACGTAACGCTCGACCTGAAAACCGTCCTCGCACTCATAGACCCAGTAAGGCAGAAGCCCGCCGCGGTCATCCCTTGTCTCAACGCGAGCCCTTTCGAAGAGAGCAGCCCAGGGATCACGGTCAGAAGGAAACTGCCGTTCCTCAGCGCCGTGGGCGAGTGCAACGTTCTTACGCACCGCGTGACCCTTGAAGCGATGGACACGGCCCTCGCGTTGTTCGAGGTCGACCGGGTTTGCTGGCAGGTTCCAGTGAACCACCGCATGGCAATACGCATGAAAATCGAGCCCCTCCTGCCCAACGGAAGTCGAAGCCAGAACAAAGGGCCAAAACGGCGAGTTGAATGCGGTACGAACCTGATCAACTCGCTGAGCTTGCGCATCCTCTTCTGTCTTCTCAGCGCCAAATCGCAGCGCATAGTGACCTCGAAAGCGGCGACGCTGAAAGACAGGTGAGCCCCCCTCCTCTTCCAGGACTCGATAAGTGGTCTGCGTGGTTCGTAAGGTCGTTGCTTCGAGAACCGCCGTAGCAATTCCATCAGCCGCTTCTGCAATACTCACACTGAAGAGCCCCTCGAGTTCGCGAAGGACGTGGACGTACTCATCAAGCACATCCCCCAGACAGCCGTCAACAGCGTAGTCGAGAGCCATGCGCCACATGGGCACCTTGCGCTCCGGGCCGCGAATGATCGCCGTTGCCTCTGGGCGATTGAAGAGCGAGCGAAAGCCCCACCCAATTCGGGCCGCCGCCAGGCGCAGTTCAGGCTGGAAGAGGTCAGCTCCCGGCAGTACACGCCAGAGAGCACGCAGCGCAGCCACGCCGGGTCCAGCTATGGCGAGCCGGGCAAGGAGAGATGCCAGGTCGTCCGGCGGGCGACCAAGCTCCAGCTCACCTCTGACCAGCGCACGCGCTTCAGCGAAATGGCTGGCCCAACCACCCTCGCCATCGGAGCCGCCATCCGCAGCCGACTCGGTCTCGTTCCCCCAACGGCTTGCTAACTCACAGTCTTCCCACCAATCAAGCGCCTGCTCACTCCCCTTGCCCTGAAGATCCAGAAGAATAGGAGCCGCCCAATACCACGACTCGTCTTCCGCTCCCGCGCTTGCAGCGTATGCGGGCAATCGCTGCAGGGCTTCTTCGATTCTCTCTTGAACCCTCCCCAGGGCCTCGTCACGAGTGAGCAGAGCCCCTTCCCTCTCACGAAGATCACCCAGTTCAGCCAGACGCGAGCTGGGGTAGATCAGCCCAAGCACCGGCATCCCAACCAGGCGTCCATCGGAGCGTGAGAAGCGTAACAAGGGGCGGCGGCGCTCGCGCGCTTCGGGACTATTCTGTACCTGCTGGTCCTCCCCAGTGAAGGCCAACCGTTCAACCTCGTAGGAAACCAAGGCCGAGATCACGCGCGGGACCACACCCCAAGCGGAGAAAACCAGCCGCTTCGTCATCCCGACTGTGCTCTCGTACACCCCACAAGGTTGGTAGCTCGCATTGGAGGGCGGTAGCCAAAGGCATCGCCATAGCTCCGAATCCACCATGTCGGTCAGAAGCGAGCGTAACCGAGCGTTAGCGGGATCGACACGCTTGTAGCGCTCGATGTCAGCGGGATCGACGAACGACGCTCGAGCAGCTTCGAGCAGACCTCCCAAGATCTCTTCGGTAGCAGGGCCATCCACCGCCAGTTCGAGATTTCGATCCAGCTGATAGCCATCAAGAAAACTCAGCAGGTACGGTGCTGACTTCCAGTAATTGAGTACCTGCACATTGCCAAGCTCACGCCCGATCCTCTTGACGCGCACGAAATCGACTAGATCGCGAGGTGACAGTTGCAAGCCCCGTGGGGCCACAGTACGCAGCATCCCGTCACGCCTCCCACTCGCAAGAGTTCGCTCGGTACGTGACATCACCAGACGTAACTCTCGCTCTATCGACCTGCAGATCGTCCGTACACCCTCTGCAGCACCCTCAGCTAGCCGAAAGAGTTCACGGCGATACCCGATCAGAAGCTGTTCAAAGGCTTGCGTCTGCCTTTCATCGCCCTGCAGAAAGGCTACGGTACGCAAGAAGTCAGCGTAGTGGTCGTCCTCTTCGGCCTCCTGTGCCAGGGTGTACATCTTGTAGGGCGTGGCGGAGAGCAGTAGCACACGCGCCTGGGCATCGGTGAACTCGTCCTGCCACTCAAACAACATCCGTGCAAGTTCAGCAGCCTCGCCGCCCTCTCGAGGCTCGAGCAAATGCTTGAAGCGCTGGAACTCATCGAGAATGATGAGATCCGGCTCCAAAGCACCGATGCAACTCTTGGCAAGTAGCGATCGCAGCTCAGCGATCAGGTAACGGCGCGTGCGCCGAAGCTCCCGGGGCCACTTCCGTCGGTAGTGCTGAAAGCTCTTGCAGGCTTCCTCCCATCTCGCACACAGACCGCTTTCACCACTCGCACGCTCCTCGCAGTCGGCCTCCTCCAACGTCCGATGAAACCGCGCCTGCAATTCCGAGGATATTGTGTTCCGGTCAAGAAACAGCTTCAGGGATTTGCGCCACCAATCCCGGTTGCGGGACGTCCCCTGTAGGAAGTTCATGGGCCCGGTTCCTCGCACAGGCCATAGCGCCTGCATCATGTGATATAGCAGACGCCTTTCCTTGGCAATTCCAAGACTCGAGTGCAATTCAAAGGAAGTGCCAGGCGTCACCGCAACGAAGTTCAGCTTCGACCCCTCCAGGTCATGGGCAGTTACCGGAAGCAGGGTCACTCGCTCGACCGCTGCCAGTGCACCAAAACCTAACCGCCGCACATTCTGACGCGCGATGGACGCATTAGAGCAGATGTAGATGATGTCGATTCGCTCGACAGTGTCCCACATGTGATCAATAGCAAGCGCCATGATGCCCCTGGCGATCAGCGTCTTGCCCAGGCCAACCTCGTCGGCGACCAAGAAACGACCGCTGCTCCCTTCGCCAGTGAACAGACGTTCAAAGGCGTGATGAGCTGCAGCTCGCTGAAAGCCCTTCAATCGCCCGAGTTCGGCTTCTTTATCGGGTCGTCTGATGCTCACGACTCAACCTCCTTGGCCGCGACAAGAATAGACTCCCAAAGACTCCAGAATTCCGATGGGAGTAAGGCGCGGCCCTCCTCTGATCCTGAGAGATCTCTGACCAAATGCTCTACCGGATCGAGAGCACCCCCACCACGTTCTAGAGCTTGCACAAGAGCTTCTAACAACGGAAGGCCGCCGCTACCGTGACTGCCCCCCCCTTTGCTTCCCGAGGCGAACTGCGCAACTTGATTTGCTGAGACCTCTTCGCTGCAGAGCAAGAGGTAAATCAGACGCATTACCGTCTCGGAGTCCTTGAGCATTGAACGCAGGAGTCGTCTCACACGATCTGCCGGGAATCCTGAAATCGGAAGTCGCCGCACAAAGCGCAGGCTATGCTCGAGACCCATCTCGACGGAGGTGATTTCAAACGCAAGAAACCCGGTGGCAGCTCCAAGCGAGGCTTGAAATTCCGCGATTGGATCACCGCTCATGGGTTGAATGGCGTGGCCGTCGGACAACACGGCAGGCCAACATCGCACCAAAACAGAATCCTCCAATGGAGGCCAAACACCGTGCAAACCGAGAACAAAGGTGTCCGGATCCTCCGTGGATTTCACCTGCAGGTCGAGTTCGGCTGCCGCAATCGCTTCACGGGCCCTACCGACCCGCCTCTCTAGCTCCTTTTTGGCCGCTGCTTCCGGATCCTCCTCAACATCCGTCGCGCGCCATTGTTCGAGCAGCTCCATCAGCCCCCCCGAATCTCTCCTGGAAAGGACGGCTTCAATCCCAATTTCCGCCTTCCTACCCTTGAGGCGAATCAAGACCTCCACGTTCCGCTCAAATGCAGCCATGGTCGCATTCGCCGAACCGGTAAAGACTTGGGCATTCCGCCCGTCGTCAATCACGAACAGCTTCGCGTGCAGGCCAGAAGGGGTTTCCTCCGGGTCTGAACTGGCAATCTCGTCTCCTCCGCCGTCTTCAGAGCCGGGCTCTTCTTCGGCCTCGGGCGCGAGGACGTAGCGCTCCGAGAATCCGCTTAGATCCTCCGCCGCAATGGCTGCCAACGCCTCCGGCCGCGACACGATGATCTCTTCTTCACTGACGTCCGCAAACTTCTTCAGGAAAGAGCCGTCAATGAAGGGAGAGACGACCAAGCCCCTGCGCCCAACACCGAAGGGCCAAGGCTCTTTCCTGCTTGAGAGTCCGAAGGACAGAAACTCCATCTCCTGGATTTCTTCGGGCAAGTCCCACCGCACGCGGAGCACTTCGTCTCCAAGTTGCTTTGCGGCTGCGCGAGCCTCCGCGGGTGCCTCTCGCCGGGCCAGGTCGGGCAGGCGCCGAATGAACTCGGCGAGGCCCCGGTTCGAAGCGATAGCATTCTTACGTGTCGTCAACGCGCCATCGATTACGAGGACCGTGTCCCAGGACCTGTCAAAGGTCAGGTTGCGCGTGGAGACGATGAGCCTGTACCGAACCTCAACTCCTTCGCCACTGCCCTGTCTACTCTCCTCAAAACGCAGCACCCAAACCTTCGGGTGGAACACTCCACCCCGTGGAGCGGAAACCTCCACGACGCAAGCTTCGAGGTATCCGAGCAAAACCTGGCCGGGGCGCGGTGCATGGATGGCCCCGCCATGGCAGAAAACGTGTAGTCGTCGCGCATTGCGCCGCACGGCCTCCAGCAGCGCCAAGGGATCTGCTGATGGCCGCCCCTCTTCGTCCTCCCAGTCGAAAAAGGTGAATGCCAGCGGCGCCGTCAGCAGGGCGATCAGGTCGAGCGTATAGGTTGTGGCGATAGCACGATCCAGCGAGTATCCATCCGGCGGCCGGAGGGATTCGAGTAGGAGGGTGCGATCGCGGGGGGCAAGCATGGATTCAGAGGTTGCCTAGCCCTTCCTGCACATCGCGGACGAGTCGTTGGGTGATTGTCCAGCGGTAATCGATGCGCGAAGCGCCAGCCTGGCCGCCCCAGCGCTCGAGGTGCTCCCTATAGCGCAAGCGCGACCGACCCCGCTTTAGTGCAAATTCTTGGCCTTCGATGAGGTCTCGGGCTGGCTCGGAGTTCATGAGCGTGCCGGCGTTTGGGGCTTCTAGGACCATGTCTATCCAGGTTCTTGCGAATCGAACCGAGCGTTCGGCAATGCGCGGATTGGTCTCCCTGGTGAGTTGCCAGAACACTGGCCGGTCCCAGTTCCCAAGGTCTCTTCCCAACGCGCCAACATCCGCAGCCCAGTCCTGAAGTGCACCTCGATACCTCTCTACCAGCTCGCCCCCATCAAGCCCGGACTGCAGCCCCGCGTCGATCTTCTCCGCCAGCATCAGGTTGTAGAGCAACGCAGCACCGTGGACCGTGACAGCAAAGCGCTCCGCATGTCCTAGCCAGCCTCGCAGTCGGTCCGGCATTTCCGCCTGCATGATGTGCTCCCAAGGAAACGCGGCGCCTTCCCAATGCCCCTCGCACGCCATCAGGAACGCCAACAAGGTCCCCGGAGCGTGGGCTTGTACCTGATCGCGAAGAAACTCGGCCTCCTCGCGTCCAAGGCGAAGGCTGGCCCCCCGGGGAAATCCCTCCGGTGGAGCCGGAAGATGCGGGTTCCAGGCATCGCGAATCAGATCTTCGCCCAGTACCTGCCTGCCAAAGGCCCTCTGATAGGTGCTCTGAGATCCGTCAAACAGCCGGATGCCAAAGCGTTTCAGCCCGGCCCAGTAGATTTCGCTCGGAAGCCGCTTCAAGCCGCGCTTGGCCACTGCGCCGATCGGTACGCCTCCTTCATCCGCCTCAAGGAGAGCTACGATCAAATCCAATTCGGATTTGCGCGCCTTTCGGCGCACGTCAGATGCGCCAACCCGCTTGCGCTCCAGCTTGAGATAGACCCATGGGATGAAGAAGAAGTACCGCGCTCGTGTCTGAATCGTGCTGGTTCCCGGAACCAGCCGATCCGCCCACGCATCCCGCACACCACCAAGCCCCAACTCGTCGCGAGTATCGCGGACCGAGAACAGATCGATCACATCCAACGCCCGCCGTCGATCACTCTCACTCGTGTCAAGCCATTTAAGTAGCGAACTCATTCAATCCAGATCCCGGACCGTATTGTGCCAGAACGGGCCCTTCCAGATCGACGCGCAGTACCTCGAACCATCGTCTTTCGCCGCCGATCAAGCCGCCCTGGAGTCGCCCATCAGCGCCGCCTGTTCGCAACGGTGCCTCCTTCATCTATTGATGCGCTGCTGGACCTGATGGACGACTGATCCCAACCCGGCCGCCCTCCAACCAGG
>JAPYTP010000237.1 GCA_029941885.1 Myxococcota bacterium
TATCGACAAATGTATTGGAGTTGCCGGTTACTAGAGGTGCAACTGGCAAGCCCTGGATGGACCCAATTCCTTCACCCGTAGAGCTAAATGATTCCCCTGAGCCCCCGCCCACCCGGCGCCCACTCCTGACATGAACCGCCATCAAGCTCCGGAAGCCAATTCTTCCGCATCTCCCGATGGGCCAACGTCGCGCGTGCCGTATCCGGCGGCCGCCCTCCTCCCTCGATCTCGAAACTCACATCGATTGGCCCATCAATGTGAGGCGCATACGAAGCAACCACCTTGCATTCCGTCGCCCCCGACTTGACCGTCTCGATCGCGATTCGCCGCGTCTCGTACGCCCCGGCTCGATCGATATGCGCCAGATCCTTACCGAAGATCGCACCACCGCCGATCGGAACCCGCGGCCCGTAATAGTCCATCACGAGCTTGCGACCAGTCTGTCCGTTATCACCGTCGCTCCCGCCGTTGATCAGCGGACCATTCGGGTTCACGCAGAGCTCCACCTCATCCCAATCCAACACCCAGCGCGGATCGGCCGCCTGCAAGTCTTTGTACGCATCACCAATCACCCGACCCACGCGCGCACAAACCTCCACCAGGTCCACCTCCGAAAGATGCTGCAGCGTGACCAGCACGTGCTCGAGCTGCCAGGCATCCGAGTTCTCGCGAATTCGAACGAGGAGTTTTCCGTCCGGCCCATGACCCGACAGCTCACCCGTCCGACAGCTCTCGAAGAGAACACCCCGAAGCCGATCGACGAGAAAATGCTCCGGCGATAGATAGTCGGTGTTTGCGTCGTAGCCCGCCCAACCCACCACGATCGCTTGATCATTCACGTGGTTCGTCCATTCGCGGGGGTCGCAGACGAACCTACAGACGACATCGGTCACCTGGTACTGGTCGGCATCGATCGCATTGCCGGACACATAACCGATGCCACGACCGACCTCGCGAACGATCTCGTCGAGTGGACGCTCGAAGGACTCACGAGTGGCGATGCCACCCGAGATCCAGACCTGATCGCTCCAGACCGAGACTTCGACCTGACAATAGGCACGCGGATCGACCCGATAGGACTCGGCCACGATCGCATCCGCGACCTGATCGCAGAATTTGTCCGGGTGACCGGGAAGAACGGCTTCGCTGACTCGAATCATTGGGGCAAGCTCCCGAGTTGGGTGAATGGAATGTGGGCCTGTTGAAGAAGCTTCCCACTGCCGTCGCGGGTCACGATCACATGCAAGCGCGTGGCACTCGTCGACTGAACGAGATTTCGCGGCAGCCGTTCGATATATCCGTCGGTCACGATGACGGCGGCTGGCGGGCGAGTGCGAGCCACGTGTTCGAGTACGCATGCCATGCTGGTGCCACCCGTGGTCTCGGCGACCAGGCGTCCATTGCGAATCTCGGCGCGGGCCACCCGATTGCTGAACGCCCAGAAGGGTCTCTCGATATAGCGACTGAGCCGACCGAGCAGTTTGACGATCAATGGCATCTCGGCGGCCATCGAACCACTCACGTCGAGATAGATCTGTGTGCCGCCGACCGGATGGCTACGTGCGCCCTGCCAATGTGCTTCTGGAAGGAGAGGACTCCAAAGCGACCGCAACGTGGCACGCCGGTCATGACTCGAAAGCACGGGCAGCAGATAATCGAAGGGACGATCTTCGGTGAGGCCTCCGTTCGACGCGGGATCGACATGACGCTTCAAGACTTCGAAGGTGGCTCGTCGCCAAGCGTCGACCTGCGTATCGGCTTCGAGGACTTCGTTTTGATAGGCGTCCGCGGCGATGCCCCGTCCGTGCGGACTCCGCCAGATCCCGTCCCCATTCATCGACTCCAGACTTCGATCCAATGCCCGAGCCAACGCTTCGGGAAGAGGCCCCCCGCCCGCCGACGGCTCATCACACCCACGAGCCCCCTCGTTTCTTTGATGGCCCCCCAACAATCGCTCTCCGAGACCCCCCTTGTCGGAATGCAGATCCTTCGCGAGTTCCTCGATGTCGTCGGCGCAGAGGCCGCCGTAGTAGAGAGCGTTCCACGCCACCTCAATCTGCGGCTGACATTCGTTTCGATCTGACCAGTCCACAGAGTTGGCCTCATCTTCTCTCGGACAACGAAGTAGTCGTCTGATCCCTGTCTCCCCCGCGTAGTACTGGCTCATCAGATCGCTATAGGCCTCTCCCATTTGCCGATGGATGATCGCGTTGATGACCGCATCGGTGGCCAGATGTCGCTCGGGGGTGAGCGCCTTCGTGCTTCGCGTGTGGCGCAAGAGGATGTGCAGGAACTCGTGAACGATGAGCGCCTTGACGTGTTCCTCGGTCTTGCATTCCGCCACGACGAAGCCGAGGTTCACCTTCAAGATCGGCTTCTCGGTACAGGTCACGGCGAGCGTCGGCACCTCGTCGGTGAACTCGATCCCGAGAATCTGAAGCACCGCACGAATCGCGAGCGGATTCTCGTCGATCAATTCGCGGTAGATGGCCCTGAACTCCGCTTCAATCATCGTAGAATCCTCGAATGTCGTAGAGGGCGAGTCGCCGCGTCAGGCTCGCGCGCGTCCAAAGGACCGGCCGCGCGGGATCGAATAGCGACGGCGTCGAAAGACCGAGAATGAGGGCCTTTTCGAGCACGACCTCGGGGCGAGCCGTCTCGACGGTCGTCCGAGAGATCCTGTCCGGCGTGATGCAAACGCAGGCTCGGGCGGACTCGAGATAAGCCACCCGCGCGACTTCCGGCGACGGGTATCCAAGCTCTTCCAACAGACGCCAGATGCGGGCCACCGGATCTTCATCACCGAAGTTCAAGGCGACCGTGCGGACCCTCGGACACGAGATGGGACCGGAGTCCGAACCGAGAATGGTGGAATGGAGATGGAGATTCCGACTTCGACTCCGCGGCCCACCCGTGTTGCATTCCAGTACGGGCGCAAGGCCTTGCATGGCCCAGATGGCTTCGAGGGTCGACGGATCCGTCGCGGTGCCGACACCCGCATTGATTGCGATCACGCTGCCGCCTCCCCCGACTGCGCAGAATCTTTCTTCGCAGATTTTCCTTTCAGCGCCCGAGCGGCCACCGATACACAGCGATTGAACTCCTCCTCCAGAGCCTTCGGATTCTCGAGCACGAGATCCTCGACCAGGCACCAGTAGAAGAGCTGCCTAGCGCGCGCCGCCCGAGCACCGCGCAACTTCGACAGGACCCCGCCCAGTCGCGAATGCTCCGGGTGACTGGTGCCGCCCACAGACAAGCGCTCCGCCCAACGGATCGTGCCGTCGACATCGAGTAGCGGTTGAGCGACACGTCCGAGGTCGGAGACGGCCTCACTGCCAATTGGAAGCACCCCCTGAACGGCTGCCGGAAACGTCGCCAAAGCGAAGGCCGCCTGACGTTCCTTCGACTCGTAAACGAAGAGCTGCTCGATCGCCAGCGTTCCGGTATCTGGATCGGGACATTCATCGACGAGCAGACCGAGCTTGCGGTCGAGTCGCTGTTCGAGATGAAATTGATGAACCCACTGATCGATCGAATTTCGGAAGGAACATCCCCAGGCGATGCTATGTGCGGTTAGAACCTTGTCCCCGTCGACCGGGCCATCCCACGCGATCTGCGGAAGGCTCACGCTCAAGACCTGACGAAAGACCTTCTCCTCGATCTCGCCGCGAACGATGCTTGCTGCCAGAAGTGTTCGAGCCAGTAGTCGAGAACGTCGAGGAGAAATGCGGATGCCGGCATCGCTCAGGTACGTCGTCGCTGCACAGGCATACTCGACGATGCCGTCGGGACATCGCGGCAACGCTTCGAGAAATTGCTTGCGCCACTCGTCGACCCTCGTTGCGAGTTCCCCGCCATCGCCCGCGATCACGCCCTCGCTTGACGGATCGGCAATCCGCTTGCGATCACGAGTCGAAAGAGAGGACCAATCGCCCACCCTGATCAGAATCGAAAAACGATCCGCCAGCGCAGGATCGAGCGGCTCTGAACCCGTGTAGTCCTCCCCCACTCCCTGATCGACACTCGAGGGATTCATCGCCGCCCAGCGATAGCGAAGCTTCGAAAGTGCAATCCCCTGAACCCGCCGTTCGTGGACCAGCGAGAAGAAACGATTCTGATGCTCTGGCTTACAGCGGCTGATCTCGTCGACCAATACGGACTCGGCGGACCAGATCGTGGCCGGCGTCTCGAGAAACCGAATGGTGCTCTTGTCGTCATCTGGATAGGGAAAGCCCACGAGATCATCGAAGGACACGAGGCTCGCGTTGTAATGACGATGTTCGAGCCCGAGGGCTTCACTGAGCGTATTGAGCAGAAAGGTCTTACCCGTTCCACTGCGACCGATGAGAAGAATCGGATCTTCCGTTACGAGTGCGGCGAGCAGAACGACTTCCTGGTCCTCGAAGCCGTAGGCCCCGAGCTTCGTCAAATAGCCTTCGGCGGGCGCTGGTTTCTTGCTGCCGTTCGACACGCGAACGCGCTCTTTTGAAGCGGGCTTCTTCTTGCTGCGTATGGAAGTGGATCGTGTCTTCGCGGGTGGCATTCGTTGACTCCTTCTGTGTCTTTCATCCAAGATGGAAAAGGACACATCCAGAGCGAACCCTCGCGAACAGACCCGTATCATTGCCGAGGTTCAGCCACATCGAGCTCTTTTCAACAATTGAAGGCCATATTCGGCACTCAATCGAAGACCAAGAGTTCAGCCACCTTACCCGGGTCGGCAGGTTGGCGGAGCGTAAGCTCACTCTGGATGTGTACGTTGCACCCTCTGTCGTGGCCCTGGCTTCACGCTACGTGAAGGGGCCCTTACAAGGTCGACGGGACTCGGGGCAACAAAAAGGCCCGCCGGCTGTAATCGTCTCTCCTTTCGATGAGAGAAGTAGCCAAACGGACCTGTGGAGTCGGTTTAGCTGGATTTATAACGCGCCCGCAAGCTGAATCAAATCGGCGCGACCACAATATAACGGATCCTGGAGAGACGTCAACGTCGACTCGCATAACGTGTCATCACAGACTCGAATCTACGCAGGATGTTGGGTGCCAGATACTCGGCGCCCGTAGGATCGCATCTCACGATTCGTGTGAGTCGGCTGTACGATTCGAAATCGCCGCGAGCGACGACTTCACGACGCCACCAAAAAACTGCCGACGTATCCGCAGAAGTCCCTGCATTCAGGCCCCCCAAGATCGTCAATGTCACACTCGCCCCAATCGCCCCAATCAGCTCCAATAAAATCGATGATGAACGGACTTGCGTCTATACCGTCTGCGTCCTTCCAAACCCTGCGTACGTCGGACTCCAAGGGAGCGCCATCGTGGTCCAACCGGATCTCCGGAAAGCAGAATGTGGCAACGCGAAAATATTCATCTGACGTCCAAATCAGATACTCGCTCTCGTCGACAAGTTTTGCCTCGGCCGCCGCCTTCTTCCGGTAGTCGGTTGATGTCGAGGCGAACTGCGTCGCCGCCTCCTGCTTCGCACGAAACCACAGTTTCGTGAATTCGTTGTCCCCGACTTCGTAGCAACCCCATCCCCCGACGACCATGTACGCCACTATTTCCCCTATCCGCCGACAACTAAAGAGGCTTCTCGAGCATCACGACTAACTATCGGGACTGACCCTCGATTCTCCAACAACACCCATGTGATCATAGAATTGACCGTTCACATTCGCCGCTCAGCAAGAATGTCTCTGCCGAACAATATCACGACAACCTCGAATAGGTCCGACACAACCTCCTTGCTTGCAAGCGACGGTAGATATCGGCGAATTGACGATATCGAGAGATTGGACGAAACTTTGGCCCGCGATGCCGCACTTCACGATTAACACCGCCGGCGAACTTCCACGCACGCCGCTCCTCGTTCACATCCCCCATAGCGCGATATCGGTGCCGAACCCCTGGCGCTCCCAGATCATCCTCGACGACCCCGCGTTGGAGCGAGAGGTGCTCGCTATGACCGATCGCTACACCGACGAGCTCTTTGGTCCGGCCGCCCTCGCACACGGTGGAACGGTCTTCATCAACAACCTTAGTCGACTGATCTTCGATCCCGAGAGATTTGAAGATGACAATCGAGAGGTCATGTCGACGAAGGGAATGGGGGCCGTCTACACAAGTACGTCCGAGCTTACGCCGCTGCGCGGAGCTGAGTTTTCACACTCCCATCGTGACGACATTCTTCTGAAACTTTTCCGCCCCTACGCAACCGCCTTCGAGGACGAGGTATCGCGACAGCTTGAGAGCTTCGGACGATGCCTGATCGTTGACGCGCATTCCTTTCCGGATCAACCATTGCCCTATGAGAACTCAGATCTCGACCGTCCCGACCTTTGCATCGGCTACGACCCGTATCACGCCTCAGAATCCTTGATCGCTGCCGTCGAGCAAGTTGCATGCGCGGCTGGCTGGACGGTCGGGCGAAACACGCCATTTGCAGGCAGTTACGTTCCTCTCAACTACTACAACAAGAACCCGCAAGTCGTTTCGGTGATGATCGAAATCAACCGAAAGCGATATATGGACGAGAAAACCGGAGACCGTTCGTCGGGATTCCTCGAAACGTACGATCTTGCTCGCGAACTCGTTGAGACCGCCGTGCTATTCGAGGCATTTCGCAACACTCGGTTTCGTGCAGAGACGCCAGATGGCAGCCTATGTATTCGAGTCGACGAAGAATGCCCTGAACTCGATTCACTTCTAGAACGATCCGGACACGAAAGTTGGGTCTACATCACCGCCTACAACCCGAACGGGAAACCAGCTTCTCGTGAAGAAAACGCCCGTTCACAGGATCGACTCGAGCGGGAACTTCGCGAAAAAGGTCTGACTTTTTTCCAAGGTGCTGGTACGGCGGATATCGGCGACTGGCCGCCGGAACCGAGCTTTCTAGTCCTTGGAATCTCTCAGAAAGTTGCCGCCGATCTCTGTAAGCGATACGCACAGGCCGCAGTCGTCGTGGGTACGTTGAGGGGAAACGCTCGGCTCTTGTTGCCGACCGAGGAAACTCAATGAGCGAAGGCTCGCCCGTGATCCAAGACTTCGTGCGCCGGTTGTTGACGAATGGGACGGATTGACGCGGCTGGCTAGTTGGAAAGTTCAGGGAGCATGAATCAAATGGCGAAAGCGAATCACGATTGGACGCTCCTCGTCACCTAACGATTGCCGGACGAAGGGTACTTCGACCAAGATGAGCCCAGTCGGTGAGTGTGATGTAACAGATCCTGCCGGACGTTTTTCATTAGCTTAGCTTTTCCCTC
>JAPYTP010000238.1 GCA_029941885.1 Myxococcota bacterium
GCGCCGAGACGGAATCCAAGGCGCGACCCGATCGTTGTGACGATCCGAATATTCCTATTCTCCCTGAGCGTCGACGAGCAGATGAAGATCACCCGCAAGTCGACCTACGCGAAGGCGAAAACCCTGATGCTCGATTGAGTCGAAGAGGTCCGAGCGTTTGCAAGATCGACTCAATTCCAGACGGATCGACCGCCAACGTAGGTTGCGTCGACGGTGATCCGGTCCAGTCGTTCGGGCGAAACTTCCAGAGGGTTGTCCGATAACACGACCAGGTCTGCGAACTTGCCGACGGCGATGCTGCCCGTGTTGTGGTCTTCATGAACTTGCCAAGCCGGGTTGATGGTCAGTGCCCGTAGTCCCTGTTCTACGGTCAATGCCTGATCCGCGGCGATCAGATCGCCCTCCCGGCTGCGCCGCAAAACGGCCGTCTTGATCATTTGCAACGGCGTCGAGGGAAACATCGGATGATCCGAATGCAGACTCGGCTCGAGTCCGGCGGCGAAAGCCGATTTCACGGACAAAAGACGCTTGACCCGCGCCTTGCCGAACAACTCGTTCCCAAGGATGCGACCGTAGTAGTAGACATGCTGGATGTGAAAGCTCGCAGCGAATCCGGATTCGGCGAAACGACCGAAAATAGAGGGCTCTGCCAACATCAGATGCTCGAACCGATGTCGGGAATCCGTACGTGGCGATTTGCGGACGACATCTTCCATGACTTGCAGCACTTCCCGGGCGGCCCGATCTCCCTGGGTGTGGATGCCTAGCTGCCAGCCACGCTGGTGCATTTCATCGATCGCTTCGCGGAGCGCTTGATTCTTCCAGTTGGCATGACCCACTGCCCCCGGTTTGACTCCGATCGCTTCTCTCGTGAACTCGTTCGTTAGATACGGATCATCCACAAGCATCGTCGCGCTGTACGGAGAGCCGTCATACCAGATCTTCATGCCCTTGTAGCGAAAGTAGTCGTGTCCGGCCCCGGGTTTCAGTTTTCGAAGCTGCTCGCGCGCATACCAGGTGATGAAGACGTTATGCCTGATGACGGGATCAGTGGCCGTCAACTCTTCATAGATCGAAAGCACTTCCGGTAGAGGGATCATTACCCCCATCGCGGTAATCGACGTGATTCCCATTCTCGCGTAGTGACGAAACACGTTCTGGAACGCACTCTCCCATGCGGCCCGCGTCTTCGGCATTCCGAATTTCTCTTGCACCGGGAAAAACGCAGGCTGTTCGACGAGGCGGCCGGTGAGTTCGCCGTCTGCATCCCGCTCATAGTAGGAACCGTGCCCCGGGTCCGGAGACTTCCGAGTGATCCCCGCCGCTTCCAACGCCCGGCTATTCAGATAGACCTGGTGCCCTCCTTGGGGCGTGATGAAGAGCGGGTTGTCGGGGGCGATCGCATCGAGCTCTTTCCGTGTCGGTGCTTCGAGGCCTTGCACCAGGATTGGATCCCAACCCGCGGCGAATACCCATTCGCCCGGCGGATGTTTCTTGACGGCATCTCGCAGAGCACGCCAGCTCGCCTCGACGGTCGGGTAGTTGTAACCGCCGACATCTTCCCATCCCATTGCCACCGCGGCCAGGGCGGGATGCACGTGTGCGTTGTGAAAGCCGGGAATCAAGGTCTTGCCCGCCAGATCGATCAACTGCGTTCTTTCGTTTCGCCATCGAAAAACGGAATCACGATCGCCGACGGCAACGATTCTTCCATCGGCCACCGCGACGGCCTCGACCGTCGGCCGCTGTGAGTCCATCGTCAGAACATGGCCGCCAAAGAAGATGGCGTCAGCGACACTCGTTTCCTGCGCAATGACTGGAAAGCCCACGGACAGAATCATCATCACAGATCCCACTAACAGATCCCTAGAGAACATGTTGACTCCAGACAGCATTGGGTGACATCGAATGGGGATGAGCCTCCAGGTTTCGTCGAATTCCCATTCTAGTCTCTTTGTGGCGGCCGACGAAAGCCGGTTCGTGTTCCCGATCTCGCTCTGTCGCCTACACTCTGGAACGTCGCGTGCTGCTGTACCGTTATCTTCGTTCCGGCGGAAGGAAGTAGAATGAACGACATCATCCGGGAGGCATTCAGATGAATTCGAGATTGGGTCCTTCGCTGGTCCTGGTTTTCGCACTCGCGACCGGTGGAATCGCAGGAGCCGCCGAAAACGAGAACAAACAAGCGCTGGCCACTTCGCCGAAGGCGCTCGTCGAGATGCTGGCCGAGAAATCCTTCATGACGCCGGACGAGTACGGGAAGAAGCTTCGTTCTCTGCGCGAAGCGCACTACGACGCGATCGGCCTCTCGCAGCTTCGGCAGTACCTGGATCCAGAGACGGATCCGCGTCGCGATATCACAGCAAAGCAGCTCGAAGATTACGCAAAAGTACTGGTCGACATCGCACTCGAATCGAAGAGCGATGGCGAGATCCTTTGGGGCCGTCTCCAAGGCAGCCCGTACGAACGCAAGGCGCATCGTTGGATCTTCGATCAATTGAAGTCGATGGGCCTGACGCAGGTCCATCACGATTCATTCCCTTCCGGATTCCCCCAATGGCGTCCAACCGTTTGTGACTTGACCGTCGTCGCTGCGCCAGGATTCGGCAATCAAAAACGCTACGCGTTCAAGGATGCGATCACCGGATTCGTCTCCGCCACGACGCCCAAGGGCGGACTTCGCGCTCCCGTCGTCTACGTGGGCGATGGCACCGCCGCGGAGCTTCAGGGCCGAGACCTGAACGGCAAGATCGTGTTGCTGCGAGGTCGCACCCAACGAGGCGCTCTGACCCACACCGCTCGCACGGCCTACTCGCGAGTCGTCGCAGGTCGCTACGGAACGCCCATGGGCGTGATCGTCTGGTGGGATGTTCCCGGTGCCAGACAGGTGGCCGGCCGGGTCGGCGCACCGGGAGGCGGCGATTCGATCGGCGAGGCCGTGCCCTGGACTTCGATCGGAAACGCGGCCGGGCTCTACCTGCGAAAGCTGCTGGACCGAGCGACCGCCGACAACCCGGTCATCGCCGAGCTCGACGTACAGGGCCACATGGAGTCGGGCGACGCGAGGATCAGCGGGAATGCCTACGCGATCTTGCCAGGGAAATCCGGTGACTACATCGTGATTCCGAGTCATGTCGACGGCTATTTCTACGGCCTCCATGACAATGGCTCTTCGGTGGCCCTGAACCTCGCGTTGGCCGCGCACTATGCGCGGCTCCCCCTCGAAGAGCGGGCGCACGGGCTGATCTTCCTGTTTCAAGGGGACCATGAGGTGCCCGGAGTCGGCGGGACACTGCCGTTCATCAAGAGACATCGCGAGCTGATGAAAGACCATCTCCTGATGGTCCTCCGACCCGAGCATCTCGGGATGGTGACGCAATTGGATGAGGCGCTCTATGTCGCCAAGTCGAACGTGTCCGAGCCGCTGATGTTATTGGTGACCAACCGGAGCCCGATCTTGATCGATCTATTCAAGCAGGCCGCCGCCAACTACGGAATTCCGATGGGCGACCTCGTCTATGCCGATCCCGCCGCGGACGAGGCCGCGTTCCACCCTCCCTACAACGACCTGGGCGCGATCTCGACCGGCTGGGTCTCGATCGGAAAGTTCTACCATTCAACCGCGGACGTCGACCTCGGCGGGGTCGACTTCATGCAAATGGAGAAACTCGCGCGCGCTCACGCGTTCATCATCGATCAGCTCTTCACGTTGACGAAGGCCGACCTGCACCGCGGCGGTCTTCCGGTTCCGAAGAAAAGTGTCTACCAGTCTGACTTGATGAAGATCATCATGGGCGACAACTAGTTCACGACTCGAAGACGGATCGAAAATCCGGAAGAGATGGAAAAGCTTCGCACGAGGCCGGCGGTCATGAAGACGGCGATCGAGGAGATCGTGCGCTGGACGACCCCTTCCTGTTACAAGCGGCGGACGGCGACGCGCGACGTCGAGCTCGCTGGCCGGAAGATCAGGGCCGGTGACAAGGTCACGTATTGGGAGATGTCTGCGAACCGGGACGAGTCCGTCTTCGAGCGTCCCTTCGAGTTCGACATCAGTCGCAGCCCGAACCCGCATGTGGGATTTGGGAACGGAGTTCATTTCTGTCCGGGGGCCAATCTGGCCCGCCTTGAAATGCGCATCATCTTCGAGGCTCTACTCGAACGCTACGAGGGTTTCGAGTTTGCGCGACCCCCGGAACGGGCCCATTGGGGCCTACTTGTCAGAATGCCTAGTATCGGTGGTGCGGAAAACGCGGCTTGAAATTCCTCTTCTCAGCGCCGGAACAGGATGACGGAACTCGGCCGGCCAGAGTCTTTCGCAATCGGCGCCTGAACCAGATTCCCGAAATGGAGAATTCGGCGACGCGTCTCCGATTCATGCACCAACGCCGGTCGAGTCCAGAATGTCATGAGACGCAGCTGTGCTGAGAATCTGGCCGATTGGGCCGAAAGGGCCTCCGAGATCGAGGCAACTGACTCATTTCCTCTTCGATTCGTGCACCAACGTCCGAGGCTAAGGCTTCATCTCGTAGGCGCCGTCCAACGTCCGAACGCTCTCCCATACCCGGCCGTAGCGGGCGGGATCGGCGACCGGCTTGCGCAGCATCTTCTGGCACTGGGCCATTTGCTTCTCGGTGCTGCCCGCTTGGAGCGAGAGGGCGAGCGCGTGCCGCGCGGTGTCGCGGATCATGAAGTCGAAGATCTGGCCGAGCAGGTCGTCGTCGAGACCGTAGATTTTGGCGTTCTCGAGGATCAGCTGGGCGTAGACGACCATCGCGAACAGGTTACCCCCGGCGAGCAGAAAGTCGACGTCCTTCATCTGATCGGGGCCAGGCGGGTCGTTGGCGAGCAGATCGCGAAAGGCATCGGCCTGCTCGGCGAAGAGCGCGACGTTGGGGATGCGGGCGAATTCGTCGAAGGTCTTTCGGTAGTCGTGGAACTGGATCTGGCCGAGGCCGCCGGCTCCGCCCTGGTCGAACAGAAAATCGTCGTTGCGCGGCTGGTCCTGGCGTTCGACTTCCGAGAACTCGCCTGGGTTGAAGAAGTAGTTCGCCATGAATTTCACGATCAGCGCGATATTGACGTGCACCGTGCCCTCGAGCTTAGGCAACGCGCGAATGTCGACGGCAGCCTGGCCGAAGTAGGTATCCTTCTCGAAGCCTTTGGCCGCGATGGCGTCCCACATCAGATTAATCACGTCTTCGCCCTGGGTGGTGACCTTCATCTTTACCATCGGGTTGAAGAGCAGGTAGCGGCGGTCTTCGCGCGAGGCACTGCGCATGTAGTCCGCGGCGCGAAGAGCGAAGAGCTTCATCGACACGAGCCGGCAGTAGGCGTCGACAAACATGTTACGCACATGCGACATGTCGGTGACCGGATTGCCGTAGAGCACCCGATTGTTCGCATGCGTGATCGCCTCGTAGAGCGCGTGGGTGCAAATGCCGATCGAGGCCCAGCCGAGGTTGTACTTGCCGATGTTCACGGTGTTGAGCGCCGCGTTCCAGGCGTCGCGGCCGCGGTGCAAGATGTCGGCTTCGCTGACAGGGTAGTCGCGTAGCTCGAACTCGGACACGTAGTTCTGGCTGGCGACCACGTTCTTCACCAGGTGATAGTTCTCGTGCGTCGGATCGGAGGCGAAGAACACATACTCGTCGCTGCCGTCAAAGCGGCCGAAGGTCGACACGATCGCCGCTTCGTTGCCGTTGCCGATGTAGTACTTGCGGCCGTTGGCCTTCCAGCCGTCGCCGTCTTTCGTGAGCACCATGTCGGTCGAGTAGATGTCGGCGCCGTGTGTCTTCTCGGACAGGCCGAAGGCGAAGATGCCTCCGTCTTCCAGCGCCTGCGCGGTGCGCTTGCGGACGGCATCGTTCGGGCTCATCCAGATCGGCCCGAGCCCGAGCACCGAGACCTGCCAGGTGTACCAGTACTGCAGGCCGTAGAAGCCTAGGATTTCGGCGAACTGGCAGATGCGCCAGGTGTCCCAACGGGCATCTTCGGTATTGGCGGCGCCTTCGCCCTCAGGCGTGCACATCGTGGCGAGTATTCGATGATCCTTCGCGTACTCGAGGAAGTCGGCGTACCAACCGCGATCGTAGTAGTCCTCGAGCAAGCGCTGCTTGCCCTTGGCTTCGAAGAATTCGACAGTCTCGCGCATCAGCTCGCGGGTGCGTTCGTCGTCGCTTTCGTGGCCCAGATTGCGGGGGTTCAAGAGAATCATCGTGGAAGCCTCTACAGTGTTTACGCGAAGGTTAGCGCAACGGCGCGCGGCGAGAGGCGCTCGGAATCAGTCCGCCGGGCGGCCGGACGTCAGTCCTCGATCTGCTTGGCGTACAACGCGATCTTGCACCCGTAGTGTTGTCGGATCTCTTTATTCATCCGGACGGACTCGGGCCCGCTTTCCAGTTGATGCATCGCAGTGATCAATCTGCTTCGTGCCGCGGGTATCGATGATGGAGGCCGCCGAGGCGGGGCAATCCGAGAACTTGGGCGCCCAGTGACGGCCGGGGATCGGTAGATCGGGGCGTTGGTGCGGCGTTGGTGCATGGATCCTAGAGAAAATCGGGCCATTGCCCCAATCTCGGCGATCCTTTCAGCCCGATCGGCCACATTCTCAGCATGAACTCAAGAGTCCACCCCAAGTACAAGACTAAGTACCGCGTGAGTAACTGGGTGGAGTACGACCGTGCCCTCGCGGAGCGAGGTGACATCACACTTTGGTTTGCCCCGGATGCCGCCGACTCTTGGACGCCTCGACCATCGGGGAAACGAGGCGGCCAGCGGAAGTTCTCAGATCAGGCAATCGAAACGGTACTCGTGCTCTGGCCCGTCCTCAACTTGCCACTTCGACAGACGGAGGGTTTCCTTCGGTCAGTTCTGTCGCTGATGGCTCTCGAACTCGAAGCGCCCGACCACACCACCGTCTCCCGACGTAGCCAGCAACTCGAGATCGATCTCCGTCTCACCGGCGCGAAAGATCCCTTGCATCTCCTCGTCGACAGCACCGGGCTATCCATCATCGGCGAAGGCGAATGGGCCGCTGTCAAGCGTGGGGGCCACGGCAAGCGCGCCTGGAAGAAACTCCATCTGGCTGTCGACCGATCGGGCACGATCGTCGCAGAGGTCCTGACGAACGGGAATGCTGACGATGCGAGGACAGCTCACAATCTCATCGATGAGATTGATGACGTTGCAAGTTTCACGGCAGACGCCGCCTACGACACGATCGCGATCTACGATGCCGCGGCAGCACGCGG
>JAPYTP010000239.1 GCA_029941885.1 Myxococcota bacterium
GGAAAACGAGGCGGCCAGCGGAAGTTCTCAGATCAGGCAATCGAAACGGCACTCGTGCTCCGGCTCGTCTTCACATTGCCGCTTCGGCAGGCGGAGGGGTTCGTTCGGTGGGTCCTTTCACTGATGGCTCTTGACCTCGAAACTCCCGACCCCACGACGATCTCTCGCCGTAGCCAGCAAGTCGATATCGGACTCCGCCTCGCCGCGACGAGAGGCCGCCTTCATCTCATCGTCGACAGCACTGGACTATCCATCATCGGCGAAGGTGAGTGGGCCGCTGTCAAGTATGGGGGTCGCGGCAAGCGTGCATGGAAGAAGCTTCATCTCGGTGTCGATCGATCAGGCATGATCATCGCCGAGATCTTGACTGACGGGAACGCCGACGATGCGAGGACAGCTCTTGGCCTCATCGATGAGATGGATGGTGTTGCGAGCTTCACGGCAGACACCGCTTACGACACACTTGCGATTTACGACGCCGCTACGGCACGCGGTGCGAAAGTCATCGTTCCGCCGAGAATGTCAGCGACGAGATCGATGCGATCTTGCGCTCGCGATCGGACGGTCAGACGGTCAGACGAGTCAAGAAAGTTGGTCGTCGCCAGTGGAAGAAGGAATCGGGATACCACCGGCAGGCTCGCGCAGAGAACACCTTCTTCAGGGAGATGTGGCCGATGAGGCCACAGCGAGTAAGTCGACTATCGGTGACCGGCTGCGGGCTCGTCATCCCGAATCGCAGAAAGCTGAAACGCTGATCGCGTGCAACACGCCTGAATCGGATGTTCGAACTTGGCAGACCAAAGTCGTTCGCCGTGAAGTAGACGATTGGTGCAGAAGAGCTGACTTTCGCGCCGCTATCGGATTCATGCACCAACGCCTCGTGTCGGCGGACTCCATCATCGCTATATGTGGCAGGAAGCAGCGTGATCTGCACGACCTACTTGTTGAACGGAATCTCTCCGGGATTCCCAAGATCCTCGATCAGAGCGTCGATGTCGCTCCGTTCCTCCGCCGATAGATTCCAACCGATTGCCTCTGCGTTCTTCTCGAGTTGTTGGGCGCTGCTCGCCCCAACGAGTACGGATGAGACGCCAGCCCGACCGGATAGCCACGACATGGCGAGTTCGAGAATCGTGTGCCCTCGCGCTTCCGCGAACTCCGTGAGCGCCCCGACCTTGTCGAAATTTCTGGTCGAAGCCACCCGCGCATAAAAATCAAGGTCGCCGAGGCGCGTTCCGGCAGGCAGAGGCCGATCCTTCCCATACTTCCCGGTGAGGAGTCCCGAGGCGATCGGATAGAAAGGCATGACGCTCACATCGTAGTGACGACAAGCGGGAACAATTTCATCCTCGACGTGACGCTTGAGCAGGTTCCATTCCATCTGACAGGCCACGAAGCGCGAAGTCTGCGCGGCAACCGCGACATGATCTGCTTCCGCAACCTGCCAACCCGAAAAATTCGATGCCCCGATCGCACGAACCTTGCCTTGCTCGACTAACTCATCGAGCGCGCGAAGGGTCTCTTCGATCGGCGTGTCGGGGTCGGGGTGGTGCATCGTGTAGAGGTCGATGCATCCGATCCCGAGGCGGCGCAGGCTGCCTTCGCAGGACTCGATCACGAAGCGACGGGAACCATCGGACCTGAAACGATCGCGGCCCGTGAATTTGGAGGAGACCACGACTTGGTCTCGGTGGCCCCGTATCGCCTTACCGAGAAATTCTTCGGACAGTCCGTCGTTGTAGTTGTCGCCCGTATCGAAGAGTGTGATTCCCGCGTCGATCGCGGCCAGAACCAGAGTTTCCGACTGGACGGAGTCGAGTCGCTGTCCGAAATCGACCGTTCCGAGTCCGACTGCCGAGACTCGCAGTCCTGAGTCAGCGACGGATCTGTACTCCAAGGCGCATCTCCCTGAGCTCGAGCCTAGGGCTCAGCCCTTCGCATAACCCGGCGCGAGCTTTTCGGGATCCTGCCCGATCAGCTTTGCTGCCGCCTCGAACATAGAGCGAAGTGCACCCTCGGCTGGCGCAAAGTCGACGTTTCGAATCACGTCGGCGCTCGCTGGCAAGGACATGGCGGGGTAGCTGCTCCCGTACAAAAGCTGCCCTTCGAGCCCTGCTCGAACCGCGGCGAAAAAACCCTCCTGTTCGGGCATGTTCGGGTAGAGGTCCGGCATCACATAGACATTGGGGCACATCAGGGCGACGGCGCAGATCTGCGTCACCCAGGGCCAGCAGCCGTGGGCGACGATGATCGAAAGGCCCGGGTACTTGAGGGCGACGCGTTGGATGCGGACCGGGTCGATGTAGGTCAAGTCGGGCGAGAGGAGAAAACTTCCGTTGAGGCTGACCAGTAGGTTCTCGCGACAGCAGAGTTCGTAGATGGAGTCGAGCTCGGGCTCATCGTTGTGACGGGGCGGCGTGGCCATCGCATTGTCGAGCGCAACACCGACGAACCCCCGATCGCGGAAGCCCTCGATCTCGGCGAGAGCGGCTCCGACGTCGCTGGAATCGACGCCTCCGAATCCTGCGAACCGACCCGGGTGCTGCGAGACGAGCTCGGCGACGTCGGCGTTGTCCACGCCCGCACGACCGGTGACGACGGCGAAGACCACCCCCGCTTCATCCATCTCTTCTTGAAACAAGTCGAAGGACTTGGAATCTCGGGAAGGGACGGGATCGCGAAAGCAGAGCCGGACGATCGCCGGCAGGCCCAGCCCCTCGTCGAGGGGGTGGCTGAAGGTGAAGAAGTTGGGAACGAAGCTCTTGTACGGCGGTCGAATCCTGAAATCGATGAGCGGTGTTTTATTAGGCATCGTCATGTCCGCGCGCGTCCTCTAAAATGGGGGCCGCCAGTCGTTGCGGGCGGCCCAGGAACAGAAACAGGGTACCGAGGACGAGGAGCAATGCGATGGCTCCATAGAACGCGCTGACGTAGCTACCGGTGACGTCGTAGGAGAGGCCGGCAAGTGGCGGCGCCGACAAAGCGAAGGGGAGTGCAAGGGGGGCCTGGGCACCGTTCACGCGGCCGATGATCTGCTCATCGAAATAGAGGCTGTTGAGGTATGGGCCCAGTGCCAGGAAAGGCCCGATCGTAAAGCTGAAGAGGCTCGCTGCCACGAGAAAGAGCGCAAGGGTCTGGCTCGTCGAAATGAGAAACCACGCACAGGCCTGGATCACGATCAGGCTCACCGTCAGCGGGATCAGGTGGCTCTCGAGGCGGTCGACGATGCTCGCGAACCCGAGTTTTGCGAAGAGTGAGACGGTTGCCCCTGTCGCCATGACCAGCGCGGCGTCCTCCACTTCGAGGCCCACCTCGCTTACGTGGGGCGCCATTGAGAAAGCGTAGAACCCCGCCAACCCGAACAGGATTGAAAACGTTAGACCGATGATCCAGAAAGCGCGCGTTCGCATGAAGCCCCACGAACCCGCGACTGTCGCGGTGTTCTGGGAGGCGGAAGCTTGGACGGGTCGTGGTGCGCCGGAGCTCTTCGGGATGCAACGCAGAAAAGTCGTGAAAGTCAGCCCGCCGACGAGCATCGCGATACAGAGGAGGCTGCCACGCCAATCGTAGCGATCCAACAGCTGGGCGGTGGCGAGCGGGAGAAACATTCCTGCGACACTCGTGCCGGTGGCGGCGAGGGCCAGGGCGCGACCGCGCAGGGCGCCGTAGTGGTTGGTTACGAGCAGGACCGCCGGCAGCGGGGCGTAGAACGTGAAGCCGGTGACAGCGATCAGGTAGCTTCCGAGAAGCATCCACAGATTCGTCGCCTGAGAGGTCGCGATCAGGCCAGCAGTGGCCACTGAAGAACCGAAGAGCATGATGGCCCGAGTCGAATAGCGGTCAAGCAACGATCCAAGACCCGGACCGATCGCTGCTTGGAGAATCAGGAGCAGAGACATCCCGAATGCCAGCGACGCATGGCTCGCATCGAACGCCTCTGACAACGGGGCGACGAAGAGCCCATAGGCCGCGAACAGTCCGGGCCCCAGCCCTTGGGCGATGAACGCGGCGATTGCGACTCGCCATCTTCGCCATCTTCCGGAGGACGTCTCTATATCCATGCTCAGGGACTCGTGTGCTCGATCTGGTGTAATGAATTGCCTGAAGCGCCGAGGCTGGGCATTGGTGCATGAATTCTAGAGAAGATTGGAGACATTGACCCGATCCCCGTATGGTGCCAAAACTCGGCCGACCGTCTAAGCGGCCCTCCTTTCGTAGTAGTTGAGGACCCCACCCAGCCTTTCATGGCGGACGACGGCGGTATCCATGTCGACCACGCCTGGCAGTTCCTCGATCAACCGATTATCGAGCTGTGTGTTCTCATTATCCGTCTGTGCCGGAATAGTCGAACTCCTGAGACGCAGCAGGGCGACGAAGTCACGCGGGAGCTCTCCGCCGCACGCAGATCGGCTCGCGAGGAACGAATGAGAGCGAATCGGACCGCGGGATGCGGCGTATGCGTCCGAGAGGCGACTTCGGGGGCGTTGCTATTGCAACGGCCGCGCTCCAGAATGTTGTGAGACGCAGCAGGGGGGAATCCTGATGCGTTTTCAGCACCACCGATACGAGACGTTCTGACAAGTAGGCCCCGACGAGGCGACTTGGTCCCTTCCCAGGAGACGCAAATGACTGGTGGATTCATCTGCTGGCCGCTCTCTCCTTGCTCGAGGCAGGACGGATCAGCTCTTGCGTGCGGTAGGAGAATCCAGAAATGAGTGGACGACTCGAGGGGAAGGTGGCTCTGATCAGTGGTGCGGCGAGGGGCCAGGGGGCGGCGGAGGCGAGACGCTTCGTGGCCGAAGGGGCCCGCGTCGTGATCAGCGATGTCTTGGACGACGAGGGAGAGGCCCTTGCTCGGGAACTCGGTGGCGAGGCGGAATACCAGAGCCTCGACGTGACGGATCCGGAAGCCTGGGATCGCGTGGTGGCGGCGACGGTGGCGCGCTTCGGTGGGCTGAGCATCCTGATCAACAATGCGGGGATCGGGATTGTCGGTCTGCTCGATGGGCTCGATGTCGAGGACCACCGAAAGATCATCGACGTCAACCTGAATGGAGTCTACCTGGGAATGCGTGCCTCGAAGTCCGCTCTCGCCGCCTCAGGCAGCGGGGCCATCGTGAATATTTCATCGATCGACGGCCTGGTCGGCACCCTCGGCATGGTGAGCTATTCCGCGAGCAAATTTGCGGTGACGGGGATGACGCGCTCCGCGGCGATCGAACTCGGCCCTCTGGGCATTCGGGCCAACTCGATCCATCCGGGAGTGATTGCGAGCCCGATGGTCACCGAGGTTTCCGCCAAAGTTCAGGCACGTCTCGCCCGACTGATGGCGAAGCAGCCGATTGCCCGAATGGGAGAGCCCGAGGAAGTTGCTTCGCTGGCTCTTTTCCTTGCGAGCGACGAGGCCAGCTATATCACCGGGACGCAGGTGGTGATCGACGGTGGACATCTGGCGGGTCCGTACCGCGAGCCCGCCGAAGAGTAGAATCCCTCACGTTCGGCACGGCGGCCTAGCGTCTCGTGCGAAGGATGGCGCGTCGAGGAAATGGGGGAGGCTGCAGCCCTGAATCTATGCAATCGTGGGTTCGGGATTTGAAGCCCTGACCGCTGGAACATCTCCCACGAGGATTGCAGTACGCCTGGTTCGTGATCAGTCATGATCGACGGAAAATCGTCCACTTTGGAGTCGCGGCCCATCCAACAGTTTCATGGGTCATTCAGCAACTCCGCAAAACGTTCCCAGACGACACGGCTCCACGGTTCTTCATCTACGACAACGATTCGATCTTCTCCGAACGGGTCACTGAGTCGATCAAGAATATTGGAATCGAGCCTCAGCGAACGGCCTTTAGAAATCCATGGCCGAATGGGATCGCCGAGAGATGGGTCGGGAGTGTACGCAGAGAATTACTCGATCACGTGATCGTCCTGAACGAAGACCACCTTCGACGCCTCCTCCGCGAATACGTCGACTATTACAATGCCGACCGAGTCCACACCGAGCTGCAGGATTCCCCGATGGGCCGACCCACCGAGCATCGACCGTCGCCAGAGGCCCAAGTTGTTGGATTGCCTCGAGTCGGTGGCCTTCATCATCGCTACGAGTGGCGGGAAGCAGCCTGATTTGCCTGATCGTCACCGCGGAAAGACTACTTTGGCTCCGCCGGATCAATAAAGAGAACACACTGTCGCAGCGCGTCGAAGGCCGTCAGGATGGCGCGAAGATCGTGCACAACTTCGAGCCGACCCTACGCCATTGCCTTGGCGAGCTCCGGGAGGAGCGGGAGACGCCGGATCCGGATGCCCGTGGCCGCATGGACCGCATTGGCCAGGGCCGGCGCCACGGTGGGCACGCCCATCTCTCCCGCACCTTGGGGCTCGCTCCCGCCCTCGATGACCTCGACCTCGACGTCTGGTGCCGCTGCCATCTGTAGCATTGGGTAGTCGTGGAAGTTGCTCTGCTCCACCTTGCCGTCGGCGACGGAGATCCGCTGGCCCATCGCGGCCGATAGTCCATCGATCGTGCCACTGATGATCTGTCCTTCGAGGCCGCTCGGGTTCACCACGAGGCCCACGTCGATGGCCACGACGCAGCGCTCGACCGCGAGCTGGCCCTCGCGCACGGAGACCTCCATGGCGTGCGCGGCATAGCCGCCGAAGACGAAGCTCGCCGCCACGCCGATCCCGTGGCCCTTCGGCACCTCGCGCCCGTAGCCGATCTTCTCGGCGGCCCGCTGGAGGACACGACGCACCCGGGCCGTCTCGTACTTCGGCCCTCCGTGGTCGCGGTAGTCGAGCTCCCGGTTCTTCTCGAGGAGCGCCAGGCGGAAGGCGAGCGGATCCTGCCCGGTGGCGGCGGCCACCTCGTCGAAGAAGCTCTGGATGGCGAAGGTGCAGAAGGTGGGCTGCGGCCCTCGCCAGAAGCCCCGAGCGAGCCCGCACTCGATGGGCAGGAACTCGGCCTCGTAGTGCTCAAGGAAGCCCGCGGGCGCGGCGTCCGGGTCGAGGCAGGCGATCCAGGCCGGTGCGCGACCGCGTCCCACCTGAAGGTCGGTGGCCGCGCTCCGGTAGGACCAGCCGGTGAGCTTGCCGGCGGCGTTGAAGCCCGCGCTGATGCGCTGTACGCCGGCGGGCCGGTAGAAGTCGTTCCGCATGTCGTCTTCGCGCGTCCAGACGACCTTCACAGGCCGCTTCACGCGCTGCGCAATCAGCACCGCCTCGGAGATCACGTCCTGCTGTAGACGAC
>JAPYTP010000240.1 GCA_029941885.1 Myxococcota bacterium
GCTCCGGCATGTCCAAGCAATTCCAGGCGCTCAAGCCGATCAGCGAACGCGAGATGCAGCTCATGATTCAGGGACTGCGTGATGGCATAGGAGGCAAGACCCTCGCGGTCGAACAACAAGAGGGCGCTCGGCTCATGCGAACCCTGGTGAAGGAACGCCAGGTTTCGGCAGCCAAGGCCGAAAAGAAGGCTTCGCAGGATTTCGCGGCGGCCGAAGCGAAAAAGCCCGGTGCCAAAGAGACCGTGTCCGGACTCATCTATACCGTCATCGAGATGGGGACCGGGGAGTCGCCCGGCGCAACCGACAAGGTCCGCGTTCACTACCACGGCACCCTGAGAGACGGCACGATCTTCGACAGTTCCGTCGACCGGGGTGAGCCCGCAGAGTTCCCGCTCAACCGCGTGATCGCGTGTTGGACCGAGGGGGTAGCCATGATGAAGGTCGGTGGAAAGTCGCGCCTCGTGTGTCCTGCGGAGATCGCCTACGGCGACCGAAGCACCGGCCGGATTCCCGGCGGTGCGACACTCGTATTCGAGGTCGAGCTGCTCGAAATCCTCTAGGAGATGCGCTCTCTGTCCCGATTCAGGGCCCGGTCCGGTCTGCGAGAGAAGCCGCGAGGGGCGCGAGGATCGCCACCTCCGCGGTAGCCGGCGGGCATCCGGCCTCGACGGCACGTGGCGCGGAGACCGGCGGTGGGGATTCCGACCGGGATGGAATCCACTCCGTCGCGAAGATCGCGGTCGCCGAGATCGCGAAGCAGAAGACGATGCCGGCCAAGGGGAGCGCCGCCCGCAGATCGTACATGAGGCGTCGCGACGGACGCTTGCGTCGCCCTTTCCAGGTCGGATGGTCGAGGCTCATGGGTCGTGGTCTCCACCGCGTCGAGCCCTTGCTCGGATTGAGCGGGCCGATGACTCCTTCTATCGGTGGGGCGACCTGCCGGCTTGATGCGCATTCGAGGGGGCGGATCCATTCCGGGCGGCCTCGATCCGAGTGTCATCCGCTCGCCGCAGCGCCTGTTCCGGGTCGACGCCGAGCGCTGCTGCCAGCCCGACCCAGGCCCGCAATCCCTCGCCGACCAGGCGAGTCGCTCCGGCGCGATCCGGGCCCGGCGTCGTGCCCTCGAGCGCGGCATCGACATCCGCGACGGTCCGACGCACAAGCTCGAGCGAATCGTCCTCTTCCCCGGACTCCGATTCGAGGCGAGCCAGTCGCCGCATCAATTTGGCCGATCGAGACAGTGCGGGCAGATTGCGGGGGACCCCTTCGAAGGGGTCCGGGGGCTCGTCTAGGTTGCGATCGCGGGCCGAAGCGGTGCGCTCCGTCGCCTTGATCGACTCCCAGGTTGCGGTCTGCGCCTCGATCGTAGGAGGCGTGTCGGCGTCCGCGAAAACGTGGGGGTGTCGGCGCACGAGCTTCGATCGGATCGCTTCGGTGACCCCCTCGAAATCGAAGGCACCGCGCTCCTCCGCGATGCGAGCCTGGAATACCACCTGGAAGAGCAGGTCGCCCAGTTCGTCTCGAATCGCCTCGAGATCGCCGTGGGCGATGGCCTCATCGACCTCGTAGGCCTCCTCGATCGTGAAGGGCGAGATGGATTCGAAGTCCTGCTCGAGGTCCCACGGGCATCCGCCGTCCGGATTTCGAAGCTGCGCCATGATCTCGAGAAGTTTGTCGATCCCACTCATCCCGCGAGTATACGCGCGTCGGGGCTGGGGTTTTCGGCGCACCCAGAAATGGGACCGCGTTCGCATGCTCCGGCTAAAGTCGAGCGGCCGTGGCCGATGGCGAGGACTGCCCCCCGAGACTGCGCGGAATCATTCCCGGTAGACGGGTCCTCCGCGACGACATCGAGCAATCAGCGCCGGCTCATCGAGTTCGCGCCCGACCGGCGCGGCGGTGAAGCTGACAGGAGGATCCCCCTCCATGAGCGATCTGCCCCGAATTACGCCGACCAGCGGAGTCACCATTCCGCCGATCCGCCCGACCCGTGAATCCAGTCGGGAGCCCAGGAAGTCCCGGCGAGAGAAGAAGCGCGAGCGGGATGAGGATGAGACCCCGGAATCCGTAGGTCCGACCGAGGACGAGCCTGGCAAGAGCGGCAGCATCAATCTGCGGGTCTGAATTTCACCGTGTCTCCCAAGAGGCCACAATACTGTTATCTTGAATACCCCCCCCCCATATGGGTGGGGGTATTCCTGGAGATTCAAACCCATGCCGGCAGAGCCCCTTCCCCTGGACCCCACACCCGTGCGAACCGGCCACGCCGAATCCCACGCCCAGGCGGACTCAGAACTGCTGCAACGATTGAAGAATGTGGAAGGGCACGTCCGCGGTATCCAGAAGATGGTGCGCGAGGAGGCCTATTGCATCGACGTCCTGAAACAGATCAAGGCCGTCCGGGCGGCCCTCGACCGGGTCGGATCGATCGCGCTGGAAACCCATCTCGCCACCTGCGTCGTCGACGGGTTGCGCAGCGAGGACAGCACCGAGCGCGAACGTGTGATCAGCGAGATCCTCGAGGTGTTCCATGCAGACGCCAAGCGCTGAGGGCACCCTGCAGACGGGCCCCGACGCCGCACCCCGGGCCACTGAGATTCTGACGCTCAGCGTCTCCGGAATGCGCTGCGACAATTGTGCGGCGTCGATCTCGAGCCGTCTCGACGCTCTCCCTGGCGTCGCCGAAGCGCGCGTCAGCTACTCACTCGAGGATGCGCGCATCCGGTTCGATCCCGACGCTGTTTCACCGACCGCCCTGATCGAGGCGGTCGTTGCAGCGGGTTATGCCGCGCGTCCGGCATCCCGTTCGACTTCGGATGAAAGAGACGCCGAGGCCGCCCGCCTCGAAGAAAACGCCCTCGCCGACGGGCGTCGTCGCATGTGGACCGGCATCGTGCTGAGCGCGCTGACCGGGCTGCTCGGGATGGGCCCCGCACGGCTCGGGCTCCCCGATTTCCCGGGCCGGCTTCCGCTCGTCGCGGTGCTGGCAGCGATCGTTCAATTCTACGTGGGACGGGACTTTCATCGGGGTGCCTGGCGTGCGGCCCGCGCCCGAACCACGAATATGGATACCCTGGTCAGCCTCGGCTCGTCGACGGCGTATCTCTACAGCCTCACTGCACTCGTCCTCGGTCTCGACCGCGCACTCTTTCCCGTCTACTTCGAGTCGGCCGCGATGATCATCACCCTCGTCATGGTCGGAAAGGTCCTCGAAACCCGAGGCCGCCGAGAAGCGAGTGGGGCGGTGCGTGCCCTGCTCGCCCAACAGCCGGAACGCGCCCGCGTCGAACGCGACGGCGAGACCCTCGATGTCGGGATCGAGGAGGTGCGGCTCGGTGATCTCGTGCGCGTCCATCCCGGCGAGCGCGTCCCCGTCGACGGCGTCGTCGAATCCGGTGAAACCCACGTCGACGAAGCCATGTTGACCGGGGAGAGTCGCCCCGCCCGCAAACGCGCGGGCGATTCGGTCCACGCGGGAACCGTCAATCACGAGGGCGCGTTCAGCATCGTCGCTCGGGCGGTCGGGGACGCCACCGCCCTCGCCGATATCGCCCGACTCGTCCGAGAAGCCCAGGCCAGTCACGCTCCCATCCAGAGCAGCGTCGATCGAATCGCACGGATTTTTGTTCCAGCGATGATCGGGCTGGCCTTTCTGACTGGGATCGCTTGGTGGAGCTTCGCAGCGGCTCGATTTCTTCCCGACGTCCACCCGGCGGCGGCCGGCCTGCTCTTTGCCGTGTCGACGCTCTTGATCAGTTGCCCCTGCGCCATGGGTCTCGCGACACCCCTCGCCCTCGTCGCCGGCACCGGCGTCGGTGCGGAACGCGGCCTGCTCTTCAAGAGCGCGCAAGCGCTCGAGGGCACCGGCGACCTGAGTGCTGTCGTGCTCGACAAGACCGGGACGCTCACCCTCGGGCGCCCGCGCGTCCGCGCGTCGACCTCTACCGCCGCATTCAAGGAGCGGACCGTGCTCGCCTACGCGGCCGCTGTCGAACGCGAGAGTGAGCACCCGCTTGCCCGTGCGATCCTCGCCTACGAGGCGGAGGCCTCGCAGCACGCGATCGAAGTCGGCGCGACGAGCGGGGCCCAGGCCGATCCAGGCCGTGGCATCGGGGCCCGCGTCGGGGAGCGCGACGTTCTACTCGGTAGTCGGCGCTACCTCGAAGCGCGGGGAATCGAGCTCGACCCCCTCGCGTCCGCAGCGAAGGAAGCAGCCACACGAGGCGATTCGTCGGTCTTCATCGCGATCGATGGAATCGCCGCCGGCCATTTCGCGGTCGGCGACTCCGCGGATCCAAGCGCACGTCCCGCGATCGAGAAACTCCGCTCCCTCGGCTTGGGGCTCACGATGTTGACCGGCGACGAGCCTGCGAGCGCGAATGCGATCGCAAAGGAACTGGGTCTCTCGACGGACTGCGTCTTTTCGAATGTGTTGCCCAGCGAGAAGGCGAAGTTCGTTCGCGAGTTGCAGTCGCGGGGGGAGCGCGTAGCGATGGTCGGGGACGGACTGAACGATGGGCCGGCGTTGGCCAGCGCCGACGTCGGGATCGCCATCGGATCGGGGACCGATGTCGCGATCGAAGCAGCGGAGGTCGTACTGGTAAAGGACGATCTCGCCGCGGTCGCGGACGCAGTCGTCTTGAGTCGACGGACGCTGCGCACGATCCACCAGAATCTCTTCTGGGCGTTCGGATACAACGTCGCCGCCATCCCTCTGGCAGCCGGGCTCCTCGTGCCCTTATTCGGTGAGTCCATGCGACTGAGCCCGGGCATCGCCGCTCTCGCGATGGCGCTCTCGAGCCTCTTCGTCGTCACCAATAGCGCCCGACTCCGGAGTTTCGACCCCTCACGTTGAGGCCCGGTGAGTGGGCCATGCTGCTCGATTCGAGGGCGACGCCAGATCGACTAAGACACAGTCGTCCTGGTTTTCAGAAGACCGCAGCGACCCCTAGACTGACCGGATGGCAAAGCGAAACAAGAGGTCGGACTCCCCCCTCGATCGGCTGCGCGAGATCGTCGTGGCCTGGCCGGAGATCGACGAGCGGGTCTCCCACGGTTCCCCGACCTGGTGGGGCGGCAAGAAGACCTTCGCGAGTTTTCACGACAACCACCATGGCGACGGCCGTATCGCCGTGTGGATCAGATCCGATGCGGACACCCAGGAGGATCTCGTGAGCGCTGCGCCCCACCTCTTCTTCGTTCCACCTTATGTGGGGCCGAGCGGTTGGATCGGCGTCGACGTCGACGTCGACGGGGAGATCGACTGGGAGATCGTCGCGGCGCTTCTCGAGGCAGGCTATCGCGCCGTCGCTCCAAAGCGCGCCCTCAATCTCATGAACGAGTAAAGGGCGCAATGGGATCGACCCGTCTCGTCTGTGGTCTTCACGACGACCTCTTCGAGTTCGGCCAAGCTCGCCTAGATCGAGAATTCCGCCCTCTAGCGGCCTCCGCCCGATACCTTCGCAACGTGAAGTACGCCCCAGCCTTCGGGGCCTTCCGAAATTGCGTCGAGCTGTTCGAGGGCACGTCGCTCGGCCTGGGTCGCCGAACGGGCCTGGATCGTCATGATTCGGGTTCGCGGCCCACCGATCTGCTTCAGACGGATCCGAAAATACGGAAGACGCTCCTCGGCCTCGAGTTTGGGCGGCGGTTGGAGTTCGCGCGAGCGGGGGAGGTCTGACTCCCCCCACTCGTCCTCGGTCTCCCTCGTCTTCGGCATGGCAATCGGGATCGATTCGGAGATCCCGCCGGTCGGCGGCGCCTTCAAATCCTCGGCCTCGGTCGGCAGCAACCGGCCTAGCAATCCCGCGAAGGAATCGGAGGGGTCGGAGACCACGCAACCGAGTCGGTGTAGGCGGGACTTACCACTCGCGGTACGCGGTTGAGAATCGTTCCACACGATCGCGGACACCCTGATTGGCCTGGCGCCCTTCGGATCGATCACCAGGCGAATCGGATCTCCCTGATCGAGGGTCAACGCGGTAACGACCGCGAGTCCTCCTTCGGAGAGCGTGACGACTCGTCCCTGAATCCGCTTCTTGGCCGAGACCACGATCTCGCAGGACAGCTTGCATCGGACGCGTTGGCGCCGCTTGGTTCGTGACATGTTCTGTCCCCCTTCCCCTCTCGTTTGCCCCTCGCTGGAGGTTTCTTCGGTCGGGTTCGGGATGCGGATTGTGCGCTGGAACACTTCAATGGGTGACACCCACGAAGCTCGGCTTCTAGAAGAAGGAGAAGCCCTCGTAGCCCCTGGCCACGACCTCTTCACATTTCGCCAGGTAGGGCGGAAATCCGACATGCGGCATGAATACCCGTGGCTTGCCGGGAACATTCGCACCGAGATACCACGAGTTGCAGGTCGGATAGATCGTCTCTCCTGCAACTTCGTTCACGTAGGCGACCCAGGCGGTCTCGGCCTCGGCGCTCGCTTCGATCTGCCGATATCCGTGTTCGTCCATGTACACGAGACAAGCCGCGATGAACTCCACATGCTGCTCGATCGCGGTCACCATGTTCGCGAGGACGGAGGGGCTCCCGGGGCCGGTGATCGTGAACAGGTTCGGAAAGCCTGCGGATCCCAGGCCGAGAAAGGTGATTGGACCCGCGGACCACTTCTCCTTCAGCGCCTCGCCCGATCGCCCTCGGATATCGATCGCATCGATCGATCCGGTCATGGCGTCGAAACCTGTCGCGAGGATCAGACAGTCGAGGTCGATCGCGACACCCCGCGCAACGACGCCCCGCGTCGTTATCGACTCGATTCCAGCTTTGCTGACATCGATGAGGTCGACATTGTCACGGTTGAAGGTCTCGAAATATCCCGTGTCGGTGCAGGGGCGTTTGCAACCCACCGCATGATCCGGACAGAGCAGGTCGGCGACTTTCGGGTCGTCGACGACTTCCCTGATCTTCTCCCGAACGAAGTCCGCCGCTTCGTCGTTCGCCTTCGAATCGAGCAGGAGATCCGCAAAGGCCAGAATATAGGCGAGGCCACCGACCTCCCAGAATTCCTGATAGATCGCACGGCGCTCCTCGGGAGACTTTTCGAAGGTCAGGCCTTCGTTATGCGGCCACCCGAAACCGAAAGCAGCGAAGCGCCTCCGATTGATCGCGCGTACCTCACGATATCGCGATTTGATCTCCTGCTGTTGTTCGAGTTCGAGGGGACCGTTCCAGGCCGGAACCGAAAAATTCGGCGTCCGCTGGAAGACCGTGAGGTGGTC
>JAPYTP010000241.1 GCA_029941885.1 Myxococcota bacterium
CCTACCTACTCTTCCTCCCCGATTGGTTCCCGATTGGTTGTTGTGTCTCGATTTGACGGTAGCGAACACTTCCCAACACAACCGAACAGGCCATTCGAGTTGGCTTCCGGCGCAGCGTCCGGGTATGGGCGTTTTGTTAGATTCCTGCGTGGGAGCCCCGTCCGGGGAAAACGAGGAGAAAGCAATTGGGTAGAGCGGCCAACGTTGTGAGAGAGGCGTGCCAGGTCATCTGGAGTGAAGGGAAAACCGAGAGAGTGGGCGATTTTTATTCACCAGAATTCGAAGCGGACTATCCCATCACTGACTGGGGCCAGGGGCTGGCGGGTGTGGCGGCACTGGCGAGCAAGGTCAGGCAGGATCTGCCAGGTTACGCGGAAGACATCGAGGAACTCATCGAGGCGGGCGATGAAGTCGTAGTGCGCTTGACCATATCCGGGCGCAATCCCGGAACAGACGAACCCGTCAGTTTCAGGGACGTGACGATCCTGACGGTGAAGGATGGATTGATCACGCGTCAGCGCGGACTTTCAGACCACCTTTCCTTGTTCCTGCAACTGGGCCTCGTGGAGTTGCCTCCGTCATGAGTACTGAACAGCTCAACCTCTTTAGCGGTGAGCCGCAGCACGATCAATTCTGTCGTATGGATGCGTTCTACCCCGTCCGGCGGCTGTCTGCGGCCGCCAAGCCCCAGCCTTTTCCGGTGGGACAAACCCTGAAACTGCCCGAGCACTACCGGTTTGGCGGTGCGAATCGGGACTCGATGTCGTTCCTCGAGGAGACCGATACGTCGGCCTTGCTTGCCGTGGTGGACGGCAAGGTTTGCTTCGAGGAGTACTACCTGACGGGCGGACCGGAAGTACCCTGGACGTCATGGTCCGTGGCCAAGAGTTTTGTTTCTGCCCTGGTTGGCATTGCCATCGAAGAAGGACTGATCACTTCGGTCGAAGATCCAATCGACCAATATCTGCCTGGGATCAAGGGCTCCGCTTATGAAGGCGTCAGCATAAGGAATGCCCTTCAAATGTCTTCGGGCGCCGACTGGAACGAGGACTACAGCGACCCGGATTCAGATTCGAACCGCCTTCAGCCCGTCATGGCAGGCCAAGGCTCGCTCAGCGAGTTTGTACGCGGCATCAAGCCCGCAGTGGATCCCGGCACCCGATGCCAATACAACTCGGCTGACACGCAGGTGTTGGGTTTGCTGCTTGCGGCCGTCAAGGGGACGACTCTATCGGAATACATGCAGCAGAAACTCTGCGAGCCCTTGGGGTTCGAGCATCCCGGGTACTGGCTGTTGGACGCTGAAGGTGTAGAAATGGCTCTCGGTGGCTTGAACCTGACGGCTCGTGATTATGCCAGGATCGGCGAACTCTACCGGAACAATGGACGTTGGGCTGGCCAGCAACTCGTACCGGAGTCGTGGGTCAGTTCCAGCATACGCAGCGATGCGCCTCACCTGGAGCAGGGCCGGGTGATCGTCGGCGGGCATGTATTTCCCATGGGCTATGGCTACCAGTGGTGGGTTCCGGCGGGATCTGCGCAGGAGTTTTCAGCCGTCGGCATCTACAACCAATTCGTGTTCGTCAACCCGAAGAAACGCTCAGTCATCGTCAAGCTCTCGGCGAATCGTGCCTATGGGACGTCACCCGACGAGCGCACCAACCGTGAAGAGGAGACTGTGGCCTTCCTGCGCGCAATCAATGATGGAATTTGAGCTTCAGGCCCGCCTCCTAGCAGCCATGCCCACAAGGCCGAGGAGAGGGGCAGTGGAGGGTTCGGGCACGGCTGAGAAGGGGTCCGACCGTTCCGGCTCCACTGCACGCGACATACCTATGCTTCCCGCGCCCTGGCAGCCGGGAAGAGCCTGCGGTGGGTTGCCGGACAACTCGGGCACAGCAACCCCGAACTGTCGCTTCGGCAGTACGCCCACATGCTGCCCCAAGAGGAAACCGACCTCTCGTTTGCCGACTATAACGGCAGCAAACGGCAGCATAGGGCAGTGGCCGGATCGCCAGACACCCCCAACAAAAACGCCCCCGGCCTAAGCGACCGAGGGCATTGGGAAAGGATGGAGCGCGAGACCGGGTTCGCGAGCGCCGTGCGGCCAAGCCGCACTGCGCGATGAAAGGCCAGCAAAGCTGGCCCATAACCGGCGACCCTCAGCTTGGGAAGAGAATCCGAACCCGAAGAAGAACAGTAGGTTGCGCTCCAGGCAGCGGCGAGGAGCGGTCCGTGGCGGTCCCGAACACGGCAGACGGCACCCCCGCGGCACCCGTCAAGTACCTGGATTCGGCCCTCGCGTATCCGCAAACGTGGTGAGCCACGCGGCCCCACGTGGGCCGGCTTCGTGCCGTGAAAGTGGAACAGCACACGGAGGAAGAGCACATGAGCGTAGAACTCGAGCAAGGGCGATTCCGGCCCAGATTCACAGATCGCGACTGGGTCCGCTCAGTCCCCATCAAGGCCATGTGACCATACTCGCGGACCACATTACGCTGGGCGGCATTACCCGGCTGGCCTTTCAGCAAGAGCCCAACCGCTTGCTCTGGGCCACGCTCGCCACGGGCGACTTGATTTGCTTCACCTACGAGCGGAGCCAGCAGGTCACGGCATGGCACCGGCACACGCTCGGCGGCACCGACGCCAAGGTGGAAAGCATTGCGGTCATTCCGCACCCTAGCGGGGACCAGGATCAGCTTTGGCTAATCGTGAGCCGCACCATTGGCGGGACCACCAAGCGGTTCGTGAAAGTCATGGAACCCGAATGTCCAGGCGGCTGTAGACGCTGCCATTGCCGCCGGTGGTGGGATGGTCTACTTCCCAGGCGGGACGTACTCGATCCTAAGCGTAGACATTACGCACGGGTTGACCCTGGTGGGCAAGCAGATACTCTGCCTTCGCAGGCTCGAAGTTCTTGGCTTTGAGATCGTCGCGGAGGGTTTCGCGATCCTTGTAACCCACGCCAACCGGCCTGTATGCTCCCCCTCATGAAGGGATGGCCTGCGTCATGAGCCCTCGGTCCACACTATTCGCGCTCGCCTGCGCGATCCTGACCGCATGCTCCTCCGAGACGCCACCCGACCTTCCGGCGGGCCCCGCCACCTCCTCCCTCTTCGACAAGGACGAACGGGGCCCCGCCCGCGAGAGAAACCCCGACGCTCCCTTTCTCGATGAGGGCGAGGCCCTCGCCGCGGGGCGAGCCCTCGGAATCGGCTCGGTCACGCTCGAAGGACCCGCAGCCGTCGAAGCCCGCTCCCTCCAGAGCTGGACGCTCGTCTACCGAGTCGGGCGGGCGGGGATCCAGCCCGGAGGCGGGATCCGCGTCGCGCTGCGACACCTCCAGGACTTCAGCCCTCCACAGATCGACGATCCGACCCGCGAGGGCTTCGTCAGCGTCGAAACCTCGGGCGGAAAGCCCGTCGAGCTCCACTTCGAACCACCTTACGGGGGCGGACTCTTCAACGAGACCTTTCCCTGGCAGAACCTCCTCCAGGTCGTCCTCCCAAGCGAGCCTCTGGCAGAGGGCGAAGAGATCCAGGTCCATTACGGCGATCAGGGCAAAGGCTAGCGAGGGATGCGAGTGCAGTCCTTCGACGAGGAGCAGTTCACGTTCAAGGTCTACGTGAACGCCCTCGCCGACGGGCGCTACCTCCCGCTGGCGGGCTCCCCCTCCATCGAGGTCCTCGCAAGCTCTCCCCATCGCGTCCAGATCGTGATGCCCTCGGACGCCCTCGTCGGCGAGCCGACCTGGGCGATCGTCCGCGTCGAGGATCGTTACGGCAACCCCGCGGCCCGATTCTCGGGCACCGTCCGGCTGAGCTCCACGGATGCAACGGCGCGCCTCCCCGAACGGGTTGAGTTTGTCGAGGTCGATAACGGCGTTCGGAGGGTCGAAAACATCCGCTTCGGCCAGGCGGGCGACTTCAGGATCACCGCAGCTTCAGAGATCGGGCGAAAACGGGGGAACCCGGTCCGCGTCCGCGAAAAGGCCCCCGACAGGCTCCTACTCTGGGGCGACCTCCACGGACATACCCTGTACTCGGATGGTCGCGGGAGTGTCGACGCGTTCTACGACTTCGCCCGCAACACGGCAGGCCTCGACTTCTGCGCGGTCACGGATCACGCGTTCGAGGTGACCGACGCGCAATGGGCGCACTCTAAAGAGATCACCAACGAGTGGTATCGACCGGGTGAGTTCGTGACCCTCCAGGCCTACGAATGGAGCGGCCTGACGGAGTTAGGCGGTGACCACAACGTCTTCTTCGTAGAAAACGACCCTCCCATTCTTCGTTCTCGTTCCTACTACGACGCGCGCAACCTCGAGATGTACCACGGAGTCGAGCCTCAGCCGGAGCACATCGATGACCTCTTCCTCAGGCTCGAAGGGATCTCCGGCGGAGGCGATATCTTCGCCATCCCGCATTGGGGCGGCCGTCGAGCGAACCCCGAATTCCACCACCCCGAGCTCCAGCGCATGGTCGAGATCTTCAGCGAACATCGGCGTTCCGCGGAGTGGGCCATGCAATTCCTCCAAAACGGCCAGCGACTCGGGATCATCGCCAGCACCGACGGCCACTACGGAAATCCAGGCTACGGATTTCTCCGACCCGCCCGCAGCGACCGCCCGCAGGAGATCGGCCACGCCGCGGTCGCCGTCTACGCGGTGGATCGGACCCGCGAGAGCCTGTTCCGGGCGCTCTACGAGCGAAGGACCTACGGCACGAGCGGGGAGCGCATCCTGCTCGCCTTCGACGTCGACGGTCACGCCATGGGGTCGGAATTTGTGTCCGAAGCGACGCCCATGATCGAGGTCGAGGTCGTTGGGACCGCCGCGATCGAACGCGTCGACGTGACGAAGGACACCCGCGTCGTGCATAGCGTCGCAGGCAGCGGCGAGAGCCTGAAATTCCGCTGGACCGATCCGGACTTCAAACCGGGCGACAGCGCCTTCTATTTCGTTCGGGCCCTGCAAGCCGACGGCGAAGAAGCCGTGTCGAGCCCTGTCTGGATCTCACCTCCCCTACCCACGCCCGCCGAGGTCGGCACGACCTCATCCGCCGATTTAACGTCCTCTCCGGGACCGCAGGTCGCGGAAATGAGAAGGAAGATTCAGTAGGCTCTGGAAGACATGTCGAATCGACGGCTCTCCCTTGAAGAAGCGCAGGCACTCTCCTCCGGCAGCGACCACTACACGGCCTACGTCGGCCCGCCTCGCGAGTACGACGCGATGGGCGCGACTCAATTCAGGTTGCTCTGCACTCTGGGCTTGCGGGCCCACCATCGGCTGCTCGACTTCGGGTGTGGATCGCTCCGCGCCGGCCGCCTTCTGATCCCTTACCTGGACTCGGACCATTATTTCGGAATCGAGCCGAACCCCTGGCTGATCGAAGACGGGATCCAGAACGAAGTCGGCGCGGATCAGGTCGAAATCAAGCGACCTCGATTCCTCCATCACGACGACTTCGACTGCAGCGCCTTCGGCGTCGACTTCGACTACGTGCTGGCACAATCGATCTTCTCGCATTGCGGCCCGGACCTCATCGAGCGAGGTCTGGCCGCATTCCAGCGAAGCCTGAGCCCCGACGGGCTCGCTGCCGTGACGTTCATTCACCCGGAAGAGGGGCAAGACCCCGCGCCCGGCGAAGGCTGGGTCTATCCGGAAAGCGTCACTCACTCCGTCTCTAGCATCCACGAACTCGTCTACGACGCGGGCCTCCATTCCCTTGCCATCCCCTGGTACCATCCGCGGCAGACCTGGTGGCTGCTCGCACGCACTCCCGACCGTCTCCCCGGCCGCGACCAGCTCGACCTGCTCCAGGGCGCCGTCTTCGCGAGCCCGCGTTAGACCGCCTCGGTCTCCTGCTGGCGCAAAGGACGGGCTAGCCCCGCGAACGGGCACTCCCTCGATTCGAACCCCCGTCACGAGCTCCGGGTAGGGTGAACGGTCGGGGTGATAGTCTACAAAATTCCGGGCACATCCTTTACACCAAAGGATGCCTTGGATGGAAACGAACCCTAAGAATCAGCGTCGGCATTTCTATCGCGGCTACGGCAGTGGCCAGTGACGGGATAGGACATTCAAGCTGGGTTCTGGCATAACGTCCGAGTATGGGCGTTATGTTAAATTCCTAGGGGATCCCGTGACGGGCGGCATACTGGGTGCGCGTCCCGGACCAGTCAGCGATCAATGCCGTGACGGATGGAGGGTGTGGAATGCCAAAAGATTGCCAGATGCGCCCTTGGAAGATCTGCCGCGTACTTGTTCTGGGTTTGCCGATCGCGATGCTCACCGGGTGGCTGCCAGGTCTTGCGCAGTCAGCTTCGGGCGAAGAGCTCGCTGAGGGAACTGAGGCGTACGCATCGCCTGATGGGGAGACCCCCGGCGCCGACCTTTCGGACCGAGACCTTTCCGATCAAGACCTTCCGGACCAAGGCCTTTCCGATCAAGACCTTCCGGACCAAGACCTTTCCGATCAAGACCTTCCGGACCAAGACCTTTCCGATCAAGACCTTCCGGACCAAGACCTTCCGGACGGAGATCTCCCAAGCGGAAACCTTTGAACTGCACGGCGCGTCGCTTCGGATCCTTGGCGATGGGTTGAAATCGAAGCCCCAACGGTATTCTCTCGTCGCCCCACCGCCCCTCTCTCACTCTCATCCTTTCACTTTTACCCCTCCCTCTGCCGATCTCACTCCCACTCCCACGGAGGAACGAGTATGAAAGCGATTTGGAACGATCAGGTCATCGCGGAGAGTGAAGAGACCGTCGTGGTTGAAGGCAACCACTACTTTCCCGCGGACTCCATTCGGAGCGAATTCTTCGTGCCCACCGATCAAAGGTCGTCGTGTGCCTGGAAGGGTGAAGCGGCCTACTACGATCTCGTGGTGGGCGGGCGCAAGAACTCTGGCGCCGCCTGGCACTATCCTACGCCCAAGCCCGCTGCCGAAGAGATCAAGGATCGAGTCGCGTTTTGGCGGGGAGTCGAGGTCACCACCTGACCGGCGTGCAGCGTGTATTCGCGTGGGTGCCCACTCGCCTGTTCCTGAGCAGTCTGTTTGCGGGTTTGAGTCTCCTCGCTTGCGACCCGAGCCTCTTCTCCCGTCACGGGATCCCCTAGGCACCCGACATAAAGCCCATACCCGGACGTTGTGCCAAAAGCCAGCTTG
>JAPYTP010000242.1 GCA_029941885.1 Myxococcota bacterium
GCGCTTCGCCTGGCGGGCGACCAGCAGGATTTCCTGGGCAGCGCTCGCGACATCGTTGGCCCCGCCCGAGCCGACCAGGAACCGACCGCTCTTCGTCCGCGTGGAGTTCACGTTCCCGTGACGATCGACCTGTCCCGCACCGAGCGTCGCCAGACACCGATTGGCCGCGCCGCACGCGTGGAGCCCGAGTGTCTCGATTACGTCGGTCAGCTGCGTCGTCGTCGGCATGTTCCGGTAGTTGATGAGGAACGGATCCGATGGGCGCGGGTCGTGGCCGACCATGCCTGTCTCGGCAAGCAGGGTGATGTCCTCCCCGTCCGCTCTCAAGGCGTGCGTTGCCAGCCACGCGGCCAGGGCCGCCTGGCCCACGCCCGAGAGCAGCATCTCGAAGTCGTCGGCGCGGATCCGCTCGCTCGTGGCCCGAGCGGCCTGCACGATCATTTCCTCGGTCGCGCTCGCCGGTCCCTGGGCGTCGAGTGCGTCCGCGTGGGAATCGAGCTCGATCCGCCAGGACTCGGGGCCAGCCAGGCGCTCGAGCTCCCGGAGGTGTTTCTCGCCGAGGCCGTCGAGATAGGCTTCGTGGCTCTCGACGTCGAGGATCCACGTTCGCAGCCACTGCTCGTAACGCTCCGCGGACTCCTGCGCTTGCCGGTGCTCGCGCATGTGGGCGTAGTCGTTCGCATAGGCTGTGAACTCGGGAACCCCAGCGGCGTAGTTGCCGTAGGGATGCGAGCCATAGGGCGCATGGCAGACGGCCAGCACCCGGTCGGCCGGAATCCGGACCAGGTGGCTGTGCCTTCGGACGAAGTCGGCATCGACGACCTGGTGGACGGTCAACACGACGCCTCGTGTGGCCGCGATGGCTCCGTAGACGTTCTCCTGATGCGGCGGAAAGCAGATCGCGTTTCCGGATGGGTCGGCCGCCCAGCAATGCACGAAGGAGACATCCGGGCGAAGTGCCCGCACGACGGCCTGGCGCTGACCGGGCGAGAAGGGGTCTTCGAGCTCGGCGTAGACGCCCTGGGCCTTGAGCTCGGACGCCATATCGCTTCCGATCAGCGAACGGGTGGGCGCGAAAGACACGCCCTGTGCGCCGGCAAGTAGACGCTGCGAGAGCGTGAGCATCGTCCAGTGCTCGAACTCGCAGGTGTCTTCCTCGAGCGCCCGCGCGACGACGGGGCTCGGCCCGGGTGTCGGGTAGCCCTCGCCGGCGAAAGACGTGATCACCTTGTCGAGGATTCCCGCGCCGAGGAGCTGCAGGTAGTTGCCCGACAGCGAGGACGAGACGAAGGTGAATCCGGGGTCGCGCCCGTGGAACTGACGGATCAGCTCGTGCAGCGCGGCGACGGGACGCGCCTGCAGGCTCACGGGGTTGAGGGTCATGCCGGGCTCGACGAATCGCCTTACGGCATCCGCCAGCGACATTCGTTTGTCGACCCCGGGCGTGTGCAGGGTGTCGAATCGACTGTGGACCAACGCTTTCCAATCACTCATGACGTCATCCTTGGGCTAACTTGCGTTTCATGGAATTTTCACCCGACCAGGAAGCTCCGGGGTTGGCGTTCGGACTGGACGCCGGCGCCCTTCGACTTCGATTCGACCGCCCCGACCGCCGCAACTCGCTCACGCGTCAGATGATGAGACGCCTGGTTCGCCATGTCGAAGACGCGGTGGACGACCCGGGGATTCGCGTGATCGTATTCGACGGAGTGGGCGATCACTTCTGCTCCGGCGCCGATCTTCGGGACGTGAACGCCAAGCGCGACGTCAAGCCGCGGGTGGGGGACATCCAGCGACGCTTGCCCCGTCAGGCCCACCGGCTGGTCTCGTTGCTCCTCGAGACCCAGCTGCCCGTCGTCTCCGTGGTGCGTGGCGTGGCCGCCGGAATCGGTGCCCATATCGCATTCGCGAGCGACTTCATCGTCGCGGGTCGCTCGACACGCTTCATCGAGCCTTTCATCGCCCGTGGTTTCACGCCCGACAGTGGGGGGACCTTCCTGCTGACGCGTTTGGTAGGACTCGCCCGGGCACGACAGGTCTTGCTGCTGGGTCGGGAAATCGATGCGGAGACCGCCGAACGCTGGGAGCTCGTCCACGAGGTCGTCCCGGACACGGAGCTCGAGTCGGCAAGCAGCAGGCTGATCGATGACCTGCGTACGGCGCCGACGATTGCGCTCGGTCTGACCAAGGCCATGATGAATCGTGCGTTCGATCTGTCCACGTCCGACGCGTTGTCGAACGAGGCCTTCGCCCTCGAGCTCAGCTCCCGCTCGAAGGACTTCAAGGAAGGGATGGCCGCGTTCGCAGAGCGGCGCCCGCCGCGATACCAGGGTCACTAGTCGACCTGCTTAGGCAGCCGGTCTTGTCGAATCTTCGAACGGCGCAGCTTCCCCGAATCATCGCGCAAGGGCTCTGTCACGAACTCGAACGTGCGGGGAATCTTGTAGCGAACGAGCAGCTCGGCGAGATGGGCACGAAGCTCGTCTTCGATGTCACTGGAAGCCTGGACCACGGCATGAATACGCTGGCCCAGGTCGTCGTCGGGCAGGCCGACGGCGCAGCTCGAGCCCACCGCGGGATGCGCATCGAGAGCGGCTTCGACCTCCGCCGGATAGACGTTCTCGCCGCCCGTCACGATCATGTCCGTGCGGCGGTCGACCAGGTACAGATAACCGTCCTCGTCGAGCCTTCCCATGTCACCCAGCGTCTCCCACCCGTCACGCGTCGACCGCGCCGTCGCGCCGACATAGGTGTAGGTCGAGCCCTGGCCGCCCGGCGGCAGGAAGAACACGTCGCCGATCTGGCCGGGGGGCAGCTCTTCTCCGTCCTCACCCACGACCTTGACCTTGCGTCCGCCCGTGGGACGTCCGACTGAGCCCGGCCGTTCCAGCCATTCTTTGCCCGAAATCGAGGTGCCTCCGATGCGCTCGGTGCCGCCGTACGCCTCGTGCATGCGATTCGGCCCGATCCAATCGATCCACCCGCGCATCAGCCAGTCGGCGCAGGGCGCGCCGCTCGAGACCACACGTTCGAGCGACGACAGGTCGAATTGCTGCTTGACCTCGTCGGGGAGCCGCCACATGCGGTGGAGCATGGTCGGCACGAGGTTCACCCACTGCACCTTGTATTCGTCGATGAGTCGAAGGGCCCGCTCGGCATCGAAGCGGCTCATCAGCACGACGAGCCCGCCGCGCAGCAGGCATTCGCGCGCGTTCAGGAACGGGCCTGTATGGAAGAGCGGACCGGGGATGAGCACGCGCGCGTCCGGACCCATTCCGTAGTGCGCCGCAGAAGCGTCGAACTCGCCGGGATGGCCGTCGACGATCACCTTGGGGCGACCCGAGCTGCCGCCCGATGCGATGGCGTGCGCATGCGGTGACGTGCGATCGGGAAGCTGGGCAGGTGGCGTCTTCGTATCGGGTTGACGGGCATCGGGGATACAGAGCGCGTCGGGATAGCGCTGGGCGGGCGCGCCGATGATCAAGGCGGGCGATGCGAGCGAAACGATCTCCCGCTGCTCGTGCTCGGGCAGCTGGTGGGACAGGGGCATCGGTACGGCCCCGAGCTTCCACGCGGCGAGCGCGCATTCGAAGAAGTCGATGCAGTTGGGCAACGCGATCGCGATGCTGTCGCCCGTCCCGATTCCGCGCGTGGCCCAGTCGCTGGCGCGTCGCTGCGCCGCGAGCTCGAGATCCCCTCGTGAGGCCTCCACGCCATCGCAGACGAAAGCGATTCGGTCGGGCGCCTCGTCGGCCAGGCTCCGAAAGGCCCTGGCGAAGGATACGACAGCCATGCAGCCCTAGGCCTCCTCGCGCACGATGGTGCGACGGCTGAGCTTCCATCCTTCGTCGGTTCGCAGGAACTCGTCCTCCCAAACGCCCATCAAGCGCAGCTCGGGCGTCTCGTGCGTATTCCCATAGAAGAGGAAGATCGACCGCGCAGTGGCTGTGTCGCCCTGCACGTCGATACGGGAGGTCGAGATCAAGTGCCGTGTATGCGAGCCGGGGCCGGCGATTCCGTCCGCCCGCCGCCCGACCGCGCCCTCGAGGATTGCCGCGTGGCCGCGTCGCTCCGGAAAGCCTGCGCCCCCCCAGACGGCGTCTTCGTGCATGCAGGCGATGTAGTCGTCGAGCTCTCCGTCATCGGAGGCTTGTGCGGAACGCGCGAGCAGGTTTCGGATTTCGAGCTCATCGAGCACGCGCTGGACGGCATCAGCCATGGCTCTACCTCCTTCGATATTGTCGGGTCTTCGGTTGTCTCGCTTGCGCGCCGGCTGCGCGGCGAAGCGTGTATGTCCTGGTCCCCACCGCCCGCGCCGACAGGGATCGCGCCCGACCGTCCGTTTCCGTCTCGCAGGAGGCCGGGCACCCTTGTTCAGTGTCCAGTCGCTCTCCGGTGCAGGAATCGAGTCCGCCGGGCTTTCGTTCGGCCGATTGTATATTATATTCAGCCACGGCGTCAAAGCGTTTTCTCCAACGCGCCGGTACCAGACCTGACGGTCAAGTCTACAGAGGGGGATCACACATGATCGCGCCGGAATCTCTTGCGGCCAAGCTCGGGAATCGCCCGCGGCTCGACCGACAGAGCGCGGGTGGCCTCGTAGCGGACTACGTGCGCGAGCTGATCTTCGATGGAGATCTCGAGAGCGGTGATCGGGTGCCTCAACAGCAGATCGCGGAAGCGCTGGGTGTCAGCCGGATTCCCGTCCGTGAGGGCATCGTCGCCCTCGAGAGAGAGGGGTTGGTGACCGTGGAGCCCCATCGAGGCGCGTTCGTCAATCGCTTCGATGGCGAGACGATCGCGGACCATTTCGAGCTCTTCGGATTGATCCACGGGTTCGCGGCCCGGCGGGCTGCGGAGCGAGCCTCTCCGGAAGATGTGAGCAATCTCGAGGAGCTGGCTGGAGAGATCGGGAAGGCGCGCCAGTCGGATCAGATGCTGCGTGCCGTCTCCCAGTTTCGCGACGAGCTCGTACGGGTCGGGGGATCAGCGCGCCTGAACGGACTGATGCGTTCCATGGGAGGCATCGTTCCGGGCAACTTTTTCAAGGCGATTCCGGGAGCGATGCCGATCGCGCGCGAAGGATTCGCCAAGGCTCTGGACGCCATTCGGGCGGGCGACGGCGATCGCGCGGATCGCGCTTGCGTCGAGATGATGCGCGCGCATGCGAATAACGTCATCGCCGCGCAGAGTAAGAGAAAGGCCGCGAAGAAATGAGCAGCGACGGTCCTCGAATTACCGATGAGGCGATCGAAAAGCTGCGCGCACGAATCGGTGTGCCGGAGCCGCATCCGCAGCCGCCGCACTACGCCTGTCCAGGGAAAGACTCTTTCCGACACGTCGCCGAGGCCTACGGCGACGATAATCCGCTCTTCTGCGATCCCGCCTACGCGGCGGGGACGCGGTGGAAGGGCGCCATCGCGCCTCCGCTCCTCGTCGGCGGCGACACCCTAATCGGCGAGGACGAGGTCACGGAGATTGCGGAAGACCAGAAAGCGCTGATGCGTGGCGATCCGCTTCGTGGCGTACACGCGTTCTATGCCGGGAGCTTCCACGAGTGGTGGACGCCGCTCCTCGCCGGTCAGCGAATCCGGCGCCGAAACGCCCTCGTGGGCGTCGGGGACAAGAAGAGCGAGTTCGCGGGGCGAGCCGTTCACGAGTGGACGGCCCAGGTCTTCGGAGAGGAGGAAGGGCCGATGTTGGCGGGGCAGTACCGCCTGATGATCCGAACCGAGCGCAAGGAGGCGCGCGAGCGTTCAAAGGAAAAGACCTTGACGCTCGAGCCCTATAGCCGGGAGCAGATCGAGGAGATCGACGAGCTCTATCGGAACGAATCGGTGCGCGGTGTGGATCCGCGGTACTTCGAGGACATTGGCGTTGGCGACGAGCTCGGGCCGATCGTGAAGGGGCCGCTCACGGTCACGGACATCATCTGTTGGCATGTCGGCGTGGGCATGGGCCTCTATGGCGTCAAGGGTCTTCGTCTGGGATTCAAGAATCGCCAACGCATTCCCCGGTTCTATCACGCGGACGAGCTCGGCATTCCGGACGTGATGCAACGTTGTCATTGGGACCCTGCGTACGCGCAGAAGGCGGGGAACCCGACGACCTACGACTACGGCCGCATGCGTGAAGCGTGGCTGATGAACCTCTGCACGAACTGGATGGGCGACGACGCGTGGCTGTGGAAGCTCGACTGTCAGTTCCGTCGATTCAACTTCATCGGGGACACTCACAAGATGTCCGGCCGTGTCGTTCGAAAATACCTGGCCGAGGGTGAGCGACCGGCGGTCGATCTCGAGATCGAGGGGCGCAACCAGCGCGACGAGGTCACGACGCCCGGCCACGCGACCATTCTGCTTCCGAGCCGGGAGCGCGGGCCGGTCCGTCTACCGGATCCGCCCGACAACGCCACCACACTCGAATCCTTGATCGCCGCGCTCGAGCGGCGATATGCGGAGCTTTGATATGGATCTCTCCTACACCGAGTCAGACGAGGACTTTCGGGCCGCACTGCGTTCGTGGCTCGAAGTCGAGGTGCAGAGACACGGCCCCAATCCGCCTCCTGGGAACTGGAAGGAGATCCGCGAGTACGACACGGCCTGGCAGCGGAAGCTCTACGACGCTGGCTACGCGGGGCTCGGCTGGCCGAAGGAATACGGTGGGGCCGAGGCCGCGTTGTCGGAGCAGCTGATCTACTTCGAGGAGATCGCCCGCGCCGGCGCTCCGTATATCGGAGCGAATTTCATCGGGATCATGCACGGGGGGCCGACCCTGATCTCCGAGGGAACCGAGGAGCAGAAGTCCTTCCATCTCCCCGCGATCCTGAAGGGAGAACAGGTCTGGTGTCAGGGCTTCTCGGAGCCCGAAGCGGGCTCTGATCTAGCGGCCCTTCGCACGACGGCGGTGCGTGACGGGGACGAGTATGTCGTAAACGGTCATAAGATCTGGAGCACGCGCGCGCACATCGCGGACTACTGTGAGCTGCTGGTCCGTACGGATCCGGACGCCAAGAAGCACGCTGGCATCACGTGGCTCATCCTGCCGATGGATCAGCCCGGCGTCGACGTCCGCCCGATCGAGACACTCGAAGGCGAAAGCCATTTCTGCGAGGTCTATCTC
>JAPYTP010000243.1 GCA_029941885.1 Myxococcota bacterium
GGATTCCCCGCCGCCCGCCTGGCGGCCTCGCATTTCTCGGTCATGACGAAGGACACCGCACAAATCCTGATCGGCGGCCCAGCGCTCGTCGAACGCGCACTCGGCGAAAAACTGACGAAGCAGGAACTCGGCGGCTCCAAGGTCCACTCCCGCTCGGGGGTCGTCGACAATGTCGCGAAGACTGAAAAGGACGCGGTCGAGCAGATCCGCCGCTTCCTCTCGTATCTGCCCACGAACGTGATGTCGCTTCCGCCGATCGACCACGATCCCGGGGACGATCCGCTGCGCGGGGACGATTTCCTCCTCGAAGTGATTCCGCGCGAGCGCCGAAAGGTCTACGCGATGCGTAAGATCGTAGTGGCGGTCTTCGACGAGGGCAGCTTCTTTGAAATGACCAGCGGCTATGGACGTGGGCAGATCACTGGACTCGCTCGACTCGCGGGACATCCGGTCGGCGTGATCGCGAACGACCCCCATTTCTATGCCGGGTCGATGGACGCCGAAGGCGCTCTCAAGGTGAGGCGATTCGTCGACCTCTGCGACACCTTCCACCTTCCGGTCGTGAGCCTCGTGGACGAACCGGGCTTCATGATTGGATCCGCCTCCGAACGGGCAGGGACGATTCGCTTCGGGGTCGAGGCCATTTCCCGGGTCGTCACCGCCAGGATTCCCTGGTGCACCGTGCTCATCCGCAAAGCCTACGGTGTTGCAGCCGCCGCACATTTCGGACAACGCGCACACGTCCTCGCCTGGCCATCGGCTGAATCCGGGGCGCTGCCGATCGAGGGTGGCGTAGCGGTCGCCTTCCGTCGGGAAATCGCGGCCGCGGAGGATCCCGAGGCGAAGCGGGCCGAGCTCGAAGAGGCGCTCGCCTCTCGTCGCAGTCCCTTTCCGCGCGCGGAATCTTTCGGCGTCCACGACCTGATCGATCCCAGGGAGACGAGGGCAAGGCTATGTCGATGGATAGTGCATGTCTGGCCGCTCTTGGCGGAGCAGCTCCCCAGGCGGCCGCCCTTCTGAGCACGCCGCCTCGAAGGTTCCGCGGGCGACCGGTCGAAGGCGAGAAAAGCGCACGATCCGCGACGTCCCCGGATCCGTCATCGAAGCCGAATGCGACCGATCGATTGGCCGAGTCGAAGGGGCGTGCCGGGCGGCTGGGAGTCGATCTCGATCTCTCCCGGCGGAGTCAACATCACGATCGTCGAGCCAAACTCGAAATGCCCCCACTCCTCACCCCGCGCGAAGGAGGGCGCGCGTTCACCCAGGTCGCGCCGAAGGGCCGTTGCACCCGGCACGTTCGTGCAGAGTTCGTCAAAGGCGATTCGCACGCTGCCGACCATGGTGGCACCTACGGCGACCAGGACGATCGCCGTCTCACCGGCTTCCCCTTCGTCGCTGGGAGAGGCCACGAATTCTGGCTGCAAGTAGGCGCAGATTCGCTCATTGCGTGCGAAGAGCCCGTCGATCCCCTGTAGACCGATCGAATTGACGGGCCAGAGTGTGCCCGGTCGGTAGTCGAGTCGCGTGATGCGGCCGGCGATCGGTGTGTGGAACCGGTGATAATCGCGAGGGGAGAGATAGAAAGTCGCATAGCACCCGCCCTCGTAGGCGGCCGCGCTCTCCTCGTCCCTCAGCAACTCGGCTACGCGATAACCACGACCCTTCACCTGCAGCATCGTTCCCGACTCGATTCGGCCAGATTCTCCCCAGGCGCCATCGCAGGGAGACACGAGGCACGTCTCGTCGCCCTCGATCGGACGAGTCCCGGGTCGGAGAGCCCGTGTAAAGAATTCTTGGAGCGACGCAAAGGCATCGATCTCATCGCGAATCTCGGTGAGATCGACGCCAGCGATTCGCGCGAAGATCCGAATTTCCGCGCGCTGAAGGCCGCCCGGCAACGGGTAGGCGGCGAATCGCCCCATCCATCGGGACATCGCGTTCTTCGGAAGCAAATGGAGGAGGACGAGCAAGGCGCGGCGAACACCCCGCAATGGATTCGCCGAGTCGGAATCAGAAGATCGGATTTCAGGTGCGCCGGGTTCGGCCATCCGCGTTAGGATAACGTGACTCAGGAGGAAGAAGCGGGCTTGGCCGACATCCCTGCAAAAACCCGGACATGACCGAGGAACTAGACGACACCGAAGGCGAAGACACCCTCGTAGGCCAGCTGCTGGACGACCGATACGAGATCAAGAAATCTCTCGACCGAGGCGGGATGGGCACCGTATACCTCGCCTGGGATCGCACCCTGGAACGTCAGGTCGTCGTCAAGATTCCGCACGCGAGCCTGATGGTCGATCGGACCTTCCGCCAGCGATTCCTCCAGGAGATCCGCGATCTCTCCACGCATGAGCATCCGGCCATCCTGAGCATCATCGATTCGGGTTCACAGGGCGACGTCCCCTACGCGGTCATACAGTATCTGCGGGGCGGAAACCTTCGCGAGCGAATCGCCAAACAAGGCGGTCAACAGACCCGTGAGGAAATACTCGCCTGGCTACCGACGATCGCGGATGCCCTCGATACGGTCCACCGCAACGGATCCCTGCACCGTGACGTCAAGCCCGCGAATCTACTCTTCGACGCCCAGGGCAACGCGATTCTCTCGGATTTCGGGATCGCCACCGCAATTGGTGCCGCCGACCCGGACGCACCGACCCAGGAAGTCCGCAACGAATTGACCGTGGTCGGCACTTTCGTCGGCTCGCCAGCGTACGCGCCACCGGAGGCGATCGATCGCATCCTGACCCCAGCCTATGACCAATACAGTCTGGCCACCGTGGTCTACCTCGCGGTCACCGGCGAGCTTCCCTTCGCCGGAAATACGAACGAAGCGATCCTGATCGCCAAGGAAAAAGGCAGCCCACCGGCGATCGATCGAAAGAAACTCAAGGGCCCACTCTCGAGGAACTCCGGAAAGGCGATTTTCAAGGGCCTGGCGCGCCAACCCGAAGACCGCTTCGAGACCTGCACCGAGTTCGCGCGGGCATTTGCGGACGAGGGCAGCGGAGCGGGAATCAGCCGTCCCTCGCCGAGAGGTCTGGCCCTCGCCGCTGGCGTTTTCGTGTCGCTGGGCGCAATCGCGATGCTCTTCACGATGACCTCCATCTCCGATTTCATCAGCCCACTCGTTCCCGGCGCCGAGTCGACCCTCGATCCGCTCGCACCGGTGACGATTCAGCTCGGCAGTACCCCGAAAGAGATCGATCGCGCGGTCTTCCTGTGCGAACGCGGCGGCGGGTCCGACCTCGCGTGCGCTCGCGAAGTCTTCGCGGACGAGCGCTTGCGAACCGTCACGCTCGCTCCCATCGCGCTCGACAAGACCGAGGTCACGAACGCCGACTTCACGCGCTTCGTGGACGAAACCGGCTACCAGACTTCGGCCGAGGAGCGAGGCTACAGCTGGGATATCACTCGCTGCCGCCGCTGCAGCTGGAGGACGCCCCAGCCCGCTCGACTCGCCACGGAACATCCACGCGATCCGGTCGTCCATGTCTCATGGACGGATGCGCGTGCCTACTGCGATTCGATGGGCGGGCGATTGCCGACCGAGGATGAATGGGAGTTCGCCGCTCGCGGAACCGACCGTCGCACCTTTCCATGGGGGAACGACTGGGACGCCAACCGCCTACGGGATACCAACTCGAAAGGCGTCGGACTCGAGCCGGTCGGTTCGCATCCGAGCGGTGCGAATCCCGGCGGCATACTCGACCTCGCCGGGAGCGTCTGGGAATGGACCTCGACCGCAAGCGGTGAAGGCGAGCGCCGAATCTTCAAGGGCGGATCCTGGATGGATCGCATCCCTGCCTATTTTCGGAGTGCGGCCTTCTCGGAGGACGCCCCGGACTACTCGAGCATCTCGCTCGGTTTCCGATGTGCCCGAGATCTCTGAACCTAACGAAACTCGAATCCAGATTACGCTCCGGGCTTCCACGCGAATTGGATAGCAGAGCCCTCGACCCGCTCACCCTCAACGATCGGGCGTGAACTCGACGCGGCGGTTCATGCGACGTCCGTAGTCCGAGTCTTCGGAAATCAACGGCAGGGTCTCGCCGTGGGCTTCGATCCCCAGTCGATCCGGGGAGATTCCACCCGTCCCGATCAGATATCGTCGAACGGTTTCGGCCCGGCGGCGCGAAAGACCGAGGTTGTATTTCTCGCTCCCCTGGTCATCCGTGTGCCCGGCGACCTTGAAGCGAATATCCGCGAGCTTCGGATCCTGGAGAGCACGTGCGAACTCATCGACGTTGCGACGAGCCTCGTCCCCTAGATCCGCGCTATTGGATACGAAATGGATCTGCAGGTCGAGTTTGGGCGGCCGTATCGAACGCGTCCGCTCACCAAAGAAAGCTACGATATCCGCCGACCGATACTGAACCGCCCCGTGGCCATCGATCTGCTGGACGACGTGAGCGATTGCGACTTCCCCGCGCAGCCTCGAATCGATGACCGTTCGAAGCCGGCGCACGAATGCAGGCGCCTCGTGCGGCTCCATCGAAACCACGACATCCGCACTCGAGATTCCCAGATCACTTCGACTGATGGGCATCGTCGTGACGATCGCGTAGACCAGATCGCGGCCAATCGGCGGCTGGGCCTGCAATGTGAATCCGTCGTTGGTCCCCGGCAGATCGAGGGGCAGCCCGCCCCGAAGGCGTCCGTCTTCAGGATTCGAACGGGGATAGAGCAGGGTCGTCGTACCGTGAGTATCGATGTGGAGCGCGGTCAGATAGCCCACTGCTCCCGATTCGAATTGGTACGCCAGATCCTCGCCGATCCGGATCGGTTCGCCCTCATTCCCGAGGACCGAGACCCGAATATCGCTCCCGGGCCAGGCGATTTCCAGCGCCCGAAGAGTTTGGATGGTTGCGTCACGCGGGTTCGCGGTCGCGGTCGCGGTCGCGGTCGCGGTCGCGGTGAACGCCAGAGCAACGAGCAAGGGGCCGTTCAACAGTCCCGCCTGAACCGTGTCTCTCAGTTTCATGATAATTTCCGTAGTCGGACCGAGCCTCGCACCCTCGCGAGGCAGGCCAGTCGATATTTTCTCGGATCCGGAGCAACCTGCTCCGTGATCTGAATCGTCTTCATCTCCCCAGTCGCCGGATCCGGCGGATCCATTCGATCCGCCCCTTCGAGCACTCCCACGACGCAGACCCCGCATCCGCCGTCACCACATTCCCAATCCACCGGTTCGCCCCGCTCGAAGCCAGCCTCTTGAACCGCTTCGAGCACCGTCTTCCCCGGCTCTACCTCGAGGGAAACCGATCCGCCGGCCGAGTCGATCACGAGTAGCACGCGTTCCGAAGCCGCGTCCCGAGTCGGCGCGTCCGCTTCCAAATCTTCGATCGGCGTTTCCCCTTGGACCACGCTGTCGGCAGCCTCGCGCTGTAACACGGCAGGCTCGACAATCGTGGCCGCTTCCTCGACCGGTTGCGATTCGACCGACGCATCGACCTTCGGTTCCCCGCGCTCCGTCGTGACCCTTCGCTCGGCGTTCTCGGCATCTGTCCCGGGTTCGCTTTCCGGTGAGCGAATCGATCCGGTCTCCGAGATACGGCGCCCGAGGTTTCGAAGTCGGGCTCCCAGACCGCGAGGACGCGCCGGAACCTCCGGGTGGAGTCCCGATTCACCGGAATTCCCACTCGGTGCCCCCTTCAGTGCATCGGGTTCCGCGTCCGGCGGGAATTCCTCGGGCGGAGAGACCAGCAGTGCCGCTTCTTCGAGGGCGTCCACGACCGGTCCCGCAGGCGCGCTCGAATCCGTGTCTTCGAGAAGACCCCCGAGTTCATCCGGCGCCTCGGGTTCGTCGGCTTCGAGCACCTGTTCCTGCAAACGAAAGCGTCGCGTCGCGAGCCGGAATTCACCGCCGTCCCCAATGGGTTCCCGGGCGCGGAGGAGCATATAGCTGCCATTATGCGCCCCGCGATCGAAGAACCGCAGCTCGCCCTCGAGGAAGGCGATCTGAGCATGTCGTCGGGAGAGTTGCCCATCCGTTGGGTCCAGTACCAGATCGGAGACCCGACCGATGAACAGACCGTCGCGGGGAATGGCGTGCGTTGCGCGCAAGCGGCCGTCGGAGCCGTGGTGACGAAGCTGCCATTCCTGCCCGTCGCGGCGAACGACCAGGATCTGAGCGCCGAGCCAGATCCGATCGTCGTTCTCGAGCCGTCGACCATCCAGTTCCTGGACACGAATCCAGACCCCTGAACCCTCCCCGAGATCCTCGATCGTGACGCCGGTCTCGGAACAATCAAGGAGCGCGTGATGATCTGCCATCTGGTCGTCTTCCGGACAGGCGAGTCCCTTCCCCTGGCGACCGATTTCAAACCCGCCAGACGCGAGGACGACTGCGCTTTCGACCGCCCCATCCGCCGCCAGTCCCTGAACGACCCATTCTCGCCGAGTCACGCCGATCACCCTCCGAACCACGCGATGGCGAGAAAGACCAGGCCCACCAGGGCCACGCTCCCGATCAGCCACCAAGTCATCCCCAGCCCAGCCAATCGTGCAGCCAGGCCAGACGATTCGTCGTTGAATACGTCAGCGGCGGTCTGGGCCCCCATCTGCGATCGATCCAGCCCCTCCGTCACGCACCGAAGGTGATCCCTGCCCATCACCAGGTTCATTCCAACTTCGAGAATCATCGGCGCCGTCGTCGCATCCCCATCGACCGAGACGCTCTTTCCCTCGGCCGGGGTGAGCACCCACTCGCCCGCTTCGTTGCCTGCGATCACCGCGTGCTCTCTCGAAGCCGACTCCGTGTAGAGACGAATGTCATTGTGATCCGCCCGCCCGAGACTCACGCGCCAATGGGCCGCATCGAGCCGAAGTCTTTCCCCCCGCCCGAGCGAAGGCTCTATTCGTTCGAGCAGCATCGGATGGAGCGAGGAACTCGGTGCAATCGACGCCTTCGGGATCGAATCCGAGATCGGATCGACCGCTGTGACAGAAACGAGGGTCGGCGCCTCTTCGATATTGCTGTTCGCCGAAGCCTCACTCGACTGGATCGAAACCTCTGCGATGTCCCCTGGCTCGGAAGAGGCGGCCGAGATGGAATCCGGTCGGAACTCGGAGACGGGCTCGGGCTCGGG
>JAPYTP010000244.1 GCA_029941885.1 Myxococcota bacterium
GATATGCATCCACTGGCGGATACGGGCTCGTCGGCAACCGTGAAAACGCGCTCACGACGCTGGGGATGGCGAACGAGCCCACGAAGTCGGTCTACTGATCGAGCGGATAGGAAGTTTAAAGGCCTTTTTTGCGTCGGGTCAGAGAAATGATGTCAAGTATTTGCGAAAGCGATCTCGCCCGGTCACTGGCGTGACCCCCTCTTAGGGAACTCTCGCTATTCCAGTCCTGCTGCAAACTCCCTCGGTTTGACCTGCTCCGCCCTGTGAGTGTGGCCATCCGGCACTCCGCTACATTTTTGGCAATTGATGCTGGGAATCGAGGCAGCCGTGAGTCGTACTAGAAGCGTTTTCCGATGCATTCTCGTTTTCTGGCCCCTGTTGTGCGTACTGAGCTGCGCGACGATTATCTACGGACCTAGGGACGAGGTGCGCGTCCGGTCTATACCAGACGGTGCTCGGGTCAAGATTACAGCGTTCGGGTCGGCGATTGAATACGAAGGCCGAACGCCGAGCGCGATCATTCTCGAGAAGAGCCGCCACTACGTTGTCAGCTTTTCACTGCCTGGATATCACGAGATCACCATTCCACTCTCCTCGGGGACGCAATCCCCGCGATGTGTCTCTTAGTTTAGATCACCCATTTGTCCGAATCGTTAAGACGGGAAACACTGGAACTCGCCCAGCTTCGTCATGCAAGGCGGTCGTTGTCCAAGTTGGTCTGCCGACGTACACCCACCAGATCCGATTCGGCCAGCTGGAATCGCTGGGGCCCCGCGTCGAATCGCGAAGCGTCGCCGATCGACTCCCACCGACCCGAAGCCGGCTCCAGCGCGTCACCTCTGTTAGTCAAGGGCCTGGCTCAAAAGGGGCGCTGGGCGAAGTCGGCGGGAGGGCCGCCTCGTCATCGCCGGCGGTGAGATCGAGCTCCACGGCCATGATCATCTTCCGCACGCAATATTCGAATTGGGCATCCACGTCGAAGTCTTCCAGGTGGGGAATCAATGCCTCGAAGAGGTGCGCGTCCTCCGGAGCAAGTCCCACAAGATCCTCGCGGGTCAACACGAGGGGATGCTTCTTCGACTCGAGCTCGATCGCCACATAGGAGGCGACGGATCGCGTCAGCCAGACCATGTTGCCCGCGAGCGCCCGCCCCTCGAGTCCCTCGGCGGCGAGGATCTGCCCGAGCGTGGCGGTGAAGCGGACCCAGTCGGTCGAGAAGTGGTCGTCCCAGCTATAGATCCGTTCGACGGTCGGATACGCGTGCAAGAGATCGCGAAGCGCATGAGCCCAGCGGAAGACCCGTTCCTGCCAGCTCTCCGAGGTCGACAGATGGAGGTCGAGCTTCGAGTAGAGCTCGTTCGAGACCGCCGCCATCACTTCGGATTTGTTCTCGAAATGGCGATAGATCGCGGCTGGGACCCCCCCGAGTTCCCCCGCGATGTCGGCCATCACGAGCTCCCGATCCCGCCCGCGCTCGAGCACCGCGATCGCCGCCCAGACGATCTGATCGCGCGAGATCGTCGCCGTCCGGCCCCGCTTCCGGGCGCCCTTGGGCGGCCCCGCTTTGGCGCGGGTCCTGCCGTCGTCTTCCGAGCCCACCCTACTCCTCCCGCCGTCTCGATCGTCCGACGAGATCCCAGGAAGGCCTCCGCCCTTGCGTCGTCGGATCAAAGTCCATCGCGTATATTTTGTGATTCTAATTCACAAATAGAATTCGACCCGCTCTCGGAGGGCACCCGCTCTCGGTCCGGGCGACGCAGCGGAGGAGGCGAGGATGACCAGTCAGATCCGATCGGAGCGCGGCGGCTGGAATCCCGACTGGGAGATCGACGGGAACTGCGTGCCGGCGGCGCGCTATACCGACCCGGCCTATGCGGACGCCGAGCAGGCGAATCTCTGGCCCCGGGCCTGGCAGGTCGCCTGCCGAACAGAGCAGCTTCTCGAGAAGGGCTCCTACGTCGAGTACGAGATCGGGGACCAGAGCATTCTCGTCGTGCGCGTTGATCGCGACACCATCAAGGCCTTCTTCAATAGCTGTCGCCATCGCGGAACGACCCTGGCAACCGGAAGCGGCTGCTTTGAGAGGGGCATGATGTCGTGTCCCTTCCACGGCTGGACCTACCGGCTGGACGGTCGTTGTGCGCTCGTCACCTACGCCGACGAACTCTCCGAGGAACAGCGCGACCCCGAGCGCCTGCGTCTCGTCGAATGCCAGGCCGAGGTATGGGCCAACTTCGTCTTCGTGAACATGGATCCGGAGGCCGCTCCGCTCGAGGAGGCGATCGGGCCCGGCACGCGCTGGGCCGACATTGCGGCGATCGACCGCATGAGTGTCGTGTGGCACAGGCGCACCGTCTTTCCGGCCAATTGGAAGAACGCCCTGGCGGCCTTCCAGGAGGCCTATCACGCGGAGACGGCCCATCCCCAATTCCAGACGGAGATCGGATACGGCGATCCCGGGTCCTTCGGCTATTTCCCCGACGAGAAGGGCTGCGCCCACGCCGGTCTACTGCCGGACGCGGTATTCGGCGAGGAGCCGGCGGACCAGGCGGCCGCTTTCTACCGCTTCGTCTCCTACTCCCACGGCCTCGGCGACTCGGGCCAATATTCGGATGTCGACGTGGCGCTTGCCAAAAAGGTCTCCGAGCGCCCCGTGCCCAAAGGCTCGTCGATCTACGCCGAATACCTGAAGGAGCTCTACGCCCACGCCGCCGAGCACAGGATTCCCCTGCCCACCCCCACACCCGAAGAAGCCGCGCATATCGGCTCGACCTTCCTGTTCCCGAATCTCGTCGTGACCCCGATCATCGGCGGGGCGGTTGCGATGTTATTTCGTCCCGGGAGCGATGGCGTCGAATCTTGCAGCATGGATTGGTGGTCGTTGCGAATCCTTCCGGAGGACGAGAAGGCGCCCGAGTACGCGATCTGCGACGTCGACTACCACGACATGGAGGCGGTCGGCGAGATCCTCTGGCAGGACTTCGCGACGGTGCCGCGCTCCCAGAAGGGCATGCGCGCCCGGGGCTTCGAACAGCTCAGCCTGAACCCGATCCAGGAGGTGGCGATCCTCAATATGCACCACGAACTCGACTGCTATCTCAAGAGATGAGACGAAGCGAGGGTCCATGAGCGCAAGTCGGAACAAAGCGATCGAGTCCGCGGAGGGTGTGGCGCTCTTTCGGGCGCTCGGCGCCCTCGAACCCCGCGACGCATTTCGCAACCCGGATTTCCTGGCCCGCGACTTCCTCGGCCCGCGCTACCGGCGCACCTATCATCTGATGAAGCTCTTTCGGCGCTTCTCCCTGCGACGCGCAGAGCGCGCCATGCCGGGCTCCTACTGGTATCTCTTCGTCCGCACCCGGCACCTCGACGAGATCCTGCTCGAGACCGTCGCCGAGGGAATCGAACAGCTCGTGATCCTCGGCGCGGGCTACGACTCCCGGATCTACCGCTTTCGCGACTCGCTTCGTCAAGTCGCGTGCTTCGAGGTCGACCACCCCGCTACCCAAGCGGCAAAGCGACGCCATCTTCGACGTCGATTCCCGGAGCTGCCCAGCAATCTCACGCTCGTTCCCATCGACTTCAACAGAGAGCGACTCGAGCCGGTCCTCGCGGAGAGCGGCTATCAAGAGGATAAGAAGACCCTTTTCATCTGGGAGGGCGTGTGTCTCTATCTTCCGGACAGCTCGGTCGATGCTGTCTTCGAAACCGTCCGCGGACACGCCGCGCCCGGTAGCTCCATTGCTTTCGATTACGTTACGCGCGCGGTCGTCGATGGGCAGGACAGCTCCACCCTGGGTGCCGCGGAGACTCGACAGGGCACCACTGGGCTGGGAGAGCCGATCCTCTTCGGAATCGACCCCGCCAAGACCGAGCATTTTCTCGCCGAACGAGGTTTCGAGCTGCTGAGCGATCTCTCGTCCGAAGCGCTGAGCGAGCGCTACCTGCGCGAGGGTGACGGGAGCGCAGTCGGGGAGATACTCGGTTTTACGCATATCGCGCATGCGCGGATGCTTGGCTGAGCGGGCGCGAACAGGGGATAACGTCGGGAGCGGGGAAGCGAGGCCCATGAAGGCGAATCGGATTGCCGAGCTGCAACAGACGCCCATGTTCGGGGCTGTCGATAGTGAGATCGTACGCCTTCTCGTGTCGCGCGCGCGAAGAGTCGAGGTCTCGGCGCTGGACTATTTCTTCCGTCAGGGGGACGAGGGCCGCTCGGCGTGGGTGCTCGAGGAGGGGCACGCTTCAGTCTTCCGAGAGCGCGAGGGGGAGCCGGCCTGATTCGCGAACTCGCCGAAGGCGATTGTTTTGGTGAGGTCGCGCTCCTCGATCTGGGCCCCCGGAGCGCATCAGGTCGGGCGGACGTCGACTCGGTCGCTCTGGAGATTGGAGCGCTCGATTTGCCGGAGGTCGCAGGAAGAGATCCCGAGCAGTTAGCGCTGATCTATATGAATCTCGGGCGGGAGCTGAGTCGTCGCCTTCGGGCGGCGGACGAGCGACTGTTTCAGGCCAAGGTGGATCTCGGGTGATTGGGATTCGTGCCGAGGAGATGCTCCGCTCCTTCCTCGCGGCCGTGGTTCTGCTCCTTCTCGTGGCTTGCGCTTCGGGGAACGGCCCCGCGCTCGAAGATCCGACCCGAAACTCGTCGCTCTATCAACATTTGGATGCGGCCGAGCTTGCCTCTGGATATACCGGCGTCAGCGAGATCAACTACACCCTCGAGCTGACGCTCGACAACGTCGAGACGATCGCCCTCTGGCTGCGAGACGCGTGGATCGATCGACCGAAGAAGAACCCGAGGTACGGGCTGATGTATTCGTTGAGTCTTCAGCAACTCGCGAATTTTCACCGAGAGCGCGATCGCGAGGGCGTGTACCGCGAGCTCATGGAGACCTCGACCCTGGCGTTCTATTCGAGCCAACTCATCGCGCTGGAAGATCTGGCGCGATGCTCCGACTCGACCGGTGGGCTGGTGTACCGGACCAACTGGAGCGACGAGCGCGCCGAAGTGATCTCCACCTACTACGCTTCTCGAAGCCCGGCAGACCGAGAACAGATTCTCTCGGTCCTGATGAATTTTGCCGGAAACCGGGACCTTGGTGATCCGGACCGCGGAGCGTGTGGCAGCGGAATCAAAGCGATGCGCAAGGCCATGGAGGCGGGAGCGTGTCGTCCGGCCGAGGAATGGCAGACTGTGCACAGGCCTGAAAATTCTCAGGTCTGCGAAGGCGAGGAGTTCGTGCGGATAGGCAAAGTAAGCCGCGTTTTCCGCACCACCGGTACTAGACATTCTGACAAGTAGGCCCGAAGGGGCCCGTTCCGGGCCACCCAACGAGGCGTTGCAGCGGTCCATCAACAGCCCGACGCTGATTGCCGTCAGGCGGTATACTGGGGAGGCACAGGGTCGGGCCCGGTCAGCGCTGTTGGTGGCCGCTGAACGCCGACCGTTGGGCAGCGGGATTCGAGTCGCGGGCTACATTCGCAGACACGCCCAGGAGAAAGGAGTGCTTCCCCCATGCGCTTTTTCACAATGTGCGTATCGATCTGCGTTGCGATCCTTTGGTCAGGTGCTGCTCTCGCGCAGACGGCATACCTCGAGGGTCACGTCTTCAACAAGCGGAGCGGAATCCCGATCGAAGGGGCAGTCGTCGTAATCTACGAGAACGTCACCTCCGGTCCTCTGCCGATCTTGCTCGCAGAGGACGTCACGGATGCGAACGGGTTCTATCAGGCAACCGTCACGACCACCTTCCCTATCGGAGTAATCGAGGTCTTCTGCCGCACACGGAGGGGCAGCGTGGTGCGCGGAGCCAGCTCGGCACCTCTCCAGGACAACGTGGTCCGCCGGAGGGATGTCTACTTAAAGATCCGTCGGCGGGTGCACGAATGTCTCGGGCCGGAACCTGGCGACGTTCCTCTCTTCAGTAGGTGACCAGCGTACGTCGTCGAAACTTTCCGGACTCGAGATCCCTATGAACCTTTCCCGCACGAAGCGTGGCCGGAATCGATCGCCTCGCATTCGGCGGTTCGTCTTCTTCGCGCGAGCTCGTCCGAAAACTGCTGTCTAGAAGAATCGCTCCGGCACGCGGATCACATCGCCCGGCTCGAGGCGCAGTTCCGGCGAGACTTCGAGTTCGAGTTCCTCGCCGCCGCGCGTGATGAAGACCTTGCCCGAGTTCGCCCGATACGTGAAGCCACCCGCCACGGCCACCGCGTTCAGGATATGCATCCCGCTCACGAAGGGATATTCCCCGCCCTTTTCGATTTCACCGATGATGTAGAAGGGTCGATAGTTGAGCACTTGCACACTCACCCGGGGATCCTTCAGATAGCCCTCGCTCAGCCGCGCCCGCACCGCCGCCTCGAAACGCCGCAGCGTCTGACCGCCCGCATCGATCTGCCCGACCAGCGGCAGCGAAACCGCCCCGGTATCGTCGACCTCGAACTCGCCCGAGAGATCCTCCTCGCCAAATACGATCACCCGAAGCTTGTCCCCGCTTCCGAGCCGATACGCCGCCGAAGGCTTCGAAGCGGTCGCATCGGAAGGCGCCGAGTCGTTCGCCGCGCGCGCCGTTCGGGATTCATCAGTCCCCGGCCCCGATCCGGGCGAACCCGCACAGGCGCTAGTCAGCGCGAGCAGGCCAGCAAGCAGCCCCACAAGGCCCCGCCGCCAGAAGGGCGCAACACGCGACCCGCCCGCGCGCTCCGTTTCGAGCGCGCCCCTGCCGATCCCGATCGATTCAATCCCAGCGTCCTGCGTTAGTCGAATGAGCATGGACGGGATTCTAACGGAGTGGGCGGGAAGGGGAAGAGGGGGAGGGGCTAGCAAGAGCACTCGAGAATAGCCTCCACCACCCGCTCCAAGTCTCGTTCTGAGAGACTGGACCCACTCGGAAGGCAGAGACCGCACTTGAAAAGGCCGCTCGCGACTTCGCCTCCGGTGAACCGGTGCTCACGAAACACCGGCTGCATATGCATGGGCTTCCAGAGAGGACGGGCCTCGATCTTCCGCAGAGCCAAATGTTCTCGGATCACCTCTGGGC
>JAPYTP010000245.1 GCA_029941885.1 Myxococcota bacterium
TCGGCGGATGGGGATCGAGGTTGACGTAGGCCCCTTGGAGGGCTTATCCTCAGAGGAGCGGATGCGCCGTTCGGGCGATGCATTCGTGCACTCGCCGTCTAATCCACTTCCAACTCTACCAAGGAGACGAATGATGGGAATCCTGATGAAGAACCGTGCCGTCAACGCGGCACTGAGCGCAGTACTCGTCGCAACGCTCGCGTCCGGCCAGGGAGGCTGGACTCCGGAGCCCTCAATGAACCTCGTGCGGCTTGGGGGCGCGTCGGTGGGCCACGGCCGGTGGGTCTATGCCCTAGGCGGGAACGATCTGACGACGGACCATGCGTCCTTCGAGATGTTCGACACACTGACCGGGCTATGGACGCTCAAGCCGTTTCCGGCGGGTCTCACCGGGCGCTCGTTCGGGCGGGCGGTCTCGCTCGGCGGCTACGTGTACTTCCTGGGCGGTCACGACGCCATCGTCGGTCATGCGGTCTATGCCGAGGTATGGCGCTACGATCCCAGCGCCGACACGTGGTCGCAGCGGCAGTCGATGCTTGCCCCGCTCATCAACTTCGGGGCGGCCGTCCTAGACGGCAAGATCGTCGTCGTGGGCGGTCGGCAGCCGCTCTGGTCGCATCGCAATGAGACGTACGTCTTCGATCCGACGCTCGACTACTTCGGAGCGCCGATCCCGGCGTGGACTCAGGGACCTTCGTTCCCGGGCTACGCGCTCGACCTTGCGCCACTTGGCGATTGCATTGCGATCGCGGTCAAGGGTGGCATCGTCGTCCAGGGCGCGGGCGCGGACAGCCCGGTGACCGGGGCTTCCCACGCCGAGACTTGGAGACTGGATCTCTCGTGCCACGCGGACGCCACTTGGACGCAGCTCAACGACGCACCGCACGCCATCCGTGCTTTCGAGAACGTCTACGGCCACGTATTCGGACTGGGCGGGTACGAGCGCGTCAGCGGCACGTGCACACTCTTCCTCGACTTAGTCGCATTCGAGCCCTGTCAGATGGCCGTTCGACGGGTGCTTCCGATGCCGATCCACCCAGCGGGAAGCGGAGTCGTCGACGGCCGAATCTACATCTTTGGCGGAGAGACGACCTCGCAGTGCAGCACAGGGCCGTTCACGACGGATTGCTTCAGCTGGCAGCTTTGACACGTCCGCACGCACCAGCAAGCCGAAGGGTCGGGGAGGAATACTCCCCGACCTTCAGCCCCGTTTCCCTCCCGACCGGGACGATGCCCGTCCTGTCCACTTATTGGGCCGTGGCTGATTGCCCCGAACGACGTGCGTTTTACGCCAGCTAAGATGCGTGGATGTTGGCCAAGATCTATCCTGTAGGTTCCGAAAATGCCGTCCGGGCCCTCCAGTGCCCGATACGGCGCGCTTTCGAGGTCCGTAGCGCGCGTCGACTTGCACGTCCAGGTGCCGTGACGATCCGCACCCCGCTCGCATTCGCCGACTCACTTCAGAAGGGGATCGGAGTGCGCGAGAAGGAGTTCGAAGAGGCCTGGCACGCGTACGCTGCGCGCTCGGCCCGAGGACGCTGACACGCGGACGGCCCATGTCTGTCAGCGCTTGCCTTAGCGCAACTTCCCCAATGGAGATTCTCTCGGTTTCTCCGAACATCGCGCGGCGCTCTCGCGATCTCTAGCTGAGCTGCACTCTCGAATCTGGGGTGCCTATCCCGCAACGGTGACTGTCATGACAGACAGGAACTCTCGATCCGCTGCTCCGGCTCTAGCCTGTCATCGGTTGTTGCCGAGCACCGGAGGTTCATTCCGCCATGAGCAACTACACATACCGATACCGCCTGCTCGCCGCCGTTGCCGCCTTGGTTCTGGCCGCCGTCCAACTTCCGCCCGGCGAGGAACAGGGGCAGCGAAGAGCCGTCGGTTCGACTGCTGCGGAAAACCAAGGGCAGGGCGCAGAGCGCGTCATATTGAAGAAGGCCGGAAGGGTCCTCGACCTCGAGGGCCGTCCTGTCGCCGGCCTCTTGGTGGAGTGGAACACGCTCGCAAGAGTACGCGCAACTATGGACGGGCTCGACGCACCGCCTGTCCCCAATTCCACGACAGCGGCGGACGGTTCATTCGTCCTCGAGGTCAGCACCGGGGGATGGCTCCAGATCCGTGGGGACAGACGCGAGTTCGTCTTCGCCGGAACGAGGGAACTCGAGGACGGTTCCAAGGAGTCACTGCTGGTCGTCGCCGCCACCGTTTCCGTTTTCGGTGAGGTTGTCGATAGGTTCGGAAACCCCATCGAAGGCGCCTATGTCAACTCGGGAGAGATCTCGCCCCCCGCCGTGGCAGCCTTGGGGGGGCTGAACCCAATTCGCACGGGGGACGGAGTGCATGCGCGGACCGGCCCCGACGGGAGATTCGTGCTCAACAGGGTGCCACTGGTTCCCAACGTGCACGTCAAGGCGTCGAAGGTCCACTACACCGACGCGGAGCAGGACATCACGGATAGCAGGCAATCCATCATTCGGCTAGCGCTCGCAAGAACCAGGCGCGACATCGCAGGTCGTGTCTTCCTTCCGAGCGGGGCTCCGCGAAGGAGCAAGCGAGCAGGGCGGGGGGCTAGCCGGTTCGGCGGATGGGGATCGAGGTTGACGTAGGCCCCTTGGAGGGCTTATCCTCACGTGGACGAGTTGATGGGGGAGATCGGCCAAAAGGCCCCGGCCCTACGCACTCGCAGCAAGATCGAGCCGCTTTCCAGCGTCAAGCTGACCCTGGGTGAGTACTACCAAAGGAAGAAGCTCGTTTACTCGGACGAGAGCAGCCCGGCGCTGGATGGCCAGTTGTCGCGCGTTTTCGCCTTGCCCGAGGAGGCGGCCCGGCGCTCCAAAGCCAACGGTTTCCTGCGCAAGTACCGTAAGGACCTGGTGCGCCACGTCTCCTCCGCGACCGGGCAGCACCGCTACCTGCTCGACCATGTGGTGCGCGAGATGATCGAGCGCGCCACCGTGAAAGACCTGCGCATGTCGGGCACCCCGCGGGACGCGCTGCTCGGGTCGGCGATCGTCTTGACCTCGCTCTCTTCCCAATTCCTGTACGGCGCTCATCCCAACTACCATCGATGAAAAAACTCCGCGTGGCTGTTTTGATGCACTCCGAGTTGGTGCCTCCCGAGTCGATCCAGGGACTCACTCCGGAAGAATTGAATCGTTTCAAGGTCGAGTACGACGTACTGACGACCCTGAGGAACATGGGGCATGAGGCCATCGAATTGGGCGTCGAGGATGACTTCTCTCCTCTGCGCCAGATGTTGCGCGAGTTCAAGCCGCACGTGGTCTTCAATCTGTTGGCCCACTTCCACGGGGCCGCGATCTACGAGTCGGCGGTCGTGAGTTGGTTGGAGCTGCACAAGCAGGCTTACACCGGGTGCAATCCGCGGGGGATCTTCGTGGCCAACGACAAGGCTCTATCGAAGAAGGTGCTCTCCTACCACCGCATCCGCGCCGCACGATTCATGAGCGTGCCCCGCGGGAAGACCATCCGACAACTTCCCAAGCGGCTGGAGTTTCCGCTCTTCGTCAAGTCCGCCAGCGAGCACGCCTCCACCGGGATCGCGCAGGCATCGATCGTCCGCGACCTGGATCACCTGCGAGAGCGCGTGGAGTTTATCCACCGCAACGTGGGCACCGCGGCCTTGTGCGAGCAGTACATCGAAGGCCGCGAGTTGACCATCGGAGTGCTCGGCAACAAGCGGCTGGAGGTCGGGCCGACCTGGGAAATGGACATGGACGGTTTGCCGGAGGGCGCCCCGCGCATCGTGACTTCCCGATTGAAGTGGGATCTCGCCTACCAAAAGCAAGTCGGGCTGAAGACCGGGCCCGCGGACTTGCCCGAAGAGAAGCTCAAGGAGATCCAGCATCTGGGACGGCGGATTTACCGGGCTCTGGGGCTTTCCGGATTTGCACGCATCGACATGCGCATGGATGACAAGGGCAAGATTTGGATCCTGGAGGCCAACCCCAATCCGGACCTCTGCTTCGGGGAGGACTTTGCGGAGTCCTTCGAGCAGGTGGGCTATCGCTACCCGCAGTTGCTCCAAAAACTCTTGAACCTCGGTATGCGTTACCACGCGCCTTGGATGGGGTAGCTGACTTGCTCGGCTGCCCATGAAGAACCGGACCCTCCTGATTTTGCTCGTGATCCTCCTGGGAGGGGGCTATTGGTTCTTGTATGGCCGTCCCGGCGTCGGCCAATCCGGTTTGGAGCTTGCGGGGCACCAGACGCGGTCGAATGGAGCACGGCCTGCTGACCTGCCAGCGGCCCGCGTGCCCGCGGTGGGGGCCGCCCGGGAGACGCGCACCGACCAAGCCGCACCCGACCCGCAAGCGTTTGAGCCCGGAGACTACGTCGAGCAACTCGGTGCGCGCCGGGACGGGTCCGTCGTCATGGAAGTTCAGGTGGTGCTTTCCGAGGAACTCTCCCCGGGCCAAACGACACGACCGCCCTTCAGCGACATCACCGTGCACGCCCAATCCTGGGACGAATCCAGCGACCAGACCTCCGCGCATCAGGCCCAGACGGATGCACAGGGCATCGCGCACTTCCTGTTCCCAGGCGAACTGCACATCGACTGGGTGAAGGCCGAGGTCCCACCGGGCCCAGGGCGGCTCGTGGCCATCGCAGCGCCGCACGAGGATATCCAGGCCGGAAGTGTGTTTCGCATCTCGCTGTTGGCTGTTCCAGGCGTGCACATTGTCGGGCGTGTGATCGATGCGAGCGGCCAACCCCTGGCGAACATTCCGGTCTCCGCCTACTTTGAAGGAGGCGTGATCATGTCCGACAAGGCTCCCGAGGATCAGTGGTATCCGCCGACGAACCAAGTGTTCACTCGATCCGATGGCCTCTTCGAATTCCCTGCCGTGTCGGAGGATGTCGAGATCGGTGTCGCTCCGGGCGAGTGGCTACAGGTCGACTCCGAGGAGCCGCAGAGCCCGCAGGAGCAAGATGGGACGCGGACCGACTTGGATTGGCTGCGTGGGTTCTCGGAGGCGGATCGCTTGCAGTTTGTGGAGACCATCACGTTGGTGAAGCGCGCCGAGGTTCAGTTGCTCGTCCTGGATCGCTCCGGACAGCCCGCAACCGGTGCCGTGCTACACATCGAGCCGGACCGATTGAGCGTGCCGGGTTTTATGGGATGGGAACAGCGGGAACGGCTTGAGGAGAGAGCCGCGACGGAGTTAGAGCGGGAGCAGATCCGCAAAAAGCCGTGTTGGAATCGCCAGGTGACGCTCGAGACGGACGAAAGCGGTCGTTGCACTTTCTTTGGCGTGGCGGGAAACTGGCGATGTGTCGTTACGACCCGCGTGGGCGACCCCCTTCAGCAGCTCGAGCTCAAGCTCGTCGCTCCACAAGCCACACAGCAGATCATTCGATTGCCTTGGGCGGTGACGACGGTCAGTGGCTCGGTCGTCGACGCGGAATCGGGGGCGCCCGTGCCGGGAGCACGGGTGCGCTTCAGCACGGACAAGGACCGTACGCTGGCGAGAACCGACGACTCCGGCGCATTCGAGATCGCCGGGGTTGGAGTTGAGAGGCCCTATGGGCTGCACGCAACCCATCGGCACTATTTCCCCAGTGACCTCGTGGTTCCCGCGGGACAAACTCAGTCGCAGATTGAGTTGCACAAGGCGAGCGAGCTGCAGTTGTCCATCGTGGACAGCGAGGGGATGCCTATTACGGGTAAGCGGATTCGACTCCTGCGTCGAGTGGAGGATGGCGATGCCCCCCCGCTCAGTGACCTGGGTCGCGCCTGGTTGGAACAGCAGCGCTACCCGATCGGAAGGAGCTGGACGGACGGGAGTGGGGGTGTCAATTTCGATCAACTCTACCCCGGTCGCTACGAGCTGGAGCTCCTGTTGCCCACCGAAAAAACCGAGCGCGGAATGTGGGGGGAGGCGCTCGCCGAGGATCGGGTGTGGGGGAGCTGGACGGTGTCCGTCCGCGGCGCAAGCACGCCCTTGGTCGCGAACCTACAGGGTTACGAAGGCTGGAGTCCTCCCGTCACGATTCGGTTTAAAGGCAAGGTCACCGAGGTCGTGACTGGAAAGGTCATCGACTGGGGCCGAATCTCTGTGACGATGGGGGGCTACACCAACCGCTTTTCCATCCGGTCCGGAGGGCATTACTCGTTTCGACTGCCACAGGGCGAGTTCCAGTACGAGCTTGCAGCGTCCGACTACTTGCCGGTATTCGGCAGGGCAAACACTTCAGAGAACCGCTTGAACTTCCAGCTGCAGCCAGAGCGTGGCGAGTAAGGCTCAGGCTGGCGGAGCAGGTGCTGCGCCCCTCAGCCCCCCGTCGACAAGCTGCGCAGGCGCCGACAAATCTCGTCCAGGTCCTTTTCACCCACCGCGTAATGGAAGCGCATCGTGCGCACCCCTTGCCCGTCGGCGTAGAACAGATTGCCCGGCACGGCGTTGATGCCCACGCGATCGATCAACTTGAGCACGGCGTCGTAGGGTTCCACGTCGCCGAGAACCGACTTGTACCCCGCCATGGCGTAGTACGCGCCCTGGGGACGTTGGACCGTGAAGCCCGCTTCTAGCAGTCCATCGCAGAAACGGTTGCGACGGATCTCGTAGTTGGCGGCCAGTTCCGTGTAGAAGCTCGCGGGCAATTCGGCGAGCGCGCGCTCCACGCCCCGTTGCAAGGGGCGCGGCGGACAGATGTGGACCTGGTCGGAGATCAGGCCGATGGCGTTCACCAGATCCGCAGGGCCCGCCAGGTAACCGATGCGCCAACCCGTGATCGAGAAGGTCTTGCTGAAGCCGCCGATGGTCAGGCTGCGTTCGGCGAGACCCGGAAGGGTCGCGGGGGAGATGTGTCGGCGGCCGTCGTACAACATGTACTCGTAGACCTCGTCGGTGAATATGACGATGTCGGTGCCGTCCACCAGGTCGGCGATGGCCAGCAGCTCTTCCTCGCTGAACACCTTTCCGGAGGGATTGGCCGGGGTGTTGATCCCGCCGCGCGCGCCTCCCCAGGCTGAGTTTGAGTTCGAGGGGTGCTGAATGGAGA
>JAPYTP010000246.1 GCA_029941885.1 Myxococcota bacterium
CCACGGGCCCCGGATTACTATCGAGATCCCCTGTTCAAGGTGAGGATATTCAAGCTGGGTTCTGGCACAACGTCCGGGTATGGGCGTTGTGTCCAGTTCCTATCGGGAGGTCCGTGACGGACTCTTCTCGACCTCGCGCTGCCTGCACGAGTCGCGAATCGCAACCGAGATGGCGACTCGCTGCTGCCCGGGCGTCGAGGAACCCGTGACTGCGGGGTGCTGCTGCCTCGATGTGATGAGATCCTCAACTGGTCAGTTGACAAAAAATGTCATCTAACGTATTTCTCGATCGACATATTTGGGGAAGCAACGCCAGAAAAGTTCGAATTGGGAGAAACTCGATGAAGTTTGGAGCCATCTTCCCGTCCTGTGAGATCGGCAATGACCCGAGTGTCATCCGGGACTGGGCCCAGGCGGCTGAGGAACTGGGCTATTCGCACATCCTGGCTTACGACCACGTACTCGGAGGGGTCCGGGAAGATCGGGATCCCCCCATGCTAAGTGCGTACGACAACCGCAATCCTTTTCACGAACCCTTTGTGCTGCTCGCCTATCTGGCCGGATTGACCTCGACGATTGAACTGGCAACGAGCGTCCTCGTACTTCCCCAGCGACAGACTGCGCTGGCCGCCAAGCAAGCGGCCGAATTAGCTGTGCTGTCGGGAGGGCGCTTGCGACTTGGCGTGGGTTCGGGCAACAATTATGTGGAGTACGACTGCCTGGGCGCTTCATTCGAGGATCGCGGACGTATGCTTGATGAGCAGGTCGAGGTCTTGCGAAAGCTCTGGGGCGATTCTGTGGTCGACTTCACTGGAGACTTCCATCGCATTGATCGCGCCGGCGTTGCACCGCAACCGCCCACTCAAATCCCGATCTGGTTCGGGGGCCGATCAGTGGCCGCCCTTCGTCGCGCTGCCGCAGTCGGCGATGGATTCATCTTCAGTCCGGCAGCCGATCCGATCAAGGAATTCTGCCGTCAGTTGACGGCGGATCTCGATGCGAACGGCCGACGCGAGGGCTTTGGGATCGACGTTCTGACAGGCTTCGGGGATGGGCCAGATCATTGGCATCGGGAGATTGCTGCCTGGGAGGCACTCGGGGCGGATTCTCTCTCGATGCGGACCATGTCGACGAGTTCGATGATGTTCGGCGAGAAGGACCCGGGCTTCACGAAGCCTCAGGAGCATATCGCGGCGCTCAAGGCGTTCATGCTTGAAGTTCAGTAGTGCGGGCGAAACGTTCTCTCAGAATTTTCAGCTGTATCAGATGACCCGGCACCGCGGGCTCGCGCACGGCTCGAAAGGGCTAGGGCACGATCAGGTTTGCGACGAGTTCGGCGTGGGCCTCGATGGCTTTGGGTTTCCTGGGATCGAGTCCGGTTAGTCGCTTGCAGTTCGGAGCCACCGCGAAGATAAGCTGAACGGCTCCGATCAAGGCGTAGAAGACGTGCGGCGCCTGCGAGTCCTCGTAGCCCGCTGCACGGATGATGCCGCGCTCTTTCATCGTGATGAAGCGTTTCTTCAAGTACGTGTCGACCAGCCATTTCGTTCGATCATCCAGGAGATTGCCCTCGTCGACCATGAAGCGGAAGAATTCGGGGTTGGCGGCAGAGAATCGTACGAACTCGCGAATGAACTCGCGGGCGCGTGCTTTAGGATCGGCATGGTCCAGCTCGATGAGAAGCTCGTCCATTCTTTTGTCGAAGCTCCCGAAGGTACGGTCCGCGGCAGCCCGCCAGAGATCGTCCTTGCTTGGGTAGTGATAGGTGAGCAGTCCCTGGTCGGTTTCGGCTCGGTACGCGATGTCGCGCGTACTGGCCGCTTCGTATCCCTTTTCCGCGAAAGCCTCGATGGCCGCCACGAGAATGCGTTCTCGAGTGGCCTCACCGCGTGAGGCTGTAGATTTGGCGGGGCGGGTTTTCGCCGTCGCCTTGATCTGAGCCTTGGACTTGGACTTGACTTTAGGCTTGGTCATTGTCTTTGTTGGGATTCTTGTCACGCCAAAAACCTAGTCAGCCGACCAATATTTAGCAACACCAGCGCGATTAAGACGCCTTGCCTCGTTCACTCATTTGTGACGCGATTCATGCTTGACTGGCCTCCTGCAATTTCCCGGACCGTTGCTAGGTCATCTGGACAAATTGAGAGATCAAGGCTGTCGCGATCTCGGGAGCGTCTTCCTGGATGAAGTGCCCGACGCCGGGGAGGATCGTGACCGGCGCGGCAGGCCACATGTCGCGGAAACATCCCACGGCGAATTCGCAGGGGAGGGCTCGGTCTTCAGCCCCGGTCACCATCATGGCTGGCTTGGCTTTGACGGCTTCCATCGCGCCGGGCATCATCTGGCCATCCATCATGAACTTCATCATTTCCGGTTTGCCGAGAAATTGCGGGAATCGCAGCGCCCCGAGGCATTCTTCGGGCGTCGGAAAAGGCGAGCCGAAGGCCCGGATCCAGTTCTCATCGATGTGGTCGGTATGTTCGAAACCGGCAGCCTTCAGTACCGAGAGGATCGTGTGCGACAAATTTGTGATGACAGGCTCGTAGGCTTCGCTCGATACAAATTTGAACCACGGAAAATCGATGACTGTCTGAACGTCGGGAGGAGGACGGCCACCCGCAATGGTGTTCATGATGACGAGGCGTTTCACGCGGCCCGGGTTGCGATAGGCAAACTGAGAGCCGATGGGTCCACCCCAATCTTGGAGAATGAGTGTGACGTCTTGGAGATCGAGGTCGAGCAGCAAACTCTCGAGATTTTCGTAGTGCTCGGCGGGGGTATAGCCCCGATCCTGAGGCGTCTCGCTCTTTCCGAAACCCATGTGATCGGGCACGATGACCCGCCCAAGTTTGGAGAGCGTCGGGATGAAGTTCCGATAGAGATATCCCCAGGTTGGCTCTCCGTGAATGCAAACAAAGGTTTCCCTCGTGTCGCGAAGGCCCTCGTCGACAAAGTGTTGCTGAAATCCGCGCCCTGAGAAAAAATGGGGTGCGTAGGGCCATGTTCCGTCGAAAGTTTCATTGGCGGGAATCATGTTGTCTCCGGTTCTGCCTGAGCGGGACTTCGGGCTGAATATCGGTGGGTGTGAATCGTCGTTGGAGGGCGTCGTTCAGCTTCGATCACGCGGATGTTGCGGCTGGTCAGCGAGATACGCGTACATTTCTGCAGTCCAGCCCGCGTCGAGGTCGTCGACGATTCGTTTCTTCCACGACCTGCGGATGACCTGGACGGCCATGCGCCGCGTGATCCGCTTTTTCGAGGCGAGGTGTTCCGCGATCTGCCAGGCACGGTCCAATAGGTCGCCTGGCTTCAATACCTCATTCACGAGGCCATATTCGAGCGCTTTGGCTGCATCGATTTGTTCGTTCATCAACAGGACCCAGGCCGCTCGCTTGACGCCGAGCAACTCGATGAAGGCGCTGTGAATTCCGTCGCCGGGAACCCAATCGCGTTCGAAATGCATATCGCCCAGAATCGCTGTGTCCGAGCAAATGGTGAGATCGCACATCAACGGCAGTTCGAGATGGAAGCCGGGGCCTGGGATGGCGCCAACTGTGGGTATTTCGACTTCGTTTACGAGGCTGTTCAGCATCCGGCGACCGTCCGTGTACATGTACTCGTAGCTACAGAAAGCTGGATCCTCTTCTTCGCCTTCGAAACTCGTACCGTCGGCGCTGGCAATCCAGTGATCGCCGGCCGATGTCAGGATCATGACTTCATTTTCGGGGTCCGATCCGATCGTTCGGAAGGCTTGCCCGATGGCGCGGTGGAGCTCCCATCCCCATTGGGCTTCGCCGCCATGGGTGTGCATGGTGAGGAGAAGGATTCCGTCCCTTCGCTCCATTGAGAAGTGCTCTTTGAAACGCTCGCTGTACTCCTCGAACTGCGGATTCTGGACATATCGAGTGAGGGCCATTTAGAACTCCTTCTGGTGGTACCGCTGCGTGTTGGGGGTTCGACTGAGTGGTCGTTGCAACTGGATGGTGGCTCGACGCGATAAGGGCAAATGCCTCCTGAATATGTCGAATGACAAGTTCAGAGATTGATCGGACGAAACGGTCTTGTCAACGGAAGAAGCCGCCATTGGCGATATCTCTGCGGCCCGATCGGCCTTCGATGAGAAAGGGGGCGAAGTCTTACATTCCTAGTCACTTGACAAATTTGGTCCGTAATCCATATTTTGTCAAACGAACAAGAGAGTTCGTCCACCTTCGCTGCGCAAGCGGTTGGTAATCCGCACGAAGTGGGCTGGAGGTGGTAGATGGATCTTCTCAAAACCGGACTGGAGTTGGCGCCGTTCGAACTGCGCGCGATGACGATGATCGCTCGTGCGGGGACGAATGGACTGGCTCAGCCGCAGAGAGCGATGCTGGACGCAATGCAGCGTTTGGTTCTCGAGACTGATCTCGAGCTATACGATCTTCCGCCGATCTCCGGAGAAGAGTTGGCGGGGCACTGCGAGGATTCTGCGCAGGCGAGACAACTCATCCGTTTGATGGTTGCCTTGAGCCTCGCTGACGGGCCGCCGAGTCAAGAACAGATGGACCTGTTGAGGGTGTTCGCTGCGGCGCTGAAAGTGGACGAACCCGCGGTCAAGGTCATTGGGCATCTCGCGGACCACAATCTTCTTAGATTTCGGCTTGCCTTTGCGCGCCGATCCCACGTGCGTACCTACTTCCGTAACAGCAAGCAGATATTGGGAGGGGTTCTGCCAGTCGTCAAAGCGATCCTTCGTTTTAGAGGGGTCGTTCGCGAGGATCACGACCTCGCCGCGCGCTTTCGTGCTCTAAGTGACCTGCCAGAAGGCACGCTCGGGCATGCCTTCTTTGATCACTGCCGAAGTGAAAGAATCCCGTTTGCAGGTGAAATAGGCGGATTTCCAATCGGCGCGGTCTATCACGATTTCGCGCACGTGCTCGGTGGGTATGACACGACGCCCGAAGGAGAAATCAAGAACGCCGCTTTTCAGGCCGGATTTTGCAAAGGCGACGAAGACTTTTTCACGACTCTGTTTGCAAATATCATCCACACGGCGGGCATCAATCTGGCGCCGTTTCCGATGCCGGTTCTTCGGGGACGCATTGGACAGGGAAGCCTCGCGATGGATTGGCTTCGTGGGCTTCAACGGGGCGCCGCAATGAATGTCGATCTTGGAGATAACTGGAATTTGTGGGACTACGTCGAGCTGTCCGTCGATGAGGTCAGGGAGAAATTTGGAATTCAGCCGCTGACCTCGGAAGCCGCATAATGAACTCGCCCAAGACACACGGGGTGTATACGCAGGCCGGCGTCAACTCCGCACTCGAAAAAGGATCCCCTTGCAGGTTGACTTGATCGACGTCGTCGCGCCTGTCGCGATGTTCAGCATGATGTTTGCGATGGGACTAACGCTTGGGCCGGACGATTTTAGACGCGTCATGAGCACGCCGCGAGCGACGATTGTCGGGACGCTACTCCAGCTCGTTGCTTTACCGCTCGTCGGAATCGCAATCGCGCGCGCCTTTGCACTCCCCCCGCTCCTCACCGCCGGCTTGGTCGTTTTGGCGGCTTGTCCGGGAGGACTCTTCTCGAACTTGTTCGTGCATTTCGCACGGGCCAACACGGCGTTGTCGATTACGCTGACTGCGACCGCCACGCTCGCCACGTTGTTTACGCTCCCGCTTCTCGTGCGTTTTGCGCTTGCGGGCGGTGATGGGGCCGTCCAATCTGTCGAGATGCCCGTTTTCGCGACGGCATTTCAACTCGGTATGCTGACGGTATTCCCCATCTTCCTGGGTATGTCGCTGCTCCTGAGGCGCCCGGACGCGCGTCGCTGGGAGCCCGCATTATCCCGAATCAGCGTCCTTGTGATCCTTGTCGTCGTCGGTATCGACGGTTTTGATCAGCCCAGCCCGCCCACCGAGGAGTTTTCTCAGAGTGTCGCACCCGTCGCGCTGTACACGCTGTCGGCCGTTCTCGTGGGTACGCTCGTTCCCGGTATCTTGGGGATTTCCGCTCGCGATGGCGCAACAATTGCACTCGAGCTCGTGGTCAAGAATACGATGCTCGGGATCGTGCTGCTTACCCAGGTCGTCGACTTCGTCGCGATCGTCCCGCTGCTCGCCTACATGATCGTTCAGATTCCCATCGGTGTTGGGATTCTCGTGTGCTGGCGACTACTCGCACACCACGGCTTCGTTGCGCCGCTACCGAGCTCGGATATCGACTAGCCGGCTCCGTTACAATCGCGAGTGTCCTATGACTGGATTTCCGCCGGGAAATGCTCATTTCGACAGTTTCCGGACAGGAAACAACATGAAAAGGACTGCGAAGATGCTTGGCATCGTCATCGCCGGATATGTAATTCTTGCTCTCCCGGTCGATGCGACATCGATGCGAGCCAGATTGCACTCGAGCTCGGTGAGTTGTAGGACGTTCGAACTGGGTTCTGGCACAACGTCCGCGTATGGGGGTTATGTCAACTGTCTACGGGAAGCCCCGTCACGGGCGGATTCTTCGAGCCGCCCACCCTCCAAGATCGAGCCCTCGAGTCGAGCTGGGCTGGGATGACAGGGCCGCATGGCCGACCGACCCAAGATTCGTTGACCCAAGGCCCAATTCGCTTCTCTTCGCTGTAGACTGGCCCGTCATGGCAACGGCAACGGGCCAGATTGAGTGCGAGGGATGCGGGTTACTCCAGGGCGCGCCCGCTGTCGGGCCCGGCGAGTCGGCCCACTGCGGACGTTGCAATCAGCGTCTCTACCATGGCGTCGCCAACAGCATTGACCGCGCCCTGGCTCTCACAATTGCAGCACTCATCCTGCTCGCCATCGCCAATACGTTCCTCTTCATGGTTTTCGAGTTCAAGGGAAGATCCGAGGCC
>JAPYTP010000247.1:0-1389 GCA_029941885.1 Myxococcota bacterium
CCCCAGGTCTTCGTTCGCTTCATCTCGATCGCGGACGAGAACGTGATCCGAGCGGGCCGCTGGGTGGCGATCGCATGTACCATCATCACCGATAGCTGCGCGGTCGGGGCAGGCATGCTCGGTCACGCGCTGCTCGTGGGAGCCGGAGGCGACTTCGCGAGCGTACTGGGCGCCGATGGCGAACGCGTGCTGCCAGAACTGGTGGCAACCGTCTTTCCACCGCTGGTCGCGGGCCTCTACGTGGCGGCGGTACTCGCCGCCAGCATGTCGACCATCGACTCGTTGCTGCTGGTGGCGTCCAGCGCACTGACACGTGACGTCTACCAGCAGCTGTGGCGGCCCGACCTGCTCGACCGACCGCTTACCGGACTCTCTCGACGCGTGACGTTCGCGCTCGCCGCGGCCGCGCTCTGTGTCGCCCTCGCCGTCTCTGTAGTGAGTCCGGACCGCACCATCTTCTGGTACGCGATTTTCGGCTGGTCCGGCATTGCCGCGACGTTCTGTCCGGCGCTCATCCTCTCGCTCTCTTGGCCGCGCTATCACGCGCGAGGCGCCCTGGCCTCGATGGTGACCGGCGCGCTGTGCATTCCGATCTTCAAATTCGCGGTCCCACTCATCCCCGAATGGGGACCGCTCCTTTCAAAAGCCGAAGAACTCCTGCCGTCCTTCCTGTTCTCGCTGCTGGCGGGCGTCGTCGTGACGCTGATGACAAAGCCGCACTCTGTGGGCACCCGCCGCGGATAGCGACGCCGTCCAATCTGCCGCCGATTCGACGCCCCCCGACCCCACGCGCTCGCCAGTCCCCTGCGTGGGGACCCGGCTAGTACGTGAAGACGATGCTGACCGGACCCGGGGTCTCTCCGTCCCAGACCAGGGGCGTTCCTTCGGGCGAATCGACCGAGAGGATCTCGTAGCTGTACTCGCCCGTCGGACAGCTCCGCAAGTCCGGAACCTCGCCACCCGCGTCGAATTTCCCGGCCCCGATACAGCAGAACCAACCGGTGACCCCGGATCCCGAAGGATCGCTGCTGCCCCCTCCGCGATTATGCCCCGCGGTGTTCGTGGTCGAGGTGAGGTTGGTCTGAAATACCATTGGCGGTACGCCGGCGGCGCGCTCATCGAACGTTCGGTAGGCCGTGGTGTAGACGACATCGGCTCCCAGTACGGCCATTCCGAATTCGTCTTCGACGTGAAGCTCGTTGTGGATGTGCTCGCCGTGCCCCGCGGTGATGAACCAGTCGACGCAACTGACACTCATGCTTTCGAGTGCACTGACCGTCAGGGTGTGTTCGGCATTCTGCTTGGCGCCGTCGCCCGTACTGACGGCGATCGCGTGGCCACCGTTCGTGATGCCACCCGAAAGTTCCGCCTCGGTCGCGGTCGCGGTCG
>JAPYTP010000247.1:1489-6833 GCA_029941885.1 Myxococcota bacterium
CGGTCGCGGTCGCGGTCGAGTCGATCACGCTCACCGGGAGCCCGTCCACCGTGACTTCGACCGCGCCTCCCTGGTCGAACTGGGTTCCCACGATCTCGATCTGCGTGGGATCACCGAGATCCGTGAACCGAACATCCGCAATGCGCATCGGTGCCGCATTTGCATACGCAAGCGTCGCAAGCGACACCGACAAGAACACACTGACTCCGACCTGCCACTTCCTCATAATACGTCCACCTTGTTGTGCCTAGAACACTGGCCTCAAGCGTCTCATGTGACGTCCTTGTGTCAGGGCATCGCAGCGGAATTCAAGGGATCGCGAAGACGCACGCGGGCAACACCGACTTTCGAGCACTGGCCTGCGCAGCCCCCTGGGTGGCCTGCTCGCACACGAGAGACATTCTCTCGAAAGCTGTCCTATCTCACAGGACCCAAGTGTTAACCACTCACTGTTAAATGAATCGTCGACATCACCCAGTGAGAGGCCTCCGGCCGGTCGCGATCCTCGCAGCGACATCCTGTCGTGCTTTCTGGGGCCCCTCGGATCGACTCCGTTGCCGCGCCGATGCGTCTCTTGACAGGACCCGATTGCACTCGAACCGAGATTCATGGTAGATCTCTCACCGGCCGCGTTCTACAACCCAGCCCATTGCGGGTCGAACGCCGCAGTCAGTGTGGAAAACCAGATGACCGCCGAACACCGCTACGACCTACTTTTCGAACCCGTACAGATCGGGCCCGTGACGGCGCCGAATCGCTTCTACCAGGTGCCGCATTGCACCGGGATGGGATATCGCCTGCCCAAGAGTCTTGCGGCCATGCGGGAGACCAAGGCCGAGGGCGGCTGGGGGGTGGTCTGCACCGAGTATTGCTCTATCCACCCGAGCTCGGACGAGCAGCCGCTGACGACCGCCTCGATGTGGGATGAAGAGGACGTTCGCGCCCACGCGTTGATGGTCGACAAGGTCCACCGCCATGGCGCGCTGGCCGGTGTCGAGCTCTGGCACGGCGGGAGTACGAGCGCGAATCTCTCGACCCACGACGGAAGCATCGGCGCGCTCTCTCGCCCCGCGGCGGGCGTGCTTCCCGCCCAGAGCCGGGCCATGGACAAGCGTGACATTCGTGAATATCGCCGCTGGCATGTGGATGCCGCCAGGCGCGCGCAACGGGCGGGGTTCGACATCGTCTACGTCTACGCCTGCCACAACTATCTGCTCGCCCAGTTTCTTGCGCCGAACAACAAGCGAAGCGACGAGTACGGCGGATCCCTGGAAAATCGAGTCCGGATCGTTCGCGAGATCCTCGAGGAAACGAAGGAGGCGATCGGGGACACCTGTGGCATCGCCATCCGCCTTTCGGTGAGCTCGGGAGGGCCAGACGGAGCCCCGGAGGCGGATGAGAAGCGGGAAATCGTCGAACACCTGAAGGATCTCCCGGACCTGTGGGATCTCAGCGTTCACGACTACACCTACGAGATGGGGACGTCCCGGTTCGTCAAGGAGGCCGCCCTCGAGAGCTACGTCTCCTGGGTGAGAGAGGTCACTCAGCGGCCGGTCGTCGGCGTCGGTCGATTCACCTCCCCGGACACGATGCTTCGCCAGGTCAAGGAGGGGATCCTCGATCTCGTCGGCGCCGCCCGCCCCTCGATCGCAGACCCCTTCCTCCCCAACAAGATCAGGGAGGACCGGGTCGACGACATTCGAGAATGCATCGGCTGCAACCTTTGTTATGCATCCGACTTCCAGGGCGTTCAGATACGCTGCACCCAGAACCCCGCGATGGGCGAGGAATGGCGACGCGGTTGGCATCCGGAGTTCATTCCGAAGGCGGCTTCCGAGAAATCGATTCTCGTCATCGGCGCCGGTCCCGCTGGACTCGAAGCCGCGATGGCGTTGGGAAAGCGTGGATACGCCGTCAGCCTGGCCGAACGAACACGCGAACTGGGCGGCCGGGTCACTCGGGAGGCCGGCCTTCCCGGCCTTGCCGAGTGGTCGCGCGTGCGAGACTGGCGCGTCGGTCAGATCGAGAAGCTCGACAACGTCGAAGTCTACCTGGAGAGCGAGATCGAAGTCGATCAGATCCTCGAGTTCGATGCCGATCGGGTCGTTCTGGCGACGGGTTCCAAGTGGAGGCGGGACGGCGTCGGACGGCGTCACTCCGAACCGATCGCGGGCTGGGAATCTGCCTCGATCCTGACGCCGGACGACATCATCGATGGAGCCGTGCCGGACGGGCCGGTCCTGATCTTTGATGACGACCACGACTACATGGGCGGGGTCGTCGCGGAAAAGCTCGCTCGCGCGGGATGCGACGTCACGCTCGTGACGCCCGAGACGGTGGCCTCTGCGTGGACGATCAATACGGTCGAGCGCAACCGGATCCACACGCGCCTGATGGGCCTCGGCGTTCGAATCGAAACGAATTCGCTTCTGGTGGCGATGGAAGAGAAAGAGTCCATCCTCGCGTGCACGTTCACTGGAGACACGCGCTCGCTCGAGGCGGCCCACATAGTCATGGTGACCTCACGAACGGCTTGCGATCAGCTGTACCACGAGCTCGAAGATCGAATCGACATCACCCGCATCGGGGATTGCCTCGCACCGGGAATGATCGCGGATTGCGTGCGGTCCGGGCACAAGTATGCGCGTGAGATGGACGCGGAGGGCGAAATTCACGCCCGACGTGAGACCCCCCCCGTAGCGACGCCCTGACGGGGATTCGCGAATAATCGGCGGAATCGAACGACTCCGCCCAAGCACCGGAGAATTCGAGCAATGTCGCAGAATGCAAAAGTCGTCATCATTGGCGGAGGCGTGGCTGGTTGCAGCCTGCTCTACCACCTGACGAAGCTCGGATGGACCGACGTCATGCTCGTCGAGAAGGACAAGCTCACGAGCGGCTCCACCTGGCACGCAGCCGGCCTCTGCACCCACTTCAACCCGAGCTACAACATGATGAAGCTGCTGCGGGAGTCCGTCGACCTCTACGAGACGCTCGAGGCCGAGACGGGACAGGCCGTCGACCTCCATCGCTGCGGGAGCATCCGGCTCGCCGACTCACAGGATCGCCTCGACGAGTTCGAACACCGCAAGGGAATCGCGGATCAGCTCGGGATCCCCTTCGAAATCATCTCCCCCGAGCGCGCGCTCGAGCTGTTCCCGCTGCTCAATACCGAGGGAATTCTCGCTGCCGCCTACCTCCCGAGCGACGGGTACATCGATCCGACCGGCCTGACCCACGCACTCGCGAAGGGTGCGGTCGCGAGGGGCGCACGGATCCTGCGACACACGGGCGTGACCGCGATCGAGCGCGAGGAGAACGGATGGCGAGTCGAGACTTCGGAAGGACCCATCCACGCTGAAATCGTGGTCAATGCAGCCGGGCAGTGGGCGAGAGAAATCGGCCGACTCGTTGGTGTGGAACTTCCAATCGTACCGATCGAGCACCACTACCTGATCACGGAGCAGGTGGACGAAGTCAAAGCCCTCGACACCGAATTGCCGATATTGAGAGATCCGAGGGCCTCCTATTACGTTCGCTCCGAGGGAGGAGCGCTTCTCGTCGGGCCCTTCGAGCGAGACACGGTGCCCTGGGCGCTCGATGGAATTCCCGACAACTTCCACAGCAGCCTGCTCCCCGCTGACCTCGACCGACTCGAGGACGTGCTGACCGCCGTGGCCGAACGGGTCCCGGCATTCGCAAATGCCGGCATCAAGGACGTCATCAATGGGCCCGATGGCTATACGCCTGACGGCCTCTGCCTGATGGGACCGGTGCCGGGGCTCAAGGATTTTCACGTGCTCGCCGGTTTCAGCATCTTCGGCATCGTCTTCAGCGGTGGAGCGGGAAAGAACGCCGCCGAGTGGATCGTCCACGGTCAGCCCGGAGACAACATGTGGGAGGTCGACGTTCGGCGCTTCGACAAATATGCCAACTCGACGAAGTATGTCGCGGACCGGGCATGCGAAGTCTACGCCCATGAATACGCGATCCACTACCCCGAGGAGGAGCGACCGGCGGGCCGGCCGCTCAAGACCACCCCCCTCTACGAGCCGCTGCTCGCGAAGGGCGGCGTCTTCGGCGCTCGCTTCGGCTGGGAGCGCCCGCTCTGGTTCGCCCGCAACGGCCCCGCGCGAGACGAGTACTCGTTCCGACGCGCAAACTGGCACGAGGCGGTGGGCGAGGAGTGCAAGGCGGTTCGATCGAGGGTCGGGGTGCTCGATCAGACCAGCTTCGCGAAATACGAGGTTTCGGGCCCCGGTGCAGAAAAATTTCTCGACCGGCTCTGTGCCAACAAGCTCCCGAAAAGCGTGGGGCGCATCTCCCTGACCCAGATGTGCACCGCGCGCGGCGGGATCGAGTGCGACGTCACGGTGACTCGCCTCGGAGAGAATCATTTCTACGTCGTCTCCGCCGCCGCGACCGAAGGTCACGACTACGCCTGGATTGCGAGCCACCTTCCTGACGACGAGAGTGTCCGACTCGACAACGTCACCAGTCGCTACGGCGTTCTGACCCTGGCCGGCCCACGATCACGCGAAGTCCTTCAATCGCTCACCGATCTCGACTGCTCGCGGAAGGGCTTTCGATTCTTTCGCTGCCACGACCTTCACGTGGGCATGGCACCGGTCCGGGCGCTCCGACTCTCGTATGTCGGCGAACTCGGGTACGAGCTGCATCATCCCATCGAGTACCAGCGCTATCTCTACGATCGGGTGATGGAGGCAGGAGCGGAATTCGAAATCGTGGACTGGGGCTATCGAGCACTGGACTCGATGCGACTCGAGAAGGCCTATCGCCTTTGGGGCGTCGACATGTCGGCGGACTGGACGCCTCTCGAGGCCGGGATGGATCGCTTCATCGCCTTCGACAAGGGTGACTTCATCGGACGGGACGCCCTGCTGCGTCAGCGGGATCAGGGGATCGAGCGCTCGCTCGCCTGTCTCGTCGTCGACGCGACGGACGCCGATCCGCACGGCTACGAACCCGTGCTCGCCGGTGACGAATCGATCGGTTATGTCGCGGCCGGGGGGTACGGACACACGGTCGAGAAGTCGATCGCGCTGGCCTACCTCCCGACCGAATTTGCCGAACCCGGCAGCGAACTCGAAATCAAGATTCTCGGTGACCGCCGCGCCGCGCAGGTGGTCGGACCGGCGCTCTACGACCCGAAGAACGAGCGCCTTCTCTCCTAGGCAGACCCATCCGCAGATCTCATGCACTTCTTCGGCGTACGCCCGATCGGCGTGGGCGATCGATCGGACTAGTGGCCGAGATCGTAGCCGAGCCGCCGTGGCAGCCTTCCGATGGCCTTGAGCAGGGGGTTGCCGGGTCTGCCCGCTTC
>JAPYTP010000248.1 GCA_029941885.1 Myxococcota bacterium
TGTGGTCGAGGCGATCGAGCCAGGCCGAGATCCAATTCGACCCGGCTTCGAGCACGGCACATTGCAGACGGGGGAATCGTTCGAAGAGGCCGGACGCCATCATCTGGGTGAAGGCGGCCATCACGTCGATCGCCAGGAAGGCGTGGAAGAAGAGTCGCGAGGGATCGTCCGAGAGCCCGCGGGTCCAGGCCGAGAAGGCCGACTGCTCGCGAACGATGACATGCAATCCGATGGGCATGGCGAGATCCTGGGCTGCCGCCCAGAAGCGGTCGAAGACGGGGTCGTAGAGCAGCCGCCCGCCACGGGAAGGCGGGTCGGTGGACAGATAGATGCCCACGCAGCCATCCCGCCTTGCTCGCTCGACTTCGGCCACAGCCAGATCCGCGTCGAGGAGTGAAATATGAGCGATCGGTTGAAGGCGGCCTCCGGATTCCGAACAGAAGTCGACGACCCAGCGGTTATAGGCGCGGGTGTAGGCCGTCGCGAGAGTCGCGTCGCGGACGGCGTCCTCCCAGCACAGGCCGATCGTCGGATAGATCAGCGAGACGTCGATCTGCTCGTCATCCATCACGGCCAGCCGGGCCTTGGGGTCGAAACCGCCTACGGGGGAGCCCTCCGCATAGCTGCAACGTCCGGGTTCGAGCAGGATCTCATCCGACATACCGATCCCTCCAAGGCTGCCGAGCAGTCCGCGTAGCATCTCGAGGGGTTTGCCATCGACGAGTAGAACCTCCAGCCCATCGTCGTCGCGCGCGATTCGGATCGCACGGTCGCGCAGCTCGGGTTCGAGATAGCGTTCCCAGGTGTCGGCGGGTTCGAGCACGTGGCCGTCCGCGTCGACGACGAGCGCATCCTGGGGAAGGGAGCAGGGCTGTGACATCTTGGACCTCGCGTGTCGAAGGCAGTCTGACCGTCGACTAGTTGCGAAGCAGTCGACCCGAGTAGGTGTGCGTCTCCTTGTCGTCTTCGATGGTGACGTCCCCGTTAACGAGAATGAAGCGATACCCGATGGCTCGCTGGACGCGTCTCCACTCTTCGCCGGGGAAGTCGAAGGCGACGTCCAACGGCCCAACGGCAAGCCCCTCTAGATCGTAGACGACGATATCCGCTGCTTTGCCCTCTTCGAGGGTCCCCCGATCCTTGAGCCCCACAGTTCGTGCGGGCAGGGCGGACAGGCGGTAGTGAGCATGCTCGAGTGAACACATCTCGTTGTCGCGCACGAGCTCGGCCAGGAACTCGGTCGGGTAGCGTCCCACGGTGATGAATTTCGTGTGTGCGCCGCCATCGGATACGCCGGGCATCAGGTGCGGATCGGCCACGATATCGCGCAGGACGCCGAGGTCGTTGTTCAAGGACTCGCCGTAGAAGGTCGTCTGAAGACGGTCGAGAACCGCGATGTCGAGCATCGCGTCCACCGCACTCGGCACCCCCATCTTGTTCGCTGCCTCGCCACAGGTGAGGCCCTCGTATTGCTTGAGTTTCGCCGCACGGACCTCGGAGATCATCACCCCTTCGACCGGGATCGTGGAGGCGATCGGCACGAAGTCGCGCAGCGCCGCGCGTCGTTCCGGGTCCGCCATTTTCTCGAGCCGCTCCTCGACGCTGCCCATCGTGACGTCCAACCAAGCTTCGTTTTCGTCGTAGAGGTTCCATTCGTCGAGGCCGAAAGTGAAACCCGCGCGAGTCGTCAAACTCTGACCGACGATCTTGAGGCCGCGCGCCCGACAATCCGCCAGCCATTGCATCGAGTGGGAGTGCTGGTCCGGATTGCTCGAGTTGCCCTGGACCACGTTGAAGATCACCGTACGGCCGGTCATTTCGGCCAGGCGTTCGTAGAACTCGAAGGTCGAGACCGGACCGCCATCCCCGAGGCCGACGGTGAGCTGGATGCTTCCGTCGTTGCGCTCGACGATGACCTCGGCGAGCGCCTCGGCGGTTTCGATATGCATGACGTCGGTGACCATCGGCCCCCCGTCGAAGTCACGTTGAACCGCGGCCGGTCCATCGGGCGGGAGCACCTGCGCCGACCAGCCGATTCCGCCCGCGTCCATCGCCTCGCGCAGCAGGTCCTTCATCTTCTCATGTTCTTCGTCGGTGGGCAGCACGCCCGTTCTCGCGCGGTCGAAACCCATGGCCGCGATCATGATCGGAGCGATCGGAACACAGGGAACCAGGTTCACCGCCTTGTTGGTCCGGTCGACACTGTCGAGGAACTCGGGGAAGGTTTCCCAATCCCAGGGCAGCCCTGCCTTCATCGCGGCGTAGGGGATCGCTTCGACCCGGGTCATCGTCTGCATCGCTCGCTCGCGGAATTCCGGAGCGACGGGGGCGAATCCAAACCCACAGTTTCCGATCACCACGCTCGTCACGCCATGCCAACCGGACAAGGAGCAGTAGGGGTCCCAGAAAAGCTGTGCGTCGTAGTGGGTATGGGTGTCGACGAAGCCCGGCGCCACATTGAGCCCTTGGGCATCGATCTGGCGCCCACCACGCGAGGCCGGGATGCGGCCGATCTCCGTGATGATCCCGTCCTTGATTCCGAGGTCCGCGCGATAGCGGGGTCCACCCGTTCCATCGAAGATCATTCCGTCGCGGATCACAACGTCGAAATCGGCCATGTCTGCCCCCTTGCGATCGAGGAAATGGGCGCGGCGCGTCGCCGCGCGAGATCCTCCCGATCATACAACCAGAGACTGTCAGGCGTCCACCTGGAATGAATTCGGTGCAGTGCGTGAGAGGGAGGGGAGGTGTGCGGCCAGAGAATAAGGTTGCTTCGACTACTCAGGCTTTCCCGGCTCGAGGAATCGAAGGAATTCTCTCGTGGGCACGGCGGGGCTGAACAGGAATCCCTGTAGCTCCTTACAACCCATTTCACGAAGCGCCTGCTGCTCGGTTTCCACGCCTTCGCCAACGACGGACATCATGAGATGTTGCGCCATCGATATGATCGCTCCGCAGAAAGCCATGTCGCCGAGATCCTCTGGGATTCCCTCGACGAAGGAGCGGTCGATCTTCACACGAGAAATCGGAAAGCGCCGGAGATATTGACGGCCATGCGGATATCCCCGAGACCCTGGGCCTGCCATTTCCGAGCCTGATTGCAGGCGTTCTTCCAGTTCGAGTTTCCTGATGGACGCGTCGTTCATCGAGGCCGAGAAGCACTGAAAATTGTTTCGCCCGCGTCCCTTGGCGCAATACATGGCCGTGTCCGCATTCTTGAGCAGTGTGTCGACGTTCTCGCCGTCGAAGGGGTAGACCGCGATCCTGAGGCTTGCCGTCACGATCAGTTCGTGGTCAGCCACCTGGAACGGGGCTCGCAGAGCCTCGAGCACGCGATGCGCGACGCGTTCCGCGTCGAGTGGTTCCGAGATTCCGGTGAGCAGGAGCGTGAATTCGTCGCCTCCGAGGCGGGCGACGCCAATCTGCGCGTTTCCGCCGTCGACGCGAGCAACCGAATCACTGAGACGTACGATGCCCACCAACCGCCTGGCCACTTCCGAAAGCAATTCGTTACCGGCAGTGTGGCCGAGTGTGTCGTTCACCCGCTTGAAGACGTCGAGATCCAGAAAAAAGGCGGCCAAGGGCGTGCCGTCTCGCTTGGATTGGATGAGCACCTGCTCCACACAATCCTGGAACAGACGGCGGTTGGGCAGACCGGTCAGCGGGTCGAAGTGGGCGAGTCGACGATTCTCTTCAATGGAATGCTTGACGAGTTGTCGCAGCAGGAAGAAGCATGCGAGCGACAACCCGGAAATACCGAAGAAAAGACCCAACAGGTGGATCGGTTGCAGCGGGGCGTAGCCCAGGTTTTCGTTGAGTACGCCGACATTCAAGGTCGTATAGCGACCGATCATGAAGCCTAGGGCTGCGAGGGGAACGATCGCCCCCAGAAAATAAGAGACGAAGGTTCCGCGATCTGGATCGCCCGAAGCCAGGGAGTGCGCACCGATCTTGTGTGGCCGAATCGAAGGGTATTGAGTCCGAGGGGTCGAACGCGATTCCGTGTATGCTGGAATAGTTTCAGCATCCCGGATCGCTGGGCTCGTGAAGCCCGTTTCTGCGCGCGAGAGGTGTTCCCGGGCGCGGATTCTCATCGGGTGAGTCACGCTAGGATTCGAACGGATTGGAGGTCCGCACATGAGTCGAGCCAAACAGAGACTTTCGGACAAGGTCGCCCTGATCACGGGCGCAGGGCGTGGCATCGGTCGAGAATACGCGCTCGCGTTCGCCCGCGAAGGCGCGCGGGTCGTCGTGAACGATCTTGGGGGCAGCCTGCAGGGGGAGGGGGACGACCCCGAACCCGCCAGCGAGGTCGTGAAGGAGATCGAAGCGATGGGCGGCAAGGCCATCGCGAGCCTCGCCGACGTGACCGACCACGATCAGGCCAGGAATTCGGTGAATGCGGCTTTCGATGCCTTCGGCTCGATCGACATCCTGATCGCCAACGCCGCCATTGTCAGGCGCGCCCCGCTCGTCGATCTTTCCGAGGCGGATTGGGACGCGGTCATCGATACGACGTTGAAGGGCACCTACAACTTCGTTCATCACGCCGCGCCCCGGATGATCGAGGCCGGGGCCGGAACGATCCTCACGATCACTTCCGGAGGGGCCTGGATTCCGAATCCACGCAGCGTGGCCTATTCGACGGCCAAGGGGGGCATCATCTCGTTCACGATGAGCCTCGCGGCGGAGTTGCAGGGCACAGGCGTTACGGTGAATGCCCTCTCTCCCGGCCTGACCGAAACCCGGCTCGGCAGGGGCGCGGTCGCGGACATGCAGCAATCGACGGGCCTGTCGGCCGCAGAACTGCAAGAGCAGATCGGGGCATTCCAACCGGCGAATGCCCTGGCACCGCTCGCGATCTTTCTTGCCTCGAACCAGGCGCGTCATATCAGCGGCCAGATCTTCGAGGTTGCGGGGGATTGCATCAATATCGTGAATCCCGCCAGTCGCGGCCGAAGCTTCGTACAGACTGGAGGCTGGAGCAGCGACGACGTTTTCGCGTCGCTTGCGTCGCTTCTCTAGACGGCTCGCCGTGAGCCCTTGCGGAACCCGGGACACGTGGTGCGAGCGAAGCGGAACATCCACGGCACCTGGGAGATCCAAGATGATGAAGGTCTACGGGGCCAAGGTCTCGTACTACACCGGCAAGCTCGAAGCCTACCTTCGCTACAAGGGCGTCCCCTATCAAAGCCTCTCGCCCTATCCCCACGAAAGCGAGATTCGCAAGAATGTGGGCGCCCTGCAGATGCCGATCGTCGAGCGCGCCGACGGACGTTGGATGTCGGATACGACCCCGATCATCCTGCAACTGGAAAGAGAGCATTCGACCCCGACCGTCCTGCCGCCCACGCGGACCGTCCGTTTCATCGCGCTGCTGATGGAAGACTACGCGGACGAGTGGTTGTGGCGACCCGCGATGCATTATCGCTGGAGCCATCGGCGGGATCGCGAACTGCTCTCGCGGATCATCGCGGAGGATGTCGTGAGCGTTCCGTTGCCTCGCTTCCTGATCCGTAGAATCGTGAAGTTGCGACAGCTTCGCGGTTTCGTGAAGGGTGACGGTGTTCGGGCATCGACCCGGAAGCATGTCGAAGCGGGGTATGTTGCGGCGCTGGACAACATGAGCGAGATGCTCGCGGAGCGGCCCTACTTGTTGGGTGATGCTCCATCCATCGCGGACTTCGGCTTCATGGGGCCGATGTTTCGCCATTTCGGCCAGGATCCGACCCCTTCTGAGATCATGCGCGAACGTGCACCCGCGGTCTATGCCTGGGTCGCTCGCATGTGGAATGTCCGGGCGTCTCTGGGCGGGCCGAATTTCGTGAAGGAGATCTCACCGGGTGCGAGCCCGATGTTGAAGGAGATCTGCGAAACCCACCTCGGACAACTCGCCGCCAACGCGATCGCCTATTCCCTGGGGCCGCGGCGCTTCGACATGAAGATCCAGGAATGCGACTACTCCAGGATGCCGGTTTCGCGCTATCGGGTCGCCTGCCTGGAACGACTCCGCGAAGCCTTCGTCGAGCTAGCGGATGCGGATCAGCGGATGGTTCGCGCTCTGCTTCCGTATCCCGAGGCGAGCATCCTCTGGAGCTCCGAGATCCCGGCCTCGTCCGGGTATGACCCGGAGCGCCTCGCCCCCTTCGGAAAGGCCGTCAACGTCTACGCCATGGGCGTTCCTCGCTGAGAGCCGGGGCCCGTTCCGAGGTCTTCCTACCCTTCTCCTGGCCCCCCTTCGTCGTCGCTGCCGACCAACAGGTCTCTCGCGTCACCCCAGGCGACTCCTTCGCCGCGTTCACGACGTTCTGCCTCGTGTGCCTCGACGGTCTTGCCGAGCGCATCGCGGAGTTCGCCGACGATCCTTGCGCTGTTGCTCTCGAACCAATCGAGGCTCTGGTGCCGGTTTCGGTTGGTCTGGTTGATCTGCGACATCACGTGACGGGCGAAGAGGGAGTAGCTCTCGAGGGTTCGCGTCGGATCGGCGCAGTCGTGAGCGAGCAACAGGATCGTTCCGAACCCTCCGGATTGTCTCTCGAGTGCCTCGATTCGTGCGACGGCGTCGTCCGGGGTTCCTATGACCGCGCGGCCGAGCAGGCTGAATCCACGCTCGGTCCATTGTTCGATCGCCGCGTCGACGGTTCGGATGGTCTTCATGTCTTCGCCCCCGAGCCTCTCGAAGTATCGGACGAGCTTGAGGATGCCATGGGAGACGTCTTCGTAGGCCTGCTCGCGGCTTTCTGCGAGATGCATGGGGACGACGAGACGCCAGTTCTTGCGG
>JAPYTP010000249.1 GCA_029941885.1 Myxococcota bacterium
GCACAATAGAGAAGCTCAAGGGCCGTAGCGTGACCGACGGCGCGGGTGAGGAGCCAGGCCGCACCGTCGAGCGCCGGCATGCCGATGCGCGCGAAGATCGCAGAGAAACGTGCACGATCCGAGGCAAGGCGGATATCGCACGCCAGGGCCAGAGCGAGTCCACCACCGGCGGCGACGCCGTTGACCGCGGCGATTGTCGGCTTCTTGATTGCGAGGATCTTGGCGGCCCACTGATCGTTGGGATCCAGCGCACCGACGTCCATCCGGACCCCCGTGAAGCTCGTCTCCCTGAGGTCGCCGCCCGCACAGAAGGCGCGTCCGGACCCGGTGAAGACGGCCGCCCGAAGGGTCGTGGTTCGGTTGATGCGCTCTCCGACATCCGCGAGTTCGACGAGCATGCGGGAGTCCATCGCATTCAATACTTCCGGGCGATTTAGCGTCACGAAGGCGACGTGATTCGATTCTTCAAAGAGAAGCATTTCGTAGGGCATCGGATCAGGCTTCCGCTTCCAGTCCGAGCAGCTTGATCGCGTTGCCCCTGGCGATCTTGTAGACCGACTCGGGATCGAGATGTCCGAAGAGATTCTCCGCGACCCGTTTGGAGTGGGGGAAGGTCCCGTCCTGGTGGGGATAGTCAGTTTCGAAGAGCACGTTATCGACGCCGATGCGATCGATCATGTCGATGCCGACTGTGTCCTTGAAGAAGCAATTGAAGACATTGCGCCGATAGTATGTGGAGGGAGGCTCGGGGATTCGGGTCTCTTCCTGCGCCCATTGATGGGTTCGCCATGTGTCGTCCGCGCGCTCGATGAAATATGGAATCCAGCCGATCTGGCTCTCGGCATAGAGCAACTTCAGCTTCGGGAACTGGATCAGCTTTCCAGAAAAGAGCCAGCTGATCATCGAGGCGATGCTGTTGCACGCGATGAGATTCACGTTCACCAGTTGGGGGGAGTCCTCCGCCGGGACGACCGTCTTGGTTCCCGATCCAATATGCATCGCGACGACCGTTTCCGTTTCCTGACACGCTTCGAGGAATGGATCCCAATAGCCGGATTCAATGGAAGGTCGTCCAAGCCATGCCGGGAGCTCGGAGAAGCAGACAGCACGACAGCCGCGTGCCGCATTGCGGCGGATCTCCGCCGCGGCGAGGTCGACATCCCAGATCGGTACCATGCAGAGGGGGATCAAACGTCCCTCCGAATCACCACACCATTCTTCGATCATCCAGTCGTTGTAGGCCTCGACACAGAGTCTTCCGAGTTCGAGATCCTTTCGTTCAGAAAAGAGCTGACCGCAAAAGCGTGGATAGTTCGGGAAACAGAGCGAGGCCTCGATATGGTTCTTGTCCATGTCGGCGATCCGGGCCTTAGGCTGGTAGCAGCCGGGCGCGATGTCTTCGTAGGTCACGCCTTGGGAACTCACCTCTTCGGGAGCGAGCCCGGGACACGCGATCAGCTGTTTGATCTGGTAGCGATGGTCTTCATAGTGCCACCAGGCGGCCATCTTGTCGCCGTTTCCGGGAAGTTCCTGCCACGCCCCGTTGACGAGCGTGATCTTGCCTTGGGGCGCGATCACGATTCGGGGACCGACATCCTTGTACTTCTCGGGCAGCCTCGACTGCCACAGGTCGGCCGGTTCGACTACGTGATCATCGACGCTGATCAAGCGCGGCATTTCATTGATGACGGGATCCATCGAAGCAGCGGACATAGCATTGGCCCTTTTGGGTGGTTGCGTCGTGCGGGGAGGCCTGAACTCTCAGAACGAGGAAAGGTCGATCTCTACGCGTCCTCGCGCGGGTGCGTCACCGGGAGTCCCTCTTCGAGCCGGGCGGAATACTGCCTTTTGCAGTGTGTTCATATATGAATATCATGACTCATATATGACGATTCTATGGGATTTTCTGGCTGAGATCAATGCAGCTGGCGCGACGGCCGCTCACACGCACGGCAACAACCGTGTTGGCGTGGCGGCGAGAGAAGCGAGATCCCGAGCTGTGCATCGTCATTATTCGGTACGAACGTGATTCTGCAGATTTTTCCTGCGCATTCGAGCTAAGGCTATTAGTCGGCTGATGCCGTTCAAGCTCTCCGCGCTTCTCTCCATTACTGCAGCGAGACTCAAGGACCGAGCCGATCTCGTCGCCGAAAATTTGGCACTGCGCCACCAACTCTCGAGCGTGACATATCGAGGGCCTCGACCCAGGCTTCGTCCCGTCGATCGGGTCTTTTGGGTTCTGCGATCTCGCTACTCGAATGGCTGGAGGAAAAGCCTGGCCATGGTGAAGCCAGCCACGGTCTAGCCTGGCATCGCAAGGGCTTCAAGCTCTACTGGCTGTGGAAGAGTCGGGAGCGTGCTCTTACTCGAAAGCTTCGCTTCCTCCCCCCTCATCTCCGTCGAAGTTCGAAGGCTTATCAACCAGATGGCAGAGATGAACGTCGGTTGGGGTGCTCCGCGAATCCACAGCGAATTACTCAAGCTGGGCATCGCGATATCGGAGATCACGGTTTCGCGCTACATGCACGAGATTCTTGCAGTCGATTTCGCCGTCGTGCGCACGGCGACATTCGGCATTCTCTACGTGTTTTTTGTCCTGAGCCTCGGGCGGCGCCTCGGATCAGTAGATCACCTCGGCCTCGACCAGCTGCCGGTAGCGGGTCTCGCTGAGACCGAGGATCTCGCGGAAGACGTAATCGTTGTCCTGGCCGATGGTGGGGCCGGGGCGGATGTCGGCGACGGTGCGGCTCGGCTTGATGTAAGAGCCGTAGATCGTCTCCGTGAAGCCGAGGGGATGCGTGACCTCGATGAAGGTCTCGCGTGCACGATAGTGGGGGTCGTGGAGCAGATCGGCGACGTCGAGGACGGGAGTGGCCGCGATGCCGAGCGACTGCAGACGTTCCGCGAGCTCGCGATCGTTCTGTGGGCTCGTCCAGGCGGCAATGCGCTCGTGGATTTCGTCGATGCCCTCGAGGCGGCACTCGAGGGAGTGGTAGGTTCTCGCCCAGTCGGGCTCGTCCATGACCCGCGCGAGCGCCTGCCACTCTACGTCATCGACGATGGCGATGGCGATCCAGCGGTCATCGCCGGTGCAGGGAAAGACGCCGTGGGGTGCAGCAGCACCGAGCGGATGCCGGTTTCCGATGGTGCCCGCCACGCGTCCGTTCAGGGCGTAGTCCATGAAGAGGGGGCCGACCATCTGCATCAGCGTCTCCTGCTGGGAGCAGTCGACGTGCTGACCGCGGCCGGTGCGGTCCCGCTGTTGCAAAGCGAGCAGGGCGGAGAAGGCTGCGGCCACTCCGGAGTAGGGATCGGCGAAGCCGTTCTCCATCGAGATCGGGCCCTCTCCGAGATACCCCGTGAGCGCATCGATGCCCGCGATCCCACCCAGGCTGTTGCCGTAGGTTCGGAGATGGCTCAGCGCCCCTCGCGTGCCCGCGCCCGGCATCGAGACCAGGATGAGATCGGGACGCGCCTCGAGGAGACGCTCGTAGTCGAGATCGAGCTTCTGGAGGACGCCCGGGCCGAAGTTCTCGATGGCGACGTCCGAGACCGCGATGAGCCGAAGGGCGAGCTCGCGTCCCTCGGGCTTCGTCAGGTCGAGCTGGACGCTTCGATTGCCCGCCCAACCGGCATGGTTCTGGAGGCTGCGGTCGGGATCGGCGATGCCCTCGGCGAAGGGCGGAAGGGTCCGATTGATGTCGACGCGGACGCGCGTCTCGATCTTGTAGACCTCGGCGCCGAGGATGCCGAGGGTTTGGCCGGCGGCTGGTCCCGCCCAGGCCCAGCCGAAATTGACGACGCGCACACCGGCCAGGGGGAGCCGCTCGCCGATGCCCGCGGTTCGGGGGGCGGGGCTCGCATCGCTCGCGGCGCGAATGGGCTTCGGTGGCTCGGGACGTGGGGTCTGCCAGGACCCCGTCGCACTCCGCTCGATCTCGGCGTCGTGCTCCCCCAGCAGCGGCGCGGTGGGGCGATCCGTGGGCAGCCCGTCGCTCAGCCGGATCGGTACTCCGAAGGTGGTGACGCGACCCAGTCGCGGATGGTCCCGCTCGATGATCGCGCCTCGTTCACGCAGGTGGGGCTGGCGGGCCAGGTCCTCCATCGTGAAGACGGCGGTCGCCGGACAGCCATTCGCCTGGCAGACCTCCATGATGTGTTGCTTGTCGTGTCGGCGGGTCCATTCCTCGATGAGCTGGAGCAGGATGTCGCGGTTGCGCCCGCGTTCGAACAAGTCGTCGAAGAGCTCGACGCGGGCCCACTCCGGATCGCCCATCGCCCTGCGCAAGCCGAGCCATTGGCCCTTCTCGACCGCGACGATCCAGACGTGACCGTCCGCGCAGGGGAGGATCGAGGCGGGCGCACCGAGGCTCATGCCGACGCCGCTGCGCTTCTCGTAGCTACCTTCCTGGGCATAGGGGCCGACATTCTGGGCGCCCGTGAAGAGGGCGGCGACGACCTCGGCGCTGGAGACATCGAGATGCTGTCCACCGCCCACGCGGTCGCGGCCGAGCGCTGCAGCCAGCCCCCAGGTCGCAGCAGCGAATCCAGCAAAGAACTCGGCGGAGAAGGTGCCCGGCTCGAGCGGGGCGGCGTCGGGGCGCCCGCAATAGCGACTGCCGCAGGCTGTGAGGTGATAGGCGTTGAGATCGTATCCCTTCCAGCCGGCGTAGGGGCCCGTCAGACCGAAGGGCGTGATCGAGATCGCGACGAGGTCGGGATTCAGCGCCATGAGGGCCTTCGGATCGAGCCCCCAGGCGCGCATACGGGCCGGGTCCTGGTTCTCGATGAAGAGGTCGGCCTCGGCGATCAGGGATCGAACCCGTTCGCGTCCCTCGGACGAGTCGAGGTCCAGGGTGTGCGAGCGCTTCCCTTCGTTGAGAAAGAAGAAGCTGCCGCTCTTCTCGGGGTCGGGCTCGTCCCCAGGGAAGGGGCGCCAACGCCGCGAGAGGTCGCCCAGCCCGGGCTCCTCGATCTTGATCACGTCGGCACCGTAGTCAGCGAAGAGCCGGGCACAAAAGGGCGCCGATACGCCGTCGCCGAGCTCCACGACGCGAAGGCCCGAGAGGACACCGGGCTCCGCGGGCCTGTCCTCCGTGGGCGTCACCTCGGTCACTCGCCCTGCAGATCGGCGACGATTCGCGCCACGGCCTCGTCCTCGGCCGGATCCTCGGGAATCGTGAGGGTGAGCGCATCCGCGAGGCCGTCGTACAAGTCACGTAGGACGGCGGCGAGTCCGTCGTAGGTCGCCCGCGGAATCAGCTCCTCCACCATCTCCTCGCTCACCAGGTCTGTCATGTCGGACCAGCGATTCTCGCGCACCAGGCCGTGGAGCTTCTCGCCGATGGATCGCCAGCCGTAAAGGTCGAGAGTCGGCCAGTAGCTTGGCGTCGAGAGCAGGATGGCCATCAGCTCGTGCTGGCGCCGGAGCTCGCCCGCGACCTTCTTCTCATCGGGCCCCGTCGCCACCATGGGGTTCGCAACGATCGCAACCTTCGAGGGATCGCGTCCCGACCGCTTGGCGCCGACCTCGATCCGGGGCCGGGCCAGCTCTCTCAGGTAGCGCGAGGTCGTATTGGTGGGATGTGTGACTTGCGCATCGCCAACCTCGCCCACGAGTGCCGTCATATTCGGTCCGATCGCGGCGAGATGGATCGGGATGTGGGGATGCTCGATCGGTTGGGGCTTCACGAAGTCCTGCATCTTCGTGAACCGGTAGTGCTCGCCCTGGAAGTCGATCGGCGTCCGGTTCTGCCAGCACTCGAAGAGCGCGTGCAGCGATTGCACGTACTCGCGCATGCGCGGAGCCGGCGGGGTCCAGGGCGTGCTGTACTTGCCGACGATGTTCGCGCGGATCAGGGGCCCCAGCCCGAGATGGAAGCGGCCGCCGGAGAGGGCCTGGAGGTTCCAGGCGGCGACGCCGGTCGTCATCGGTGATCGCGGGAAGCAGACGAGCGCGCTGGTGCCGACCCGGATCCGTTCGGTCGCCGTGATCGCCGCGTGGGCGGCGAGGAAGCCGTCCGTCATCACGTCGGGGGCCAGGATCCCGTGGAAGCCCATGGCCTCGGCCCGACGGGCGTGGTCCGGAATCTCCGAGAGCGGCGCATACATATCCAGGGAGGCCCACATGCGAAACATCGATCGTCCTCCTTCAGTCGCTTCGACGGACACCCTCTGGGCGTACGCCCTCGCTCAGGGTCCGTAGTCCGCTTCGCGATCGCCGGCCGTTCTGGATTGGATTCCGGGCGCGGCGGGCGCTCTCCCCTCCGCACCGACGGGAGGCGCCGGCGTGGACAGGATTCCGCCTTCCTACTCGCTCAGCATCGCCTCGGAAGCCTCTGCGACCATTCTCACTGCGTCCGCGCGGGGCATGGTGCGGAGCTGCTGCGCGAATTCCTCGCTACCGCCCGAATGCCAGATCGGACCGATCGCGAGCTGCTCCAGCCCCTCTTGTGCGACGGACTCGGGGCTCGCGGCAACAAAGCCGGGCGTGTCCGTCTTCATGCCCATCCGCGCCATGGCAGGCGTGTCGGTCGCCCCCAACACCAGTCCGAGCACATGGACCCCATGCGGCCGCAGCTCGTACCAGAGGCCCTCCGCCAGGATATAGTCGAAGGCCTTGGAGGCCGTGTACATCACCATCGTTGGGCCGCCGGCATAGCCGCCGGTCGACCCCACCAAGATGATGCCGCCGCGCCCGCGCGCGCGCATGCGGCCTCCGAAATGGTGGGCGAGCACGGTGGGCAC
>JAPYTP010000250.1 GCA_029941885.1 Myxococcota bacterium
GTAGCGATCATGCGTAATCGCCACGACGGTCCCCGGATACTCCTGCAGAAAGCGCTCGAGCCAGGCGACACTCTCCGCATCCAGATGATTGGTGGGCTCGTCCAGAAGCAACATGTCCGGCTTCGAAAGCAGCAGCCGACACAATGCAACACGTCGTTTCTCACCTCCCGAGAGCGTCGACACCTCCGCATCCCCGGGCGGACACCGGAGTGCCTCCATCGCCACGTCGATCACCCGATCGATCTCCCACGCATCCGCCGCGTCGATCTTGTCCTGGAGGTTGCCCTGCTTTTCGAGCAGCCGGTTCATCTCGCCGTCGTCCATCGGTTCCGCGAACTTCGCCGAGAGCTCGTTGAACTCGTCGAGCAGCGCGCGGATCTCACCGACACCCTCTTCGACATTCCCGAGGACGCTCTTGCTCTCATCGAGCGCGGGCTCCTGCGGAAGATATCCGACCCGCAGACCCCGAGCCGGCTTCGCCTCGCCCATCACGTCGTCGTCGATCCCGGCCATGATTCGAAGCAGGGTACTCTTGCCCGCGCCGTTCGCCCCAAGCACACCGATCTTCGCACCGGGCAGGAACGACAGCGTGATTCCGTCCAGAATCGTCCGATCGCCGATCACCTTGCGCAGGTCGTTCATGGTGTAGACGAATTCGTGGGCCAAAGATCGATTTCCCCCAGATCGACAATCGCGACCCGCGCGCACTCACGGGTCCAAATCATCAGGACACACAGCGTCAACGCTGCGTCCGATTCGCGGGCGAGTCTAGCCCTACTGGTCCCTTCGAGCAGTGGTAGACTCCGAGGCTCTCCTCCTGCCATGGATTCGATCACCGATGCGCCGCCTCGGGCTCCTTCTGCCAATCCTGCTGCCCGCCCTCTTCTCGGGCTGCGGGTTCGGAGATCGATCCGACATTCTTCTTCTCGTTCGCGCGGGCGACCCCGTTTCGCTTGCGATCGCGCAAGGCTACGCAGGCGCGCGAAACCTCCCTCCCGAACAGATCCTCGAGCTGGCGCTGTCGACGGACCGACACGCAACCGAGATCGACTCCGAGACCTATCTGCGGGAAATCGCGGAGCCGATCGAGCGCCACCTGCGGCTCGCCGATCCGGACGCTGAGATCACGATCCTGATCACGACGAGCGGACTCCCCATGCGGATCGGCCATTGCGACTCCAGCGTGCGCCACTACCCGAGAGACTGCGCAAGCGCGGCGGTCGACGCCGCTCTCGCCCAGCTCGGTCGGACCGGCGACGACAAAGTGGCGTTTCGGCGGGTCGAGAATCCCTTTTTTCGGGATCCCCGGAGCTTCGACCGATTTCGACGCGATTCGCCCGGGAGCGCACTGCGATTCCTGGTCGCCCGACTCACGGCCGCGCCCCCCTCGAAGGACGCCACGCAGGGCTCGCCTCCGACGCTCGAGGACACGCTGGATCGCCATCCACCGGTCGCTTCGAAGAATTCGAACGACCGACCGCTCTGGCGGGTCGTCTCGAGAGAGCCACGGAGCCGTCGAACCGTCGCGTCCGCGGCGCTGCTCGATTCGATCGAGGATCGGCTCCCGTCCTTCGGTCATCGCGTCTGCGACGGTTGTTCCGCCTCCTTCGAGGAGAAGACCCGCGCGATCGGGGTCGTCCTCCAATCCGATCTCCACGAGAAGCAGAACGAGCCGGCACCTCCGCGGCTCGCCTATCCCGGATTCGTCATCCGCCTCGATGGCACTCCCACCGACCCGGGCGGAGACGGAAAAACTCCCTCCCCCTTCGATCGCTTCGCGACCCGATGGTTCGCTCTCGGGGCAGGTGCGATATCGACACATATTGCGGATCCCAGTCTCGCCGACGTGACTCGCCCCACCGAGCAGCTCACGGCGCTGGCCCGAGGCAGTCTGGCGATCGAGGCCCATTTCAAGAGCGTCCCACAACTCGGTTGGGTGAACGTATTCGTCGGCGACCCCCTGCTCGTCTTGCCCGCGGAGTCGGTCGTCGGCAACGCTCGACGTGACCAGGATCGAGACGGGATCGTCGACGCCGAGGACAACTGTCGGGACGATCCCAACGCGGACCAGCGCGACACGAACAACGATGGGCTCGGTAATCTCTGCGATGCGGATGTCAACGACGACGGGATCGTCGAAACCTCAGGCGGAATGATCTATCCCGTCGATCGTCGCGGCGACCTCGAGGCGATCTCGCTGACCGCTCGCAATGGCCCCTATGATCCGGATCACGATCTCGACGGCGATGGGCGCGTCGACGAGCGAGATCTGATCCTTGCGCAACTCTGGCTCTTTCGAACGCCTGGGCGCCCTGCCGATCGCTAGTTCGATGCCGATGCCCCGGTCCTGGACGGGCCTGCGGTTGGAACGGCCCTACTCTTTGCGCAGCGCCATGATCAAGCTCGACGTATCGAGTCGACCTCCCCCCCTTCGCTGGAGTTCCGCATAGCGCGCGTCGACGTCTTCGGTCATCGGAAGCGCGACGCCCGAGCGCGCCGCCTCCTCGATCGCCATCCCCAGATCCTTTCGCATCCAATCCACCGCGAAGCCAAAATCGAAGCGCCCCTCGAGCATCGTCGCGGCTCGATTCTCCATCTGCCAGGATCCCGCGGCACCCTCGGAAATGACCTCGACAACGCGCTTGGCGTCGAGACCGACCCGCTGTGCGAAGTCGAGCCCTTCGGAGAGCGCCTGGACGAGGCCGGCGATGCAGATCTGATTGACCATCTTCGTGAGTTGACCGTGGCCCGCCGGTCCGAGCAGCAGGTGTTTCTTCGAATAGTGATCGAGCATCGGCGCGGCCCGGCGATAGGTTTCCTCTTCGCCGCCGATCATGATCGTGAGCGCGCCATTCTCGGCACCCACTTGACCACCCGACACCGGCGCGTCGAGAAACCCGATCGACTTCTCGGCCGCCGCGGACGCGAGTTCCCGGGCCAAAACCGCCGAAGCCGTCGTATGGTCGACGAAGACCGTGCCCGCGGACATGCCTCCGAAGGCGCCGTCGGCGCCCATCGTGATCTCACGGAGATCGGGGTCCGCGCCGCTGCACGCGAAGACGATCTCCGCGCCACGGGACGCTTCCGCGGGAGTAGCCGCCGCCGAAACGGAGTAGTCCGAGTGGGAAGCAACCCACTCCTCCGCGCGCACCCGCGTCCGGTTGTAGACCGTGACGTCGAGCCCCGCGCGAGCGAGATGTCCCGCCATCGGCGCTCCCATCACGCCGAGGCAAAGAAACGCCACCCTTTCGATCGCACTCATCCAAGCTCCAATTGCGCCGAGGCACCGGCCGGACCGGGCGCCGAGCGGGTGGCGGACGCGTCGACGAGACGGTCCGGTTCTTTCTGCGCGCCTCGCCCCGAGCGACGGGCACTCTCCACGTCCTTCGGTTGCGACCGGGCGATGTGTGCGCTCTCGGTCTCCTCGAGTTCGATCGGCAGCCCATCGACGTAGACGACTTCGCGGGTCCGCACCGCAGGCACGCGGGTGCCCGGCGTGAGGATCCCGACAAGATTCAGCGGGTCGCTCCCACACACCCGGATGCGCTCTCCCGAGCGGGGCTTGCGACGAACCCGGTCGAGAGCCTCGAGGGCTTCGGGCAGGGCAAATTGTTCGCCCGTGAATCCCGACACGAAGCGGCCGCCGCGGATCGAGCCACGCGCCTCGAGTCTGCGCAGCGCCCAGACGATCTCACGCCAGGGCAGGACCAGGTTCTCCCGCGTGACGACGTCCCGAAAGACGATGCCCCAACGGATCAGGAGTTGTTCGGCGATCGCTTCCGCCAACCCGTCCACGTCCTCGTCCGCTTCGCGTGCCGGCACCAGGCTCCATCGCCCCTCGGCGCCGGCATTCGCTCCGAACGCCAGCCCGCGACGCAGCCCGCGACGCGCACGGTTTCCGGCCTGGGTCTTCGGGCGCCCTTCGCGCGCGCCGAGCAGCGAACGAATCGCCTGGAATCCGTCCGCCCCGACCCGCCCGCGCGACACGAGATCCCAAAGCGCTGCTTCGACGTCCACTGGCCGCGCGCTGAGCGCGTTCACCATCTCGGCGTGGAAGAGCGCCCCGCGTGATTCAAGGAGCCGTAGGATCCGCTCGGTGAGCGCTGCCGTGGGCGCTTCTGCGGGTGTTGCTGTGGGCGCCGATGCGGGCACCGCTTCTTCTCGACGATGCACCTTCAGCAGCCACGGCAGATCGTCTCGCAACACGAGTGAGAGCGGTGTCGAGCGACTGGTCGCACGAGCGCGACGCGAGCCAACGGATTCGGCGGAAGCACCGCGGCCGGCGTCCTCCTGCGGCGGCGGCGAGATTCGCAGCCAGGACACCCGTCCCGACAGACAATGCGGGTCGAGCCACTCCGGCTGGTAGCCCCGAACGCGCGCCGCCAGGATCTCGGACTCCCAGGCGCCCGCGGCGAGGTCGAAGCCCTGGAGCTGTTCGACGATCTGCGCGACACCGGTCGCACCCTCGCGCTGACACCCCGCCGCAACGCTCTGCCACTCGAAGAGAAATCGCAGCAGGTCCTGCGCTGAGACCGGCTCGACGGACGTCCGGAGGCGGGCCTGGGAATCGCTGTGGATGCGTGCCAGCAACCGCCGCGCACAGTACTGATCGACGTCCCCGTTCGGGTTCGTGGCGCGACTCTCGAATCGCCCGCGCAGGACGAAACCCTCCGCCTCGAGCGCAGCCAGCCCGATCTCGACCAAGCCCGTTCGAAGCGAGAGCCGCGCCGCGAGCGCCGTCGCGTCGATCGGCCCCGTCGTCTCGAGATGTCCCCGAAGCACATGGACCACCGCGACGTCCTCGGCCACCGTTTCCGGTGCCCACGCGGACGTCGCCCCGCCCCCGATCCTCGACGAGCCTGCGAGCGCCTGCGAATGAAGCGCCTGCGCCCAGGCCGCTCGCTCCATCGCCACCCAGTAGCGAATCTCGACCCGCGTCTGTTCCCCGGTTCCGTTCCCTCCGCCGATCGACCGCTCGACCTCGGCCTGCCCAGCCCGCCCCGAGCGGTCATCGACCTCGCAGACGTCGAAAGAAAATGCGCGGCCCGTCGCCTCGAGTTCCCGAAAGAATCCTGTCCAGCGTGGATCCGCGCGCCAGAACCCGGCGCCCAGGAGGAGGTCGTGCAATTCCTCACAGTCTCGGGGCGCAGCCCTCGCCTGCTCCCGGACCTTCGCGATCGCGGCCGCGTCGAGCTTCGTCAAATCCCGCTCCTCGACCGGCAGACCGCGGCGCATCTTGACCGCCCGGGTCCGCCGCTCCTCGAGCGGGGCATCATCGAGGTACGTGAAGGGCTTCCCGTTCAGGATCTCGTGGGACATCGGCGAAGGCTCTGTCGTGTCGACGCACAGGATCTCGATCCGCCCATCCCCGATCCGCTCGATCAAGTCGCGCAACCCGTCGACATCCATCGCCTCGTGCAGGCAATCATGCAGGGTCTGGCGCACGAGTACGTGATCGGGAATCTCGACCGGCCCGGACAGGTTCTCCTGGCAAGCCGCCGCCTGGGGAAAGATCGCCGCCATCATGTCGTCGGATTCCATCCGCTGGATCGGAGGTGGGTTCTTCTTGCCGCCGCGAAAGCGCAGGACTGCGAGCGAGCGGTTGAGATTCCAGCGCCAGCGCACCGTGAACAGGGGCGTCGGCAAGACCGCCTGGATCAGGGTGTCCTCGATCCCGTGGGTCGACAGAAAATGCGGGACGTCCGCAAGGGGAAAACTGTGATGAGGCCCCAGTGAGAGCACCAGCGCGTCATCGTTCGCCGCCGCCTGAAGCTCGAAGTTGAAGCTCTTGCAGAATTTCTTTCGCAGCGCGAGGCATAGTGCGCGATTGAGGCGCCCGCCCCGCGGCGAGTGGATCACGAGCTGCATCCCCCCCGCCTCGTCGAAGAATCGCTCGAGCACCAACCGATCGCGAGTCGGGAGACCGCCGAGTGCGGTCCGCGACGCGCCGAGGTAGCGCACCAGCTGAACCGCCGCGTCCGCGCCGACGCCGGTTTCCGCCCCGACCCAATCGACCGCCGCTGTCTCGCCCTCCGCTACGAGGATCGGCTCGAGTTCCGCCCGCAGAGACGACACCTCGTCCGAGAGTTCCTCGGTGCGCGCCGGTGCCTCTCCGGCCCAAAAGGGGATATTCGGTTTTGCACCCTCCGCGTCCACGACGCGCAGCTTGCCGGACTCGACCCGACGAATCCGCCAGGTCGAGCTGCCGAGAAGAAAGACGTCGCCGGGCAGGCTATCGATCGCGAAGTCCTCGCCAACGCTTCCGATGAACGTCTCGTCGGGATCGGCGATCACGCGATAATCCGCCACCTCCGGAATCGCGCCACCCGAGGTCAGCGCCGCCAGACGAGCCCCGCGTCGCGCACGCAATTGGCCACCGATGCGATCACGATGGATATAGGCCGCGCGCCGCCCTCGCCCGGTTTCGATCCCCGCGGAGACGAGGTCCACCACTTCGTCGAAGGTTTCGCGGCTGAGCCCTTCGTACGACGCGGATCGGGCGAACAACGCGTAGAGATCCGCTTCCTTCCAGGGTTCCGCCGCACAGGCCGCGACGATCTGCTGGGCCAGGATATCGAGGGGGGCCACCGGCGGGAGCAAGCGATCCAGCCGCCCGCCCCGCACCCCCCGCAACAATCCCGCACATTCCACCAGCTCGTCCCGAGTCAGCGGATAGAGTCGCCCCTTCGGTGTGCCGCCCCGGAAATGGCCGGAGCGACCGACGCGTTGCAGA
>JAPYTP010000251.1:0-1056 GCA_029941885.1 Myxococcota bacterium
AGACGCATCAGGTCGCCCATCGTCGCCAGCCCGGCCGGGGTGCCCTCTTCGCAGACCTGATCTTCGGCTTCGCTGGGATCGAGGCCCATTTCAACTCACTCCATCGACCGACACGAAAGGAATCACACCCTCTACTTGGACGCGAGCGACTCGCGCTCTTCGGGCGAAAGGAAGGACTCCAGCTTCGACTGAATCACCATCGAGTTGTCTCCCTTGAGGATCGACTCGACGCCCGCGATCGCGAGCTTCTTGACGGCGACTTCCTCCGCCGTGCGATTGGCGAGCTTCTCAACAATCGGACCGTAGACGACGAATGCCAGGATCGCGCCGTAGAGTGTCGTGAGAAGTGCAACTGCCATCGCGGGACCGATCGAGTCCGGATCATCGAGGTTCTGGAGCATCTGCACCAGGCCGATGATCGTTCCGATCAACCCCATCGAAGGCGCCGTCGCCGTCATGAATTTGAACAGCTGTTGACCACGCTCGTGACGCGCATTGATAGCGGAGAGTTCGCCCTTCAGGGTTTCCGTGATCAGCTCCGGACTCAAGCCATCGACACCGAGGCGAACTCCGCGCGCCATGAATGGGTCGTCGATCGTTTCCCCCTCGAGGGCCACGAGTCCTTCTTTGCGGGCCTTGCCCGCGAGATCGATGATGGCGGAACGGGTTCGGCCTTGGGGCTCGACTTGTCCAGGAACGCCTGTATAGCGGACTTCAAGCCGCTGATGACGTGGGTAATTTCTGGTTGGTCATCGTCGCCGCGAAGGTTCCACCGATCACGATCAGCGCGCTCTGTGCGTCGACAAAGGGCATCACGCCCCCGCCGATGACCATGGCAGCGATGATCAGGCCAAAGCCAATCAGCAGTCCGAATACTGTTCCGAGATCCATCCGTCTGCGGCCTCCGGACACACCTAGCGCTCTGCGTAGGGCGTCCCCTGGTCTGGTCTGCCTATTGGACGCCCTTCCGGCCCACTTCATCCGACGCAGACCGGAGGGAGCACCCGTGTAAAACCCGGAGAGGCGGATCAGGGATGGTGCGCGAAGGAATCGGCG
>JAPYTP010000251.1:1066-6536 GCA_029941885.1 Myxococcota bacterium
GTGTATTCGATCAGCTCCGAAAATACCTTGATCGGAACCCACTCTTCGAGTTCTGACATGAGGGGCATACCAAGGGTCATGGCACCAGTCGGGTCGATCACCCAGGGATCACCGGACTGCTCGAACCAGAGCGTCACCATGTGGTGCTGCCCGTCGCTGGGACGCACCACAATGGCTCGATAGACCTCGCTCTCAGCGAAGCCGAGATCTCGGAGTGCGTGGAAGGCAAGCAGCTCGAGGCCGTCGCAATCGTCTCCGCCTCGGGCGAGCGTCTCTTCCAAGGTCGCCCAGTGGTCGATCGCTCCATCCTCGCGATAGTGCTGTTTCGTCTCGCTCTGAATCCAGGCAGCCACGTCGCGTGCGATCGATCGCTTGCGGTCGGCACGGAACTCGAAGTATTTCGCCCGCAGTCCGTTCTCCGCGGATTGATCGGTCGGAAGCCGTCCGTTGGCCGCGCTGTAGCCTGCGGATTCGACTGCTGGACCGCTCTCGAGAGGTGCGATCAGCGATGCGTCGAAGCGCTCTCGCCGCTGCCACCCTTCGATCTTCGCACTCCACACGTCATCCGGGCGAGGGGGCTGGAAATAGTCGATCCGTTCGGTTGCTGGAACCGGCAGGGAAAGGCCCGCACAGCCCAGGCCGAGCGCCAGCAACAAGCCAGCGACCATGGGCGGAAGAGACCGATTCCAGCGGGAACGGATGGACATGGCCGGAGTATCGGCGTGATCCGATCGGAAGTTGAGCCGACGGGCCCGCTCAGTGGGGGCCGGAAGGCAGTCAACGGAACCGGCAGCGCGTCCGGTGCGCACCCCGCCTCGAAGCCGCAGGAAGCGAATTGGAAGAAAGAAAAAGGTAGGGCGTCGGAACGCGAGGCGCGTCGCGCCAGCGCCCGGCCTAGCCGTGGAACATCATGTTCTGCGAGTCGCAGGAGCCGACCAATCCAAAGAGCACCACGAAGAAGATGATCATCATCGGAATGCCGCCGAGAACGTAGAGCCAGGACGCCGTGTCACCATTGATGCCAGGCCCGTCCTCGTTCACTTCGTTGTCGTCTTGATCTTCGTTGGACATGCCCGCCCCCTCCTCGTTCCCAGATTCCCGTGATTCGGATTCCGACTCGGGCCCTCGTTCTCGGATCCCACGCTCAACGGCACCGCCAGGACCCGTCCGCGACGGCGCGACGCCGAAGGCTTCGAGCCAGACACCCCACAGGGGCACCCGGAGCCGGCCGAATATTAGCGGCTGCCCTGCCGGTCGCCATGCAACATCCGGTCTAGTTCAAGTCGGGCTAGTTGGGGATGGCCCGGGTCCTGGCGGGTCGCGCATGCCCGCGCCAGCTCTCTGGGACCCCCGCGAGCTCGGCTTCGATTCGCAGGGCCCGCATCGCCCGCTCCGCGTCTTCCAGGCGTGCGCGATTATCCTTGAGTTCCTGGCGAAGCTTGAAGGAGAGAGGCGAGGTCGATGGACTCCCGTTCGAGCCTCCACCGGGCGGAGCCATGGACCACTGATTCGCGCCGCCGCCTTCCGCGACTTCGTCGAGTTCTCGCTTGGTCCGATCGAGGCCGACTCGCGCCTCGTCGACATCACTCAGCGCCTTGACGAAGCGACTCCGCCAGACGCGCTCGCCCGCTCCCGCAACCGTCCGGGACTCGCTGTCCAGGAATCCGCTGGGCAGTTGCAGGAGTGCATCGAGACTCGGGCCCTCTGTCCCACGGGGAGTCCGTCGAGTGGGTGCACCGGGGATGGCGAACGAACGCTCGCCGACGTCAGGCGCCGGGGTCGCGTCGGCATCCCGGTTTTCTGCGGAGCCGGGTGAATTGACCACCAATCCAAGACTGAGGACGACGACGAGTGTGCTGCCGATCCATGCGTGGCGCCGTCGCCCGAGAGTCCGCAGAGAAGCGGGATCCAGCCAGATCCGCTGCTCTCGATCCCTGTTGCCGGCCCCTTGTCTGTTCACATCCGCCTCCTCCCCGCGATGCCGCCCGAGGAGCCTGGCGAGGGGTCGAATCCAACGATAGCGGAGTGTTTCAATCCCTCGACCCGTCGAGCGACTCGACCCATTCGGGGGTCAAGGGCCACCCTGAAAAGCCGATAAATCAGACGATCGTCCTGGCCGTGCGATGCCGCGCAGCCGTGACTCCGGGATGGACATTCGACTCCTGCGATCGGGGCACCGGGCAGAGGGGAACGGCGATGGAACGGGAAAAGCTGTATCGGCTTCTCCGACTCGGACTCGAAAAGGGTGCGAGCGACATCCACTTCCAGGTGGGTTATCTCCCGCTCTACCGATTTCACGGTGAGTTGGTCGAGCTCCGCTACAAGGTCCTGACACCGGAGGATACCGAGGAGATCGTCCGCATCCTGATCGAGAGCGATCCGCTCGGACAGGATCTCGACTTCAACGAACACGACCTCGCATTCGAGCTCCCCAGCGAGGGCCGCTTCCGCGTCAACATTTCCCGACAGCGACGCTATTTCAACATCGTACTTCGTGTCATCCCGCTCCAGATCAAGACCTTCGCCGATCTCAATCTACCGAGCGTGCTCGGGGATATCGCTCAGGTACGCCGGGGTTATGTGCTCGTCACAGGCCCGACCGGCATGGGCAAGTCGACGACGCTGGCGACGATGCTCAACGAGGTCAACCGACAACGAAAGAGCAAGATCGTCACGGTCGAAGACCCGATCGAGTTCGTCTTCACCCACGATCGCAGCATCATCACGCAGCGCGAGATCGGGACGGATACGGATTCCTTCCCCGATGCCCTTCGCGCGGCCCTTCGCCAGGATCCGGACGTGATCATGGTGGGGGAAATGCGAGACCTCGAGACCGTCGACACCTCACTCAAGGCGGCTGAAACCGGTCATCTCGTATTCTCGACGATTCATACCGCGGATGTCGCTTCGACGATCAATCGCCTCGTCTCGTTCTTCCCGAGCGAGGAGCACATGCAGGTGCGCGCCCGACTGGCGGACAACCTGAGCGCCGTCGTCTCCCTTCGACTGCTCGTGAACAAGAAGCAGAACGGACGGGTCCCGGCGGTCGAAGTCATGCGCACCACGCGATCCATCCAAGAATGCATCAAGGATCCGACTCGCACACATGAGATCACCGAATTCATCGCTCGCGGTCGTGGCGAGAGGATGCAGACCTTCGATCAGCACCTGCTCGACCTGCTCAAGGCGAACAAGATCACGATCGAGGGCGCGCTGAACGCGGCCTCGAATCCGACGGACTTCCAGACCAAGCTCGAGATGGAGGGCCTGATCAGCGAGGACGACCAGATCGACGCAAAGCCAGAAGAGCCCTTCGACATCGAGCCGGACGACCGGTTCTAAGGGGGCACGAATGGAAACGTCGCCGGACCAGACCACGGAAGAGCGCCTCAATCGTGCGCTGCGAATCACCGCCAGCCAGGCTTCGAGCCTGATCGAAGGCGGTGCTGCCCTTCTCTACACCCATCTCGAGGGGGACCCCACGACCGGACGCCTACGCGCCGCGGCGGGGTTCACGTCCGCGGATGAAGCTCGGCAGACGGCCGCCTGCCTCGATGGTCTCGTGAGTTCTACGATCGACACCGCCGAACCCCAATCGACCCCGGTCGCCGGTCCGCTCGCAGCACGCCTCGGAGGCACCACTTGTAGTGCCCTCCCCCTGGTCGCTCGCAATCGAAGCGTCGGCGTGCTGGTCATCGTGGCGCCCGGGGCCCTGACGAATCAGGCGAGAGATGTGATCGAGATCCTCACCTGGAGCACGGCCAGTCTGATCGATCATCCTGGCCTCTCCTCCCGATACGAAACCCTGTCGGCCGAGTCCGAGAAGCATCTCGAGGCCGCAGACGAAAAGAACGACGAGCTTCTCAAGCTCTCCGAAGAACTATTTTCCCAGGACATCGAGCTCCTCCGCAATAACGAGAAGCTCGGCAAGATCGAAAAGCTGAAGAACGACTTCATCGAGAAGATGTCCCGGGAGCTGCGTACGCCGCTCAACAGCATCATCGAGTCAACGATCACCGTGCTGTCGGGCGAACACGAGAACATGTCTCCATCGTCCCGGCAGACCCTTCGAAACGCGCTGGACGAGGGCACCGCCTTTCAGCGCACGCTCCAGAACATCCTCGATCTCTGGCGCATCAAGCAGGGCGAGTTCCCGATCGAAGTCCAGGAGCTCTCGGTTGCGGACATGATTGACGAGACCATCTTCAGCGTGCAGGATGCGCTCGGTGGCAAGCCCGTGGAGATCGAAAAGGAGATCCCGGCGCCCCTTCCAAGGATCCGAACGGACCTCGCCAAGATCAGTCAGATCCTGTTCCTGCTGCTCGACAACGCCGCCAAGTTCACCGAAGAGGGCACGATCAAGATTGGTGCCCGATTCGAGGAAGATCGACTGCATTGCTGGATCGTCGATACGGGGATCGGAATCTGCCCCGACGACCAGAAATACATTTGGAACGACTTCTATCAAGTCGATGATCGTGCGAGCGCGCGTTACCGCGGCGCAGGGCTGGGGCTGGCGCTGGTCCACGACCTGCTCGTCCTGCTCGACGGCGATACAGTGCTTCAGAGCGAGCCGGGCATTGGGACCCGGGTCGAGTTCAGCCTGCCGGCCGTGGTGGCCTGAATTCGGCGCGCAACGCCGAGAGCAAAACGACCCTCCGTGTGGCACGGGCGATCGTTCCTCGACTCAACTGAAGTGGATCGAACCTAGCCTTCGGCAGGGGTCTCCGGCTCGGCTTCGGGCGTCTCCGGCTGCGAAATCTCGGACTCGCTCGGCACTTGCGCCGCCGCCTCGTCGGTGCGGGTCTCCTCGACTTCGAGCGGGGCCTGGACTTCGAGCGCGGCGAGGGCGTCCGCCGGCGGCGCAGAGTCGCCTGGCTTGACGAGACCCGCCGCGATCTCCCGCAGGCTCGTCACCACTTCCTTGTTCTCCCCCCCGGTCACCAGAGGGCGGGCGCCCTTTTTCAGCTGCTTCGCCCGAATCGAAGCCATCCGAACCAGGTGGAAGCGGTTCGGGACCTGTTCCATGCAGTCTTCGATCGTAATGCGTGCCATTGGGCTTCCTCTTCTGGGCTTTCGGGGCTCTGTCCTGAAGAACAGCGACCCGCGAATTCGGGAGTTTCGGGGTCCGGATCCTATCCCAACCTCAAAACGAAGGAAACCCCGGCCAGGTTCCCCAAAATGGGGGCCCTAGGCCGAGGTCCCTCGGAAGACCTTCCAAAACTAAGGAAGGCAGCTTCACCTCGAGCGTTACCGCTTGCGGCGAGCTGCCTTCTTCTTCTTCGCGGCCTTCTTCTTCTTGCCAGCCTTCTTCTTCTTGGCGGCCTTCTTCTTGGTCGCCTTCTTCTTGCCGGCCTTCTTCTTGCCGGCCTTCTTCTTGCCAGCCTTCTTCTTGCCAGCCTTCTTCTTGCCGGCCTTCTTCTTGCCAGCCTTCTTCTTCTTGGCGGCCTTCTTCTTGGTCGCCTTCTTC
>JAPYTP010000251.1:6636-6726 GCA_029941885.1 Myxococcota bacterium
TTTGTGGCCTTGCGCTTCGCGGCCTTGCGCTTCGTGGCCTTCTTTCGAGCTGCCATTCTGGGTTTCCCCCCTTATCAATCGCTCGTTTCG
>JAPYTP010000252.1 GCA_029941885.1 Myxococcota bacterium
TCCGTCAGGGAGATCGGCATCGGACAGAGCTCAGCCAGCTTCCGATGAGCTTGAACGACCAGCAGCGAATGCCCGCCGAGATCGAAAAAATTGTCGTCCACGCCGACTTGCTCGAGGTAGAGCACCTCGCGCCAGACTCCCGCAATCTGTGTTTCGAGATCACTCGACGGTGCGACGTACTCGATCGTATTCTTCTGTTGCACCTCATGCGGGGCGGGCAACGCCTTGCGGTCGACCTTCCCATTCGGCGTCATCGGAAATCGGTCCACGAAGAGGATATTCGAGGGGATCATGAACTCGGGAAGATTTCCGCGCAATCCGTCACGCAGCACGCGCTCATCGGCCGGTGCTCCCTCGCCAAGTGCATAAGCCACGAGTCGCACGTCGCCGGGGGTGTCCTCGCGCGCGATCACCACGCATTCGCGAACCCCTTCGAGCCCAGCCAATCTCGATTCGATCTCGCCGAGCTCGATGCGGTAGCCGCGGATCTTCACCTGATGGTCGAGCCGCCCGAGGAAGTCGATGCGTCCGTCTTCGGTCCACCGTGCGAGGTCGCCGGTGCCATAGATTCGTGCGCCCGGACGATCGCTGAAGGGATCGTCGACGAAACGTTCGGCGGTCAGGTCCGGGCGTTCGTGATAGCCCCGCACGACCCCCTCGCCCCCGATCCAGAGTTCGCCCGCGACACCGACCGGAAGCGGTTCGAGCCCCGCGTCGAGAATGAAGAGCTGGGTGTTCGCAATCGGCCGGCCGATCGAGATCGAGTCGGGACGTCCCTCGATGGGCTCGGTCGACGACCAGATCGTGGTCTCGGTCGGTCCGTACATGTTGCTGACGGCGCCGCTGCAATGCGAATCCAGCTCCGCCGCAAGGGACACTGGGAAGGCCTCGCCACCGATCATCAGATGCGGAACCCGACCCAGCGCACGACGGGTATCCGGATTCGTGAGCAGCATCGTCGCATGCGAGGGCGTACATTGCAGATGGGTCACGGCGTGTCTCTCGACCTGCGCTGCGAAGGAATGGTCGCCCGTCTGTCTGGCGGATTCTTCGACGACGCCCCCCCCCTCGGGCCGCTCGTTCACCTTCTTTCGAACCTCATCGAGCGATTCCAGGGCCCCGAGTACGACATCGGTATCCACCCCGAAATCGATCAGGCAGGCGATCTCGTCGATGTCCGCGTCCTTGCAGCGCTGGATCATCCGCTCGCAAGCATCCGGGGTCCCAAACAGTCCACTCGTCTCGTAGTAGCGCTCGAAGGCGAACTCGAGAATCGCGTCAGTCTCGTCCTGCGTCAGCGAATTCAGGTCGACATCCTCCGGCTTTGAGTCTTCGCCGCCGGGCCGAGCGAACGCCGGGAAGGACCAGGCGAAATCCATGACCAGCGACATCGAGCTCGCCAGGTAATCCTTCATCGGTTCACGCACCGTCTTCCGGACCTCGGCGTCATTCGCGCCCACGAAGGTGTGCAGCATGCAGGTCACCGTGCCCGCGGTGGGATCGTGCCCCGCGTCCGAAGCAGCCTGCCGGTACGCCTTCACTTTCTCGGCCAGCTCTTCGAGGCTCTGGCCGAGCAGATGGGTCAGCACGCCCACTCCGGCGGCCCCCGCAGCACGGAAGGTCTCGACATTCCCCGCCGTCGTGATCCAGGTCGGCAGCTCCGCCTGAACGGGTCGAGGTAAGGTCACAGTGGGAACTTCGTTTCCGTGTGGGTTGACGAAGTCGACCGCCTCGCCCCGCCAGAGTCGCCGCACGATTTCGGCGTTCTCGAACATCGCCTGCTTCGCCTCGACGAAGGCTTCCGGACGAATCACGAAGTCATTCGGCTGCCACCCCGACGCAAAAGCTACGCCGACTCGGCCCCCAGAAAGGTTGTCGACGACCGCCCATTCCTCAGCAACCCGAACGGGATGATGGAGCGGGAGCACACAACTGCTCGCGCGGATCTGGACTCGTTTCGTGACCGCTGCGATCGCAGCACCCGTCACGGATGGATTGGGGAACGGGCCGCCGAATGCTCCAAAATGCCTCTCGGGCGTATGGACTGCACAGAAGCCGTGCTCATCGGCGAACTTGGCGCTCTCGAGCATCAACTCGTATTTGCGGGGCCCCGGCCCCGTGTCACTCCCCCATAGCGCCAACCCCATCTCCATCGGGCGCCACGGATCTTCTTGTGCCGCGCCCACCACGCGATCGTGGTCGGCGAAGACCACGACCTCGAAGCCACGGGTCAGGGTCCAGAGGAACTCGAGCACGGAGATGTCGAAGGAGAGACTCGTCACCGCCAGCCAGGTGCCCGGCGGATCGTGGGGCACGCGGTCGTCCATTCCGACAAAGAAGTTGACCACATTCCGATGCTCGATCATCACACCCTTCGGCTTACCGGTCGAGCCCGAGGTGTAGATCACGTACGCCAGGTTCGTGGCCTCGCAGTCCGTCTGCGGTCGGTTCGTGGGGTGCATTGCGATTTCACTGGCATCACGGTCGAGATCGACGACCGTCGCACCGATCTCGGGGAGCGCAGGCGATGCGGCGGCATGGGTCAAGACGACCGTCGCCTTCGAATCCTCGATCATGTAGGCGATGCGATCCTCGGGATAGACGGGATCGAGGGGCACATAGGCACCGCCCGCTTTCAGCACGCCGAGCACGCCGACGATCATGTCGATTCCGCGCGCGAGATGGATCCCGACGAGTCCATCCGGACCGATCCCGAGGTCGACGAGATGGTTGGCCAGGCATCCTGCCCGCTCGTCGAGTTCGCGGTAGCTCAGCCCCTCGTTCTCGAAAACGAGCGCGATGTCCTCGCCCGAGCGGGCGACGCGCTCTTCGAAGAGTGATTGGATCGTCGCGCTGCGATCGAAGTCGACCGCACTCTGATTCCAGTCGTAGAGGATCTTGCGGCGCTCTTCGCTCCCGACGAGCGGAAGCTTCGAAAAGGCGCACGCGCCGTCAGCGAGGGCAGCCAGCAATCCGCTCAGCTGTTCGAGCAGCGCGCGGGCAGAACTCGCCTCGATCGCGTCGCTGTCGAAGGCGAGCACCGCATCCCCGGTGTCGGGCGCGACGAAAAACGCGAGATCGGTTCCCGGGGCAAGCGAAGCTTCCAGTGGGGCGGCGTGGAGCCCGATCCCAACGGATGTCCAGCGCCCGGCACCGATCAGCGGATGCGCCGAGAGATTCGGATCCCGCGCGATCGCATCGATCAGGAAGGTCCCTTGCTCGCGCACCTCGTCGATGCTGTTTCGAACGGAGCCAAGCGCTTCGTTCGAGCTGCAGTCGCCCGCAAGGACGACGCGGAGCGGAACTCGGTCGGAGAAGAGTTCGCCCGTTGCCACCAGCCGACTCGTCAGCGCATCCTCACTCCAGGTCAGATCGAATGTCGAGAGCCCCTGGATGCGAGCCAGATAGAGCGCGAACCCCGCCGTCAAGGATTCGGCTCGATCCGCCCCTGCCAGGCTGGGGAGGAGTCCTCCGGTTGCGAAGGAGAGTCGCTCGATTCGACGCTCCGCGATGCTCTCCGCCGGCTGCGCGCCTTCGCCCTTGCGGTAGGGAGCCTCCGCGGGATCGAGTTGTGACAGGCGTCGAACCCAGAAGGATTCAGCGCGCGTGAGTTCCGCGGCTAGAGCTGTCACCGAGCCGCGGTCGATCGCATCCGCGCCGCCGATCGCAACACCCGCCACGAGACCGAGATGTTGCGCGGCCTCGTGACCCGTCCATTCGACTCCGCGCGGGCTGCCGAGGCCCGCGAGCAGCACCGCTCCGTCCCCACACCGAACGGACCAACCCGCGTCGTCGATCTCGATCAGGGTGCCGGGGGGCTCGTCCGACTCGAGTTCGACGGGGCGCGCCGATCGCACTGTCGCGACGCGACCGTCGTGGACCAGCTTCGCGACCGAAAAGGGATTCTTGTACCGCGCACCGAAATCCATCGCGCGCACCCAACGGGAGATCTTCTCTGCAGAGAACGACCAGTCGATCACGCCGGCCGCGTCCGGTCGCGTATGTCTGCCAAAATAGCTTCGCTCGGCGAGGTCCTGCTGACGCGGCTCGAGCGTGTCGGCCATGATCAGAGCCGTGAGGTCGCGAAATCCATCGATCGCAGCGGCATAGCAGCCGGTGTTGAGCGTGAGCGAAGTCTCATCTTCCGCGATCGGAAACCGACGCTGCAGGAGGATACGGCCCTCGTCCACACCCTCGGTCATCTCATGGAAGGTCACGCCGTATTCGGACTCACCGTTCATGACCGCCCAGGCCGGTGTGTACATCCCCGCGTAGCGGGGAAGCGGGCCATCATGAAAATTGATGGCGCCACGGCGAGCCATCTCGATCACTTCTCCGGGGATGATCGAGAGATACGTGATACTGAAGAAATAATCGAACTCGAGCCCTTCCAGTCGCTGGGCCAGACCGCGGCCCGGTGCGCAGGTCTCGAGACCAGCCGCCTGCGCCCATTCGAGGATCGCGTCGTCCTTTGAAACGACACACCGGATCGCCCACCCGTAGTCGAGAAGGATGTCGCCGCACTGAACGAGCAGGGATTCGGAGCCCGCGAGCACGCAGGAATACGGAGGGGACGAAGCGGAGGACATGGTATTTTTCTCTGGGTCAATCGGCCGTAGCCGCAGCTGCGGGAAACCTCTGACCCAAGGCTTATCGATCGGATTTTAGCTGCCCTTGACCCCTTTTCACCCATGGGGAGGCGGCTTGGGCCCTCAAGGAAGTGACCGCGAGATGCACAAAAGGTTCAAACTTCTCGGGGATCGCCGGAGTGATGACCGCGATTGCGTGTGGGTGGCGAACCGCATCCGTATTCTTTTTGCAGGTGGACTCCCCCCACGCTCCGCCTGGGCACCAACATTTTATCAACAACGCGGTCTCGAGTCCCCCAGATCCACCGGATCGGTGGGTTCATGACGAGAAGACACGACGGACACCCGGAGTATCACGGTCGTTTGCCACTCGATCGGTGGGAAACGATCCCGTCATCGAAGCGGTTAACACTTCGCATCCGGCTCCGAGAAGCCGATCTGAGTCTCTGATAGGCGCAGCGATGACAATCCGAACGAGAACCGCTGGATTCAGGTTCTTGAGCCTGCCACCTGCTTCCTGGTGAGACTCAAGCCGGGTCCGAAACCGCCCGATCAGGAAAGCTGCGGAGTCGACTATTCTCCTTGAGACGCGACTGGGTCCCTCGGCGGCATGGGATCAAGAAAACCGCTGTGACGATCCCAGTCGATGCCGATCAGAATTTCGAGAGGATTGCGAAGAGATTGCCATGAAGATCCAGGTCGTGATCATCAATTTCCGGACTGCCGATATGACTCTCGACGCCGTCGGCACCGCGATCCGCGAACTGCGCCATTTCCCTTCCGGATGGGTGTCGCTGGTAGACAATGCATCCGGGGACGGCTCCCTCGAGAAGCTCAAGGACGGCGTCCTGAAGGCCGGCTGGGGAGATCGAGTCGAGGTCCGAGGCACGCCCATGAACGGGGGATTTGCCTATGGCTGCAACTACGCCATCGGCCCGGCCCTCGAGTCCGACAACAAGCCAGACTACGTCTATCTCCTCAATTCCGACGCGTTCCCCGAAAACGGAGCCATCGATCGGCTCGTCGAGTATCTCGAAACCCACCCCGAGTGCGGAATTGCCGGCAGCTATATCCACGGGACCGAGCCAGCCCAGCCCTCCCACACGACCGCCTTCCGCTTCCCGTCCGTCCAGAGTGAGTTCGAGGCCACCCTCGGGATGGGCATCGTGTCCCGACTGCTCGACCGCTGGATCGTCGCTCCCCCGCTCCCGACCGTCACGACGCCGGTCGACTGGCTGGCGGGCGCGAGCATGTTGATCCGGCGCGAGGTCTTCGAGTCGATCGGGCTGATGGACGATGGCTACTTCCTCTACTTCGAAGAGACCGACTTCTGCCTTCGGGCCGCGCGCGCAGGATGGGCGACGGCTTATGTCGTCGAGAGCCGGGTCGCTCATGTTGGCTCGGTCTCGACGGGCTTCCAGGATCTTTCGAGATCAACACCGACCTATTGGTACGCATCCCGTCGACGCTACTTCCTGAAGAACCACGGCCGCGCGACGCTGTGGGCGGCAAATTTCGTGTACATCATCGGTGGTCTGATTCGCAGGGCCCGTTCCTGGCTGATGCGGCGGCCGAGCCACGAACCCCGTCGCCACATGCGTGACTTCCTTCGATTCAACTTGCGATTCCGCAAATTCCCGGACGGCCGTCCCTCGCAGACGGAGAACGCATAATGCCGCCGCCTCGAAGGATCCTCGCCGTAGCGAGCGGGGGGGGCCATTGGGTCCAGCTCCAGCGCGTGGTTCCGGCGTTCGAAGGTCACTCGATCACCTTCGTGACCATCGACCCGACCTACCGCGCCGATGTGCCGGATGAGCGGGTCCTGATCGTGCGGGACTCCACGCGCTGGGACCGCCTCGGCATGATGCGCCTCGCTCTACAGATGCTCTGGATCCTGATCCGAGTCCGCCCCCACGTCGTCATCTCGACGGGCGCGGCTCCCGGTTGCATGGCGATCATCCTCGGTCGCATGATCGGATGCCGCACGATCTGGCTCGACAGCATCGCGAACGTCGAGGAGATGTCGATGTCCGGACGCCTCGTGCAGCGCTTCAGCCAACTTTGGCTCACGCAGTGGCCACACCTCGCGAGCGCCCCCGGGCCGCAATTCGCCGGGAGGGTAT
>JAPYTP010000253.1 GCA_029941885.1 Myxococcota bacterium
GCCATCAAGCCGAAATCATTAACGCGGCGGGCGGCTACGTGGACAAATTCGCGGGAGATGGAATGCTCGCGGTCTTTAACTCTGATGAGGACAACGCGACCGAACGGGCCAGAAGATGGTGGAGGATACTGCAAACAGCCGGCCTATTCGTCCAGACGTGGTCTATCCGCGGCGCTCAATCCAAGCGGGGGGTAGGAGCAGGGCCGGTCGCGGGCGAGTGAGAGATAAGACAGAACCAGCGGGATGTCTCACACAGAATCCGGTCCCATGTCCTAGTGTTGCGTTGCAGCGTCAGGTTCCACCTGTGCCAGCAGCTCTGGCAAATCGAATCGGATTGAATTCGGACCCATGACTAGCGCGATGATTCGAGTTGGAATTGTGCTGGGAGTTCTGATCGGCGTGGTGGTCGTCGCGGTGTCGGCCGCTGCCGAGACATCAACACGTCCAAACTTTCTATTGATCGTGGCCGACGATCTCGGCTACTCCGATCTCGGTTCCTATGGGAGCGAGATCGAAACCCCCGAGATCGATCGCATCGCCGAAGAGGGAATTCGCTTCTCGAATTTTTTCGTCAACACGATGTGCATCGTGACTCGCACGAGTCTCTTGACCGGGCATACGCATCCCCAGTCCCGCAGCTATCGGCACTCCGTGGTGATTGCCGAGGTCCTTCGCGACGCCGGTTACGCCACCTCGATTTCGGGGAAGTGGCACCAGCCACGTCATCCGATGGACGTGGGTTTCGATCGATTTTTCGGGTTTCTCGGCGGCATGATCAACAGCTTCACCGGCAGCGGGGAGCTCCTTTCGGGATTTGAACCCGTAGAGAAAGTCGCTGCGGACTTCTACGCGAGCGACGCGTTCACGGAACATGCGATCGCCTCTGTTGATGCGGCGGTATCGAACGGCCAGCCGTTCTTTTCCGTGCTCTCCTTCAACGCTCCCCACACTCCCATTCAGGCGCCCAGGGCCGACGTCGAAAAATACGTGGGACGCTACCGCAAGGGTTGGGAACACATGCGGCGTCTGCGTTACCACCGTTTGCGGGCGACGGGCATGATCGATCATACGTATGTCATGACCTCTACCGAAGCTGAGGTGCGTCGCTGGGACGAACTCGCAGAGCAGACTCGGGTCGCCGAAGATTTTCGCATGGCCGCGTACGCTGGGATGGTAAGCCGCCTGGACTACAACGTAGGTCGGATGATGGCGCATCTCCGGACAAAGGGTCTGCTCGACAGCACCGTTGTCGTGTTCCTGTCGGACAATGGTGCGGACTACGGCGGTGGCTCAATCGATACCTGGAATCGACAAATTCCATGGCGAGCGCAATCCTATATGGAAATGTCGAACGGCTGGGCGTATCTCAAGAACACGCCCTTTCGGTTGTACAAGCATTCGACGAGTCAGGGGGGCGTCGCGGCACCGCTGATCGTTCGCTGGCCTCGTGGAATTCAACACCCGGCCGGTGCGATCCTGCACCAGCGCGTGCACGTGACCGATCTCTATCCGACCTTTCTCGAACTGGCGGGGTTGGAGGCTCCCCGGTCTCGTCCCGACAAGGCACTCGAACCCCTCTTTGGCAGTTCCATGCTTCCATTGTTTCGCGACGCCAAGCTCGACCCGTACGCAATCCACGACACCGTGTTCTGGGAGCACCGACCGGGCCGCTCCAAGGCGATGCTTCGGGGCGACTGGAAGCTCGTCAGCCACAGTGCCGGTCCCTGGCAGCTCTATAACCTGGCCGAAGATCCCGCCGAAGCTACCGACCTGGCGAGGCGACATCCGGAGCGTATCGAGTCGATGCTGAAGGACGCGCTGAAGTTTGCATCCCTGCACACGGGCGACGATGCGTATTGGAGACTTCCGACTCTGCCCAAGCAGCAGGGATGGGGGATGTACCGTCTGAACGATCTGCTGGGAATCGCGGATTGCACGCCGTCCATTTCCGCGATCGATGTTCCTCGGGATACCGACCTGAGTTTTACCTTCGAAGAGGATCTCGATTTTCGCGGCACCCAGGGCAAGACGCTCCGGCTCTATGCGGTCGGGATGCCCGACACGCCAATCTGGGCGAGTGATCCCGAACCCGACAACCCCGCCCAGGGGAAGCGAACGATCACCTTTCGCGACCTTCCGCTGTTGATGAAAGACCGGAGCTACTACGTCGTTGCCGATTCGGGATGGGTTCGGGTGGCTGAGAAACCGGTGACCGGATTCAACGACGGGAGCTTCTGGTATCGCTTTCGAACGGCACCCTGAGCCGGCGAGACGTCGTTCGGTCGAGGGTGCGCGTGACGCTGCGATACTTCCTTCGGCTGTGGTTCGGAGTGTGAAATTGTTAGTTTACCAGTCATGTGGCCAACCTTGACCGGACTCATACGCCTCTCGGCTGCGTGTCTCGCTATTTCACTGGTCAGTCTGGCTTGCGACCGTGCGGCGGAGCCGACGAAAGCAGAATCTACAAAGGTCGGCGCAAGCCAGGAGAATCCGGACAAACCCTCGCCGGCAGTTCGTCCGCCAATCTCCAACACCAGGCATCGGCCCAATATCGTGCTGATCGTCGGCGATGATGTCGGTGTTGACCTCGTCGGTTCTTACGCGCGGTTTTTCCCGCGAACACCGGATCCCAACGCCCCCGACACACCGGTGCTCGACGCGCTTGCGAGTGAAGGGATTCTTTTTCGCAACGCCTGGACCAATCCGGGATGCAGCCCGTCTCGGGCACAGATTCTCACGGGAATTCATAGCCGCCGAACGGGAATCGGCGACATCGTGACGTGGCGGCCAACGCGCAGGTATCGCAGCGTGGGCCTCTCTCACCGCGTGAAGTTGCTCCCGCAGGTCCTCAAGCAAGGAGCCGATCCCTATCACACGGCTTCAGTGGGTAAGTGGCATCTCGGTTCACCCGACCAGGGGGGTGGGCACGCACTCGGGCCCGAGGGAGCCTGGTTCGATCGCTGGGCAGGCTCACGGTTCAATTTTAACGGTGCGGGTATAGGTTATCGACGATGGCCCAAGACCTTTGCGAGCGCGATCGCCGCAGACGGAAGCGACGAGTGTGGTCCTCCATATCCCTGCACATCCATGTTGGATGAGGCGAGTTCTTGTGCAGACTACGCAACCGTAGACACGATCGACGACGCGGTTCACGCCATCGACAAACTGGGCGAGCCGTTCTTTCTCTACGTTGCCTTCAATGCGCCCCATTCGCCGCTGGCTTTGCCAGTGTGCGCGCTCCCCGCAACCTGCGACTCGCAAGCTCTCAGCAACTCGGGGGTGCCTGCGACCGTCCCCGAACACACTCGCGCGATGACCCGAACCATGGACCATCAGATCGGTCGCCTGCTTTGTGCGATCGATCGCGAAGACACGTTCGTAATTTTCATGGGTGACAACGGGACGGCTGGAGATGAGCGCGATGGGAGCCCCGGGGCCATCACTGCGCCGTTCCCTGGCGACCACGGCAAGTCGACTGTCTACAACGGGGGTGTCAACGTACCCTTGATCATCCGCGGTCCTGGCATCGAACCGCGTACGAGCGACGCACTCGTGGTCTCAACCGATCTCTTCGCCACCGTGACGGAGTTGGCTGGGCTGGCGGGAGAAACTTTCAGTCCTGCCGACTCGGTTTCGATTGCACCTTATCTGTACGGGCGCCTCCATCCTGCGCCACGGGAGACCATCCATGCGGAACGCTTTGGCCCGAACTACATCCCGGCCGATTTCACGACGGGGTCACCTCCGCCAGACTACCGAGCGCGGAAGCATCTCCGCACGATTCGCAACGCTCGATTCAAATTGATTCAACGCCACTACGGCGGACAACTCGTCGACGAAGAACTCTACGATCTGCTTGCCGGAGGAGCGACGGATCCGGAAGGCAAGCCAGGCCGCGACGACTTCGAGCAAAACGATTTGATGCGCATACGAGAAAATTGGAAGGCTGGAGGCGAATTCGCAAAGAACTATATCGCCCTCAGCCAGGAACTGGCTGTTGTCTTGCCGCCACTTCCCTGACGCGGAACTGGTGTTGATGATTCGAGTGCAACGAACGATGGAGTGCAATTGACATGGCAACAGTCGGTCTGCGTATCGTATTACTAGGCACGCTAGTGCTCCTGCTCGCGACCGTGATCTGGAGTTCGGGCGCGATGGGGGCGGAGCCCGGCATGACGCGTCCCCGCAACGTTTTGCTTTTGATCGCCGACCAGCATCACCATGCTGTGCTCGGGAGCGCCGGGAACTCCGTCGTCCGAACGCCCAATCTGGATCAACTCGCCCGAGAGGGCATCTCGGTGACTCACGCAACCGCGGTCACGCCTTTTTGTTCCCCCACTCGAGCGTCCTTTGTCACAGGCCAGTGGCCGCATACCCACCGGGTTCTGTCGAACGTCCAAGAGGGGGTAGAAGGAATTACCGATCGCCAGACCACCCTGGACAACACCCTCTTCGACGCTGGTTATAAAATGCGACATTTCGGCAGATGGGGGATCGGAGAACGCACAGCATTGCGCGCGTATCGCGACCAAGTCGGTTCGCGGCAAGAGACCGCCGAGTATTGGCGATGGCTCGAGAAGCGAAAAGACGCGGTTGAAACCCGTGCTCCCCGTCCGGGCGAGGTGTTTCTCGACAAGCTCTTCATGACCAAAGAAATGGCTCGGGCGCACCTTGTCTGGAAGGAAGATTTGCTGCGCTCACCTCAGGATGTTTCACGAATCGGCCGCTCGCCCATCGCGGCTCGGGCCCAGCAAGAAAGCTGGTTGGTGGACCGGGTCATCGATTGGATGGAGCAGAACGCCGACAAGCCTTTTATGTTGACGTATTCCGCGGTTCCACCCCACGCACCCTGGGCGGCGCCAGACCCCTACTACAGCATGTACGACCCAGCGAAGATGCCGCTACCCGCTTCATTTTACGATCGCTCAGCGATCTATCGAGAATCGCAGCCTTCGCGCATGGTGAGGTTGCTGGGTGAAGAAGGCGTGCGCGAATACCTCCGCTGCTATTACGCCCGTGTGACGATGATGGATGAACTTTTTGGACGGGTTCTCGGGAAACTGCGCGAGCTTGGTCTGGAAGAGAATACTTTGGTGATCTACACCAGCGATCATGGAGACATGCAGGGAGCGCACGCGATGATGGGGAAATATGTAGACGCGTACTACGACGAAATCGTTCGAGTGCCCCTGATCGTCCGCTATCCCCCTTCGATTCGCGCCGGGAAAACCTTGAAGCAACATGCGAGTTCGGTCGATGTGATGCCGACCATATTGGACTATCTAGGGCTTCCGCTCCCCCCGAGCGTGCAAGGCCAAAGCCTGCGCGATCAACTCGACGGAAAGGTCGCCCCCGACGATCGGCCCGGTTTTGGAGAGAGGGGAATCGACGGAATCAATGCCAGCCGCATGATCCGCACCCGGGAGTGGAAGTACTCGATCTTTGGTAGCGGCCGTCGAGAGTTGTTTCACCTCGCCGAAGATCCAAACGAATTGCGCAACCTGACCGAAGATCCGAGCTACGAAGCCCAACGCAAGGGACTTGAGCAACAACTGCGTCAATGGATGGTCGCAAACGAAGACCCGGCCCTCGACGGGCTGCTTTAGTTTCGAATGTGCCGAACGGAGTACGCGTGTTGAATGCGAGGACAGCGGAATCTGGCACCGTGAATCGGCGAGTGACGTCGCCGCGCCGCGCGCTTGCGTGGATTCTCATGTCGGTGATGTTCGGCATGTTCGGGCCGGTGAGCTGTTCCGAATCCGACGACCCGCCAGCTTCGGAAAGTTCGTTCATGCTGCCGCCGTACGCCTTTCACCCGACCAATACGACGGTCGTCATCAGTGCGATTACCGCAAGCGACCTCGAACTTCGTGTCCGCTACGGGATTTCGTCCACACAACTCGACTACGCAACGGACCCGAGCAGCGCCAAGGCCGGAGTGCGCCACGAGACCACACTCCGCGGGCTCGCACCGGGAAATCTCTACGACTACGAAGTGCAGGGCAGGGCTGTCGCAGGAGAGAGTAGAGGGGAGTGGCTTCCGGGTGTCGTCAAGAGCTTCCGTACGGCGAGGATGCGAGGCGACCTGCCGTGGAGCTTCGTGGTTGGAGGAGATGACCATTCGGTCGTGGCCTATGCGCGGACTGCCTGCGCGTCCGAAGAACATCCCGAGTACGGAATTCTCGCCGCGTTCTACCAAACTCAAAGAAACATGCTCAGTCGCGACGCCGACTTTTACTTGAATGCTGGCGATACCTCGAACAATCACGGCTTCCTTCAACCCGGATGCTCGTTCAAGGGTCGAGACCTCGGAGCTGGAACGATCGGATTCGGGGGGGACGGTTCTGCGTTCAGCCAGGCGTCGGCGCGTTGGGGAAGATGGATCCAGAATAATCGCTTCGTCTTGACCCGGCTTCCGCTCTTTCTGGCCATGGGAAACCACGACGGTGAGCAGAGTTGGGGGAATGCGAAAGGCGACTGCCGCTACGTGAGAAATAGTCCCTCCGTTGGGGATACACACGTGAGTAGTGAGGCGGCGAGGCTCGCGATATTGCCCAACCCGGCGAAGACCTATGAAGGGCACAGCAGCGGCGCTTACTAATCCTTCGTCAGGGGCGACGCGGAAAACTTTGTGATCGAACCACACAAGTTCGGAGTCTTCGGGGACGGCGCGCCCTTTGACGGGAGCCACTCT
>JAPYTP010000254.1 GCA_029941885.1 Myxococcota bacterium
ACCGCTGACCTCGTCCTTACCAAGGACGTGCTCTACCACCTGAGCTACGTGAGCCGAACTCTCAGTCCCTCGATCATCGAGCTGCTCAGCGAGCCGCCCTTCAATTCTTCTCTTCCCTCTACGATCTCTCGATCGCGGAAAATGGAGCGGGAAACGGGATTCGAACCCGCGACCCCCAGCTTGGAAGGCTGGTGCTCTAGCCAGCTGAGCTATTCCCGCAATTAATCTAGTTCTGCCCCACTCCCCAGTTCCTCGGTATCGCTCGATTCTACGGCCGACTTCCCTACTGGCTGGCTCGACCACCTAACGCTCTCCGCCTTCACTCGCCCCCAACCGCACCCGGCGAACAATGGTGGAGAGAGGAGGATTCGAACCTCCGTAGGCCAAAGGCCAGCAGATTTACAGTCTGCCCCGTTTAACCGCTTCGGTATCCCTCCACGTACGAATTCACCCCGTCTAGATTCTCGTCTTTCCTGCTCTGGCCTTGTGTCGCTTTCCGATCCAACTCGCTCGATTCGAATCCCAGTCTGCATGCGGATCTGCACTCCAAAGCGCAGAGGCCCGCTCGATCCCTCGCCTCGATCGCGACAGCGATTGAGGCCAGAACCGACGAGCGGAAGGTGTTCACGAAACATGGAGTAGTGCCGCGTCGATCTTCGTCTCGAACACTGACGTTCAAGCGACGATCCACGGTCCTCTACAGTCTGTAAGGGGCGCCCCCAGGTGTGGCTATGATGACCGTCAAGCTGAATCCCTCGATACCCTTCTCTGCCTAACAATTCAATTTCGCTGATGAATAAGCCTGCGCGTTGCGATTGCCAGTCGATGTCTGATTCGAACTCGTGGGTTCGCGGAAGGAAGATCTTGTGGATCGATACGCGGAAAAAATACTCGATGTCGGGGGTCGAACCTCGGCGCCGGAGCTGGCGAGGGGACTCGAACCCTTAACCTTCGGATTACAAATCCGATGCTCTACCAGTTGAGCTACGCCAGCCTAATGCCTTGGGCTGACAGCCGAAACCGTTTCGCCCGAAGTGGTCCTCATGCGCTTTCACGTGTTGTCACTGAGAGCTAGAGACTATAGACCGGCCATGTCCCCGCTGGCAAGCGGCTCAGGGACTTCCGCAGCGCCCCTTGGGGCATTTCTGCCGCGTCCCCTTATTGGTCCCATCGGGGCACCCAGTCAGGATCCCGATCGGCGGAGCAGATCGTAGAGAATGATCGCCCCGGCGGTCGAGACGTTGAGCGAGGCGACCTGTCCGCGCATCGGAATGGCGACCTCGTGATCGGCCAACCCGAGCACGCCCGGCCTGACCCCCTTGCCCTCCGCCCCGAGAACCACCACCAGGTTTCCGGTCAAGAGCCTGTCCTCCATCTCGAAGAGGGAGACCCCGTTCTCGGGCGCTGCCGCGACGATCCAGTACCCGGCAAGCTTGAGGTCCGAGAGTGCTCGATTGAGATTCGAGACGCGTGCCACCCGCAACCACTCCGCTGCGCCCGCCGAGGCCCGAGCGACAGCGGGTGTCAGGTCCGGAGCGCGTCGATCCGTCAAGACGAGCCCATCCGCGCCTGCGGACTCGGCTACCCGGGCCAGCGCTCCCACATTCTGTGGGTCTTCTACCCCGTCAAGTGCAACGATCCGGCTCCCGCCGGGGCGATCCAACCGACTGGCGTATTCGATCAATTCGTCGAGATCGAGTTCAGGGATGGGGCCGGCCCGCAGTGCGATGCCCTGGGTCTGAGCCTCGGGCCCGGCAAGTCCGTCGATGGCCGAGCGCTCCACCTGCTCGACCGGAATTCCGGCATCGGCCGCGAGCGCCGCGAGTTCATCGTGATCCGCTCGACGGGGCCCCGTCCGCAGCCACAGGCGCTCGAGCGTGCGGCGCTTCGCGCGCAACGCTTCGCGCACCGGATGAAAGCCGTAGATCCAATTCCAGCCCGCGCCATTCGAGCGGCGACTCGACGGGCGCCGGGACTTGTTGCCGGCTGAGGCCATGGCATTCCGAAACGGGGAAACCCGCGTGGGCCGACATCCTCGAAGAAACGAATCGCTCGAGTAGGTCGGAGTCAGCGGATCAGCATAGCTCGCAGCGGATCGACGGCCTCGAGGAGGGGACTGCAATCGTCGATCTGCGGGTGGTTCTTCAGTTCGAACTCGAGGTAGGAGATGATCTCACCCGGGGCCTCGTCCACTTCGCGCACCCGATCACCCGTCAGGCGCAAGGCGCGATGTTCGAGTTCGCTGGGATCGAGGGTGGCGGCCGGACTGAAGCGAACGCGATCGAGGAGTGGACGGCCGCGTTCGGCGCTCTCCTCGAGGATGCGATTCAGACGGCCAGCGACGGCATCGGGGCCGTCGAGCGCGATGATCGGCGCAATCAGTTCGAAGATCAGCTTTGCGTGCAGCGCGACGACTTCCCGAACCACCTCGTCCTCGGCGCTCGTGTAGGTGGAGAGCTTGTCCGAACCGGCCTGGATGATCTCGAGGTGACCCGTGAGCTGAAGAAACTGCACCGTGCGAGCGGTGGTTCGCGGGTCGAGGCCGGAACGATGGGCGAGGCCCGAAAAGCAATGCTCATCCTCGAGCGCCGCCACGATCGCCCGCTCGTTGTCGGAAGTCGGTGCCCGCGACTCGGCCCCGATCCGAATTCGCGTCCGTGGATCTTCGAGCTTCGCAAGGAACCGCAAGAGATCGTCGCGGCGCTCAAGACCCTCTCCGATCAGACGATTCGTTGGCAACGACAGCCGAACGACATTGTCGGGTTCGATTTCGCCTTCCCAGAAATGGATCCAGCCGCTGGAATACGAGAACAGAGATCGGACGATCTCTTCGACCTGCGTCTTGACACCACTCCAGAGGTCACGCGGCGTCAGCATGTCGAGTTCGACCACGATTTTTCCGAAGCGGGTCATCGGGTGGTATCGGCTCTCGGCGAGTTCCAGCGGGGTCTGATCGATCAAGCCCGATCGAAGCAGGCAAGCACCCAATCGATCCGTCGAGAGGTTCGACTCTGCAAAGACGACCTCGCCTCGACTCACATAGACGACCTTCTCCTCGCTCTCGTATTGGAAGAGCAGCTAGCCGGACTTGCCCGCGTTGTGGACGAGGCTCAGTAGGTCGGCGAGCGAAAACGCACGAACATCGCTGCTCAGAACGAGGCCTCGATCCCACGGGACAGCCGCCCCGCCACCATCGCCCCGTTCGAGCAGGATCGCGCGCCCCGATCGAGCAAGGACTCGCAGACCCTCGCCGTCGTCGAGCCCCAGGCTGGCCCGGGATGCTCTCTAGAAGGATTGGCCGAAACCGAATTCATCTTCGTTGGACACATGACCCCCACTCCAGAATGCGCCGCGGCCCATTGGAGCGGTTCATTTCGTCGACCCGCGACAGGGCTCGCTTGAGATGAACCCACTAGGTCGCCACGAGACATTTCCTGACACACCAGAAGCAGATGCAACGGCGCTCACACTCGAATTGCACTCAAGGGACCCGATGACTTGCGCCGATACGGGCAGGAGAACGATCGGAGTCCAGTATGGGCAGAGCGATTCGACAGCAGCGGAATGACACCCGGCAGGGCGAGCGAATCTCGCTCCATGCCAAGCTCTCGTTGCGGACGCTCGATGGCAAACCCACGGCTCCTCTCTCGCGATGCACGAATATCGGACTCGGAGGCCTGCGCGTGTCCGCCGCCGAGGGGTTACCTCCGGGAACCCCCGTTCGGATCGAGCTGCTGCTTCCTTCGCGTCGAATTTTCGCCAGCCTCGGGCGCATCGCCTGGTCGAAACAGACGCTGCATCTGTCGCTCTTCGGGCTGCCCAGGGGGAGAGACGACGACGCTCACTTCGGAATCGCCTTCGATGGCACGTCACCCGAAAGCCTGATCCCGATCGCTCGCCTGTTCTCGGCCCGTGACGACGAGCGTGCTCGCGCGCGCCGGATCCGGCGTCTCCGCGGATACTCGATTCATGCTTGAATCGCGTGTTCCCCGACCGGTATGCTTGACTGACTCATGAAGCCGCCCGGAACCTTCAAACTACTCGGCAACTCCCGCCGCAATCCCGCAGACGCGATGGATCCTCTCTCGCTCTGCGTCGATCGCAGCGATCGGATCGTCGACTCGCTTCGAGCGCAGATCCTCGAAGGCGAACCCGGTCAGTCCCTACGGATCCGACAGATCTTCGACGACCCCAAGGAGATCTACCGGGTCGAAATCGAACGTCCTGACCAGAATTACCAGAGGACGACGCTACTCGACCGCGATGCGCTCGAGGAACTACTCGCAACCGACGACATCCGGGAACGTGTGCTGGAACTGTTGGAATAGGCGTTCGACAACACCCTCGGCCAGACCCTCGGCCAGACCCTCGGCCAGACCTTCGTACAGACCCTCGGCCAGACCTTCGTACAGACCTGCTGGCGAAGGTGGTGCCCGGGGCAGGACTCGAACCTGCACGGCCATAGGCCAGACGATTTTAAGTCGTCCGCGTTTACCATTTCGCCACCCGGGCAACGGCCGCAGTCTATACTTTCGTTCTACCGGACGCCGCGCTTGACACTCTCGAAATCCCCCGATTCCGTCTGCCCGGACCTCGGGACAGGACAGGAGCCTCGAACGCCGGATGTTTCATGATCAGAGAGTCGTGGTCGTCATGCCGGCGTACAACGCGGCCCGGACCCTCGAAAGAACCGTCCAGGAAATCCCGATGGATCTGGTGGACGAGATTGTCGTCACCGACGATGCGAGCGATGACGCCACGGTCGTCGAGGCGAAGCGCCTCGGCCTACGGACCCTCGTCCATCCCCAGAATCGCGGCTACGGCGGGAACCAGAAGACCTGTTACCTGGAAGCGCTCCGGCTGGGAGCCGACGTCGTCGTCATGCTCCACCCCGATTATCAGTACACCCCGAAGCTGCTTCCCTCGATGGTCGGCATGCTGACCGACGGCCCCTACGACGTGGTTCTGGGGTCGAGGATTCTCGGAGGCGGCGCGCTCCGAGGCGGGATGCCGCGCTACAAATATGTCGCGAACCGTTTCCTGACCGCGGCCCAGAATCTGCTCTCCGGGGCAAAGCTTTCGGAGTACCACACCGGATACCGCGCCTTCACGCGTAAGGTCCTCGAGGAGTTGCCGCTGCTCGAGAACTCGGACGATTTCGTGTTCGACAATCAGATGCTCGCGCAGATCCTCCACCAGGGATTCCTGATCGGCGAGGTCAGCTGTCCGACCTCGTATTTCAAGGATGCGTCATCCATCAACTTCAGCCGGTCGGTCAAATACGGCCTCGGCGTCCTCGGCGTATCCGTCCTGCTCTTGCTCGAGAGGCTGGGCATTCACCGGTCTCCGATCTTCGACCCCAACGGTCGAAAACTCGCCCCATAGAATGGCCGAGCGGGCCTTCTTCCGAGACCTTCCGAGGGCCCTCGGCCGACGATCCCGTCGCATGTGCCTGAGATCGAAGGATGGACTCGCACGCTCGAAACGAGTTCTCCAAAGAGCAGAATAGAGTACCTGCCGGTTCGCGTTAGGCGTGATTTGTCAAGCCCAATTCGTCGCCGACCTTCGCTTAGCCTCACCATCGGGCGGAGCCGTGGATGGCGAATTCGCAACCCCCTGCGCCGCGATTTCGACGCCGCCGACCGCCGTCTTTCGCCCCATTAGGCCTCGGTAAAGGGCTCCAGACGCGACGGGGAAAGCCCTTCGGGGTCACATTGTGCTGCGAATTGTCTGATGAAGATCGTATTGATTTCGATGGTTCGAAACGAAGCGGATGTGATCGAGCTCTTTTGCCGCTACTACGCCGAATTCGTAGACGAACTCCTGATCATCGATCACCACAGCCTCGATGCCACGCGAGAGATCCTGCCGGAGCTCGTGGCCGAGGGACTCCCGATACGGCTTCTCTACAGTGAGGATGCGACCTTCGACCAGGCGAAACATCTGACGAACCTGATGAAACGAGCGAGCGCAGAACATGATGCAGATTGGGTTCTTCCGCTCGACGCCGACGAATTCCTGATCTCCCTGACTGGCGGAAGCCTGAGATCTTCCATCGAGAGCCTCTCGGCAGACGCGCCAACACGAATAACGTGGCGCACCTATGTACCAACTCCCGATGACCCCAAGAGCGAACCCCATCTGCTACAGCGGATGACTTACCACCGACACGCTGATACCGAAGAACACAAGAAGGTTCTCGTCCCCGGTCGACTCGCGGGAGATCCCAAGATGAGCCTCGTTCACGGCAGCCACCGAGTGCTCCGAAAGAGTTGGCTGAAGAAGAGGACGATCCAGTCAGTCGACTGTCGAGACCTCGCCCTCGCACATTTTCCCTTGCGCTCTCTCGAGCAGGCCATTGCGAAAGGCCTCGTTTCCTGGCCGAGCCGTCTAGCCGACTCGGCCACATTGCCACGCAAGCATTGGAGCCAACAGCGAATCTTCGATGAGATCCTTCGCGGAGACGCGTCGTCCGATGCCTGGTTGACGAAATTCGCTTTGACCTACGCTCAGAACAACGTCCCGCAAGACCGCCCCGGTGTTCTCGAGAAGCTCGTTCAGGACCAGATTCACGAGCCCGTCCCGATCGAATTGCGCTGGCCCAATCCGAGAACGATTACGCCGCTCGAGGTCGTATCCGAGATGGCCGAGCGACTCGGGAAGGAACTCGGAGAACTTCGTCGGTC
>JAPYTP010000255.1 GCA_029941885.1 Myxococcota bacterium
ACATCCTCTTCTTCACGGAGGACGAGGTCGAGTTCACGGGGAGCCAGAAGATCCAAACCGGTCCTCTGCGAGTGGAGGTCGAGCGACGTCTACGCAAGGCGAAGATCGAAATCGTGGGGTACCGGTACAGCGACGGGTGAGCCCTGCCGGAAAGCGCGAGTGGAACGCGAATAGAACCTGAAAGAAGTCCTTCCTATTTTCTGCTCCAGGCAATCATCGCCCGAGGAGAGACAAAATGGAATTCGGAGTCTTCGCTACGGGAACCGTGGGGCCCAAGCCGTGGGACGAGTCGGAGCCCAAGGTGCTCCGAGCAGACGTGCAATGCGGCATCATCGCGGATGAAGCCGGATTCGACACCTTCTGGGCACCCGAGCATCACAGCCTCGAGGTGTATTCTCACTCGTCGGCCTCCCACCTGACCTGCCTCGCCGTCGGGCTGCAGACGAAACGGATTCGGGTGGTCACCGGGATCATGAATCTCTGTCCGGCGATCAATCATCCGGTGCGCGTGGCGGAGCAGATCGCGATGATCGACATCCTCACCGATGGCCGCGTCGAGCTCGGTACCGGTCGCGGCAGCGGCTCGACGGAGGTCAACACCTTCGGTCTACGGAACGAGGACACCCGCGAATTGTGGGAGGAAGCGGTTCGCGAGATCCCGAAGATGTGGACTCGGGATCTGTACTCCCACGACGGGAACCATTTCTCGGTCCCCGAACGCTGCATCCTGCCTAAGCCCATCCAGAAGCCGCACCCGCCGATGTGGGTCACCTCGTCCAATCCCGAGACCGTCGAAGTCGCGGGCCGCATGGGGCTCGGCGTCGCCGTGTTCAGTTTTCAGGATCCTCTTCTCCTGCGCCCCCTGGTCGACATCTACAAGCAGGCGATCGAGAAGGCGGACCCGATTAGCGAGATCATCAACAACAAGTTCGTGACGATCGCGCCGCTCGTCTGCCTCGAAGACGGGGCGCTGGCGCGCAAGATCCAGGACGATCGCGCGGGCTTGATCGATCCACATTTCTGCGTCTATTTCGACACGATCCCAGCCCTTGCAGCGCGCACGAAGGACGAGCCTCGCCCGATTGCGCAGAGCCGCTTGCGTGAACTGGTCGAGGAGGCCGCGGCGGACGCGAGTCTGCCCGGCCCCTTCGCCAAGGGTGTCATCGACCCCGAAACCATGCACCAGAATGGAATCTGTGCGGGAACACCCGACGAGGTAGCGCGCACGGTCGGGCGCTATCAGGAAGCCGGCATCGACCAGCTCGTGATGCTGCCTCGCCTTGCCTCGTGGACCGAGGACGAGGACCAGGTCTGGGGATCGATGCGACTCTTCGGTAAGGAAGTGATCCCGCGATTCAAGAGCTGACGCCGTGTGCAGATGCTCGGGATCCGGAAATCAATCCTCTTCAGCACCCAGATATCGCGTCAACATCCTGCCGACTTCCCGGGCGAAGATTTCCTTGTCGACCGGCTCTTCCGGCGCCGCCACGAACGCGCGGGCAGCGGAAACACCCACGAGGCCGGTAATCCGCACGGCGAGCTCCAGGTTCTCGCTATCGCGATCTTCCAGATGGTACCTGAGATAGCCCTGGTAGGCCGAGAAATTGAGCAGCTCCGCCGCCAGGGTCTGCGCGATCGATTGAAGATTCGGATCCGTATTGACCAGGTCGATGAGCACCGACTTGTTCTCACGATAGAGATCGATCAGCGTCTCCACGGACTTCGGCATCAACTCTTGAAGCGGAGCCGACATCAGTTCGCGGAGCTCTTCCCGCGCCGCCCCCGCCAACCGCAGCGACCGGTCCTCGACCAACGCCACAGCGATGGCCTCGCTGTCCGGGAAATACTGGTACACGGAGCCGACGCTCGTGCCCGCGCGCTTGGCGATGCGCGTCGTCGTGAGTGCTGTGGAGCCCTCTTCCGCCATCAATCGTGCAGCCGCCTCGAGCAGGACCTCGACGGTCGCTTTGGCGCGGGCCTGCTTGGGCGTTCGTCGCCCACCTTCCTTCGGCTTGTCCACCATGAATGACGGCCTTCCAAGATCCTGGGAACCGTCAGGATACACGCCGAACCTGCGGATGCGTCCCTCTCATCGGATTCGGATCCGGCCCCCGATCCCGCGAAGCGAGCCGCGCCTCAGTTCCGCAGGCGTGCCTTGATCTCGCGCTTCGCGAGCTTTCCGCTCACCATGTGTGGCAGCTCGGAGACGAACTCCAGCGATCCAGGAACCTTGTAGCTCGCCAGGTGCTCGCGACAATACGCGAGGATCTCATCGCTCTCGACCCGCGCACCCGCGTTCCGCACGATCAGCGCGTGCGGTCGTTCGCCCCACTCTTCGTCGGGCAACCCGACGACCGCACTCTCGAAGATGTCCGGATGGCTCTCGAGCAGGTTTTCGATCTCCTTCGGATAGATATTGGCACCGCCGGAAATCAGCATGTCCTTCTGACGATCACAGATGGTGTAGAAGCCTTCCTCATCGAAGGTCGCGATATCCCCCACCGTCGCGAATTCGCCGCGCAGCGATTTCTGATAGGCCTCATCGTCACCCAGGTAGGAATGATAGACCGAGTCGCTCTTCGCATAGAGCAACCCGGGCTGCCCGGGCTCGGTGATGACCCGGTCCTCTTCATCCACCAGGAGGATTTCGACACCGGGAGCGGCCCGCCCACAGGAGCCCGGCTTGCGAAGCTGATCCTGCGGCGCCTGGACCGTCACCGTAGCGAGCTCCGACGAACCGTAGAGTTCCCACAGATCGCAGCCCGGAAAGGCCGCGACGAACGCTTCTTTCAGCGAATGCGGCCACTGCGCGGCGGCAGCGATCATCGTCCTCAGACTGGAGCTGTCCCTGCGCTGCCGTTCATCATCGGGAAGCGCGCAGATGCGGCGGACCGCGATCGGAGCGCTGTAGGAGTTCGTCACGCGATATTTCTCTACGAGCCGAAGCCAATCTGCTGCATCGAATCTGTGTTGCAGTACGACGGTCCCGCCGATCAGCAGACTGTTGTTCGCCATGCCGTTCGGGCCGCCGTGGGAGAGCGATCCCGTCACGATGAAGACCCCGTCACCACCGCCGAGCAGACCGGTCTGCAGTTCGATCTCGCTCGCGCCCAGGCCGTAGCGAACGACCCCCTTTGGCAAGCCCGTCGTCCCGGACGTAAAGATGAGGATCGGATCGAACCCCTTTCGCGAACTCTCTCGTGGCTTCGGCTCCTCGGTCGAAGATCCTTCGATGAATTTCTCGTAGGAAATCTGGCCGTCGAGTGCTCCCCCATCGAATATCACGACATCGCGGAGGCTGGGGAGTTCGTCCTTGGCGAAAAAGTCTCGAAAATCTGATCCCGTCCACACGAACGTGGGCTCTGCAACGCCCACGATCGAGTGGACCTCGCTCTTCGTAAGCCGGTGGTTCAGCGAAATCGAAAATCCTCCGGCCTTCCTCGCAGCGTGCTGGATCGCAATCACTTCCATGCAATTTCGGCCGGCCCAGACCAGTCGTTCTCCCGACCCGAAGCCCACATCGATCAGCGCGTTGCCGATCCGGTTGACCATCTCGTTCAGCTCGCGAAAGGTCATCACCCTCGACGTCCCGTCGGGACGATCGTCGATCAGCGCGGGCTTGTCCGGTGTCTCTTCGGCGTTGATCGCCAGTCGGTCACGCATGTCTCCAATCGGAGCCATCGTCATCTGATCATTTCCTTCCTCGACGTCACCATCGTGTCCGATGAGTCCGTCCGTTCTGCGACCGGGTTCAAGGCGACTCTTCTTCGAGAATCTCAGCGAGCAACGCGCCACTCTCGACCTGATCGTCGACGGCGACTCCGAGTCCACTCACCGTGCCCGCGTGAGGAGCGACGATCCGATGCTCCATCTTCATCGCTTCGAGCACGAGCAGGAGCTGGCCCGCCTCGACCCGATCGCCGACGGCGACGTTTACGGTCAGCACCTTTCCCGGCATTTGCGCGGTGAGCCCGCCCGTCGAATCTTCACCTTCGGGCTCGGGAAACCGGGGTACGGCCACCAGAACGAGCTCGACATCCGCGCTTCGGATCAGACGACGCGACCCCAGAGACAGAATGTCATATCGGTAGCGCGCCCCGTCGATCTCGAGATCGATTCTCTCTGTTTCCACGCGTCGGACGCGCGCGTGACGACGCTGTCCCTCCACCTCGACTTCGAATGATCCGTCTCGCATCGCCCGATATCGGACGGACAGAACGCTCCCCTCCGGGTCTCGGAACACGCGCTCCTCTCCGGCGCCCCGAGTGACTCGCCAGCCCGTGGGATGCGTCGCGAGCACACGCGCTTCCAATCGGTTCGATGATTGTGCGAGCAATGCAGCCGCGATCGCAGCAGACCGCAACGCCTCCGCCGACAAGGGTCGACGTCGAGCCGGCTCATGAATCTCGATGAAATCCGTCGAGGTATCCCCCGCCAGGAAGGCATCGTGGCGAAGTGTGATCGCCAGGAACTCGCGATTCGTGATCACACCCTGGATTCGCGTCGTTTCCAGCACCCGTGCAAGACTCAGCGCGGCCTCGCGCCGCGTCGGCGCATGCACGATCAACTTGGCAAGCAGCGGATCGAATTCGATTCCGATTTCGCTCCCGACTTCGATCCCGGAATCGATGCGGACCGGAACATCCGTGGCGGGCTCCCAGGCCAGCACGCGACCCGCCGAGGGAAGAAAGTCGCTGTTCGGGTCTTCGGCGTAGAGCCGCACCTCGATCGCATGGCCCGCATGCGTGAGGTCGGCTTGGGTGAAACCGAGGGGCTCGCCCTGGGCGATCCGCAACTGTTCGCGCACCAGATCGAGTCCGCAGATCGCCTCGGTCACCGGGTGTTCGACCTGAAGGCGGGTGTTCATCTCGAGGAACCAGAAACTCGCTTCACCGCTGCCTTGCTCGAGCAGGAACTCGACGGTCCCCGCCGAGGAGTACCCGATCGCCTTGGCCGCCGAGAGCGCTGCCGCACCCAGGCGCTCCCGGAGCTCCGGACTCACGGCCGGGGACGGAGCCTCTTCGATGATCTTCTGATGGCGGCGCTGGATCGAGCATTCGCGCTCGAAGCAGTGCACGAGGTTCCCGTGCTCGTCCCCGAGAACCTGGATCTCGATGTGTCGGGTGCTTGGAAGCCAGCGCTCCAGGAAGAGCGTGTCGTCGCCAAAGGCCGCCGCCGCTTCGCGGCGTGCCGATTCGATCGATTCCGCGAGATCGGACTCTTTGGCCACGACCCGCATGCCGCGGCCACCGCCCCCCGCGGACGCCTTCACGAGCAGCGGGTATCCGATCCGAGAAGCGGCTTCGCGCGGGTGCGATTGCGCCACGATCTCCTCGGACGGCAACGTGGGCAATCCCGCTTCGATCATCAGCCGCTTCGCGGACAACTTGTCGCCCATGGCCGCGATCGCCTCGCAGGACGGTCCCACGAAGACGAGACCCGCCTCGCAGACGCGGCGGGCGAAATCCGCGTTCTCGGAGAGAAATCCGTACCCGGGATGGATCGCGTCGGCCCCACTCCGCGCAGCAGCCGAAAGAATCTTGTCCACGTCCAGATACGTCTCGCTCGCGATTCTCCCGGTGAGTGCGATCGCCGCGTCCGCCTCCCGGACAAAGGGCGCCTCCGCATCCCCGTCGGCGTACACGGCAACGCTGCGAATGCCCATCGCATGGGCCGTGCGCATGATTCGACGCGCGATCTCCCCTCGATTCGCGACTAGCAGCCGTGTGATCGGGTTGGGCGGATTCAACTGTCTTGGCTCCTGCTAGGTACGAAAGACGCCATATCCGGATGAGCCCTTCACCTGGTTGCTGTGACATGCGGAGAGCGCCATGCCGACCACGTCCCGCGTATCGCGCGGATCGATGATGCCGTCGTCCACGACTCGCCCAGATGCGTAGGTGGCGCGGGAACGGAGATCCTCCCAGTGTTCGACCTCGGCCGCCCGCTTCCGATCCGCCGCCTCATCGAATCCCTCGCCCTTACGAGCCGCGCTCGCACGCGCCACGATCGACATCACACCCGCCATCTGTTTCGGACCCATGACCCCGATCTTGGCGGTCGGCCACGAAAAGATGAATCGGGTGTTGTAGGCGCGGCCGCTCATCGCGAATGTACCCGCCCCGTAGGACGCACCGACGTTGACCGTGATATGCGGGACCTCGGAATTCGACACAGCGTTGATCATCAACGAACCGTGCTTCACGATTCCACCCTGCTCGAACTCCGTCCCGACGACGAAGCCCGTGATGTTCTGCAGGAAGAGCAGTGGAGTGTCGATCTGATTGCAGAGTTGGATGAATTGCGCCGCCTTGGCCGCGGATTCCGAAAAGATCACTCCGTTGTTGCCCAGGATGCCCACCGGAAATCCATGGATCGAAGCCCAGCCACACACCATCGTCGAGCCGTAGAGTGGCTTGAACTCCTCGAAGCGCGATCCGTCTACGACGCGCGAGATCACCTCACGAATGTCAAAGGGACTGCGAAGATCCTTGGAGACGATGCCGAGCAGCTGCTCGGGATCATGAATCGGCGCATCCGAGGGAAGTGTCGGCCCCGGACCGCGCTTGTCCCAGTGGAGGTGTTCGACCACTTCGCGA
>JAPYTP010000256.1 GCA_029941885.1 Myxococcota bacterium
CTGGCGGGACAATGGAGCAGCTCGACGACGAGTTGGTGGCAGCGCATCTGAGCGTCTGAACCGGCCTCCCCGCCACGGGACTCCCAATAGGGATTTAACATAACGCCCAGGCTCGGACGTTGTGCCAAAAGCCAGCTTGTATGTCCTATCCCCGGCCTATTGTCTCAACCCCAGTGGAGGAACGACTCATGCATGATCTCGTAATACGCAACGGCACTGTGGTGAATGGAACCGGCGGGGCGCCTTTCGAGGGCGACGTCGCGATCGACGACGGTCGGATCGCAGCTGTAGGGTCCGTTTCCGAGCCTGGCCGCCGCGAGATCGACGCGAAGGGAGACATCGTCGCGCCGGGCTGGGTCGACATTCACACCCACTACGACGGGCAGGCCACCTGGGATCCGATCCTGGCACCCTCGTCGTGGAACGGGGTCACTACGCTCGTGATGGGCAACTGCGGTGTGGGCTTTGCTCCGGTGCGACGCGGGACGGAGGGCTTCCTCATCGAGCTGATGGAGGGTGTCGAGGACATCCCCGGGACGGCGCTCCACGAAGGCATCGACTTCACCTGGGAGAGCTTCGGCGAGTACCTCGACGCGCTCGAGGGCATGGAGCGCGTGCTCGACATCGCTGCCCAGGTCCCGCACTGCGCGGTTCGGGCCTACGTGCTCGGGGAGCGCGCCCACGACCTCGAGGTCAGCGACGAAGAGATCGAAGAGATGGCGCAGCTGACGCGCGACGGGCTTGCCGCTGGCGCGGTCGGCTTCACGACCTCGCGCACCATCCTGCACCGCTCGATGCACGGGCTGGTTCCGGGCACCGCTTCGCACCCGCGCGAGATCCTGGCCCTCGGCAAGACGCTCGGCGAAGCAGGCCACGGCGTCTTCGAGATGGTGTCCGACGGCGCCCTCGGCCAGACGACCGAGGAGCTCGAGTGGATGCGGAAGTTCTGTCAGGAGACTGGCCGTCCACTGACGTTCGCGCTGGCACAGGTTCCCGGTGCTCCGACGGCTTTCCGCGAGACACTCGCGCGAGCCCAGGAGTGGGAGAGGGAAGGTGCGCACATCGTGCCCCAGATCCCCTGTCGCCCAACGGGGATGCTCTTCGGCCTGCAGAGCACGATCCACCCGTTCATTGGCCACCCCACCTACGTGAAGCTCGCAGCGCTCCCCCTGGGCGAACGCGCTGCGAAGCTGCGCGACCCGGCGATCCGGGAACAGTTGCTCTCGGAGAAGAGCGGCATCGAGAGTCCGATGGCACAGATGATGCTCGCGAACTGGGCCGGAATGTTCTGGCTCGGCGACCCGCCGGACTACGAGCCGGAGACGGAGCGAAGCGTGCAGGCGGCCGCGGAGCGCGAAGGTCGACGGCCCGCCGAGGTGGCCCTCGACTGGATGCTCGCAGACGACGGGTGCTCCTTCATGTTCGCCCCGCTGGCCAACTACGTGGACGGCAACTTCGAGGCGATCCGCGAGATGATGATGCACCCGTCGACTGTGCTCGGTCTCTCGGATGGCGGCGCCCACTGCGGTCTGATCTGCGACGCCTCGATGCCCACCTACCTGCTCACCCACTGGGTCCGCGACCGGAAGCGGGGAGAGCGCATCCCCATCGAGCAGGTCGTCCGCATGCAGACGCAGAACACGGCGAGGGTCTACGGCTTCACCGATCGCGGGACGCTCGAGCCGGGCAAGAAGGCGGACGTGAACGTGATCGACCTCGAGGGCCTCGTCCTGCACGCTCCGGAGATGATCCACGACCTGCCGGCGGGAGGTCGCCGACTCACCCAGCGGGTCGACGGGTATCGCTACACCGTGTGCAGCGGAGAGATCACCTGGGAGAACGGGGAGCCGACGGGCGCGATGCCGGGCAAGCTCGTGCGGGGCGGGCGTCCGAGCTAGGGCGCGAAGCCCGAACGCGCCTGCATGCTCCAGCGCCCCTCGACCTGGGTCACGATCCACATGGAGGGGTAGTGCCTGATCGCGCAGATGGGCGGTGTCCCCGAGGCGATGCTTCGAAGCCTCGGAGAGTCGATCCGACTACCCGCAGCCTAACGTTCGCATCGCGACCGGAGCGGGTTCAAGTGGGCGGGGTCAGGTTTCCCCAGTGGTCGTAGTGGGTCAGCTTTGGGGCGGGAATCCGCGTGATCGGGCCGAACTTTCCCTTGGGGTACCCGATGGGAATCAGGACGACCAGGCCGTACTCGTCCGGCACTCCGAATCGTTCGGCAATCTCGGCCTCGTGGATGCGATGGGTGGTGGTGAGGCTGGCGCCCAACCCCAAGGCCCGACAGGCGAGCAGGATGTTCTGGACGCAGGGATAGATGGCCCCGTAGTTCGGCGGCGCCTTGCCGGTTCGATTCTCCAGCAGCGTCTGGTACGGCCAATCCCGTTTACCGCACACGATCAGGAGCAGGGGCGCTTCGTGCATGTTCTCGGCCAGCTCGACGGCCGCTCGCATCGATCGACCTATCGACGTATCCGTCGGGAGCTGTTCGATGGAGACATCCCCCAACCGCTCTCGAAACCCCTGGTGGTATTTCTCCTGAAGGAACTTCTTGGTGGCAGGGTCCTGGACGGCCACGAAAGCCCACGGTTGGGAGTTCACGCCGCTCGGAGCCTGTGTCCGGGGATAGGACATTCAAGCTGCCTTCCGGCACAACGTCCGAGCCTGGGCGTTATGTTAGGTCCCTAGGGGATCCCGTGACGGGCGAGCGAATTCCGGAGATCGGGGTGCGCAAGGCCCTGGGCGCTCGCGGGCGGGATCTCTTCCTGCAGTTTTTCGCCGAGAGCACCTTCGTTGCGGGCGCGTCGGGTCTGATCGGGACTGCGGCAGGAGTTGCCCTCCTCAAACTGACCCGGCCGGCCTTCGAGCGGGCGGGTATCCAAATGCCCGACGGGCTCGATCCGTTTACGACGGCCGTGATTACGGGGTCGCTGGTCGTGGTCGGCATCGTGGCGGCGGTGCTGCCCGCCATGCGCGCTGCCCGGGTTCCTCCCGCCGAGTCCCTTCGGGCCATGTGATTCGAGGCAGACCGGAGTTACCCTGGCGCAGCAAAGACATGGCCGATCAACCACCCGGGAATACCCAATGAGCACGAAGCCGCGCCCGCAGCCCGAAGTTGGAGGGCCGTACGCGAATTACGTGCTCATCGTGTTGATGATCGTCTACATCTTCAACTTCATCGACCGAAATATTCTCTCGATCCTCGCCGAGGACATCAAGGCCGACCTGGGCGTCACCGATGCGCAGATGGGCTTTCTGTATGGGACGGTCTTCGCCGTCTTCTACGCGGTTTTCGGCATCCCTCTCGCGCGGTTCGCCGACGTCTGGACCCGGCGCAGCTTGATCTCCGTCGGGCTCGGGTTCTGGAGCCTGATGACCGCAGCGTCGGGATTGGCCCGGTCGTTTCCCGTGCTCGCCGGGTTTCGCATCGGTGTCGGCATCGGCGAAGCCAGCGCATCCCCGTCGGCTTATTCGATGTTGTCGGATTATTTTCCTCGGCGTCTCCGCGCAACGGTAATCGCCATTTACGCCGCAGGCGTCTATATCGGGGCGGGGATCGGCGTATTTCTCGGCGGATACATCCTCGACTGGTGGGCGGCCAGTTATCCCACCAACCCGCCCTTCGGCCTGAAGGGTTGGCAGGTCGCTTTCATGATGGTTGGGGTCCCCGGCCTCTTGATGGCGATCTGGGTGCGGACCCTGCGTGAGCCGGTCCGGGGGATGAGCGAAGGGGTCGTCACCGAGGCCCACCCGGCGCCCTTTCGGCTGCTGGGCGATGAACTCATGACCGTCATTCCGCCATTCAACCTGAGAGCCCTGCGCGGAGACAGAAGAGCGCTGCGTAAGAACGGGATGGCAGCGGTCGCGTTCGTCGCGGGTGCGGCTCTGCTGATCGGGTTGACGGGCAGCGTCGGCCAATGGGTCGCCACGGCGATCGGCGTCTATGTCACCTTTTCCTGGGCCCAGGCCCTCGAGATCCGCGATCCCGCTACCTACGCGATGATGTTTCGCTCCAAATCGTTCGTCTACACCATGCTCGCGTTCCCGATGACGGCTTTCGTGGGCTACGGCGCCGGGTTCTGGATACCGCCTCTCCTGATGCGAGTTTATGACGTATCGGCGACAGACATCGGGATGTATATCGGCCTGGGCGCCGCGGCCGGCGGCTTCCTCGGGATTACGTTGGGGGGCGTCCTGGCCGACTCCCTGAAGGCGAGGTTTCCGAGCGGGCGGATGGTTCTCGGTTATGTCTCCATCGTCGGTGTCGTTCCGCTGCTCTTGCTGCTGCTGTACACGGAAGACCTGATCTTTGCCTTCTGGATCAACTTCTTTTTGACGATTCCTGCTGCATGCGGAGGCGGAATTCCTCCGAGCACGGCCAGCGATCTGGTGATGCCGCGCATGCGGGCGGTCGCCGGGGCCTACTACATTTTGGTGAATACCTTCATCGGTCTGGCGCTCGGACCCTACGCGATCGGGCAGCTGTCGGACTTCCTCCATGCAGGCGGAATGAACGATGCCGATTCTCTGCGCGCGGCAATCGCCCTTTCGATGTTGATCTTCATCCCCGCCCTACTCTTTCTCTACCTGGCGCAAAAGCACCTGCCCCAAGATGAGGCTTCGCGGCTGGAGCGGGCACGGGCTCTCGGGGAGCCCGTCGAAGCCGGGCCAGACAGTTCTCCGCCAGCGGCCTAGCCCTGGCAATCGTTGCCCGGCTCCGCCGTGGGCTTTGGCCCGGCCCCTTGAGAGCCGGCGGCCCGAGCCCGAAAGGCGCGGCCGTCAATCGTCCGTCGTCATCGTGCGGACGTCGCGCACCGAGAGGGCTGCGATCGTGGAGATCAGGCCGATGGCAACGCCAACCAGCAGCGTAGTGCGGTAGCCGATCGCCTCGAAGAGGAACCCGGCGGCGACGATACCCAGGGGTGCGAGGGCGATCGAGCCCAGGTGGTCGTAGGCGCTGACCCGCGAGAGCATCTCGCCCGAGATATTCCGCTGGAGCGACGTGTACCAGAGCACCGCAAAAATCTGTCCCGCAATACCCTGGACGAAGCCGGCGGCGGCCACCGCGAAAACGGGCAGGGGAACGCTCAGGGCAAGGGGGACGCCCACGAAGGTAAAGGTGAGAAGCGTCGCGAAGCGCATGGGGTGGCGGACGTTCACCCGCAGGCTCAGGAATCCCCCCACCACGGTGCCTGCACCGAAGCTCGCCGCGATGAAGCCCCAGTCTTTCGCGCCCGCCATCAGGTCACGGCTCACGGCCGGCCCGAGCAGCCCGAAGACGCTCTCCTGAACGGCAACCACGAGAGAGAACTGGGCGACGATGACCCAAAGCCAGGTATGCGAGATGAACTCGCGCCAACCCAGGCGGAGATCTTCGAGCATCGTGGCCGCCTCGGGCGGACGCTGCGCCCGGAGATGCAGGGACGCGACGAGAAGCGCGGAGACGCCGAATGAGAGGCCGTCGATCAGAAGGGTCATGCCCGCGCCGAGCGTGCTCACGAGTACGCCTCCCAGGGCCGCGCCCAGCGCAAAGGCTCCGTTTCGCGCGGTTCCGAGCAGGGCGTTCACCACTTGGAGTTCATCGCGTTCGGCGATCTGCACGATGAGCCCCGTCGAGGCCGGGGCGTTGAGCGCCATCGCGATGCCGTTCAGGAGCATCAGAGCTGTGAGGAGCGGAACCGTCGCGTTTCCCGTCAGAAAGAGGGCCGCGATCACTAACTGCGTCCCCATGGCGAGCGATTCGGCGCCAACAATCAGCTTCTGCCGGGACGTGCGGTCGGCGACCGCGCCGCCCACCAGGATCACCACGACCGCGGCGAGGGTCGGCGCCGCGATCACGATCGAGGAGTCGCGGGTCGATCCGGTCAGGTCGAGCACACCGAACGCCATCGCGATGGGGGCCATTGCGGTACCGGTGTAGGTCACCAGGTAGGCGATGCCGAGTCGGCCAACTTCGCGCCGCCGCAGAAGCTTCAGACCCTCTCGAAAGCCGATCTCAGGCGCTTCGATGTGCTCCCCTATGGGCGGCGCCCGTCCGCCAAGGACGGCAAGGCAAATTGACTTTTCAGGCTGGGCATCCTGCAGTCCAACACGGAATCGCCCCGGAGAGGATAGGGGAAACATGCGGGCCGAAGACAGATCGAACAGGCTCTCGCTCGATGCAGGCAGGATCAATCCGGGCTGCGGGACCAGCGTCGTCCGAAAATCCAGAAGGCCGCGCACGCCGTTCCCGGGTCGTGGAAAGAACCTCTGGTTGAACAGGCGGACGGCTACCCAGAACAGCGACCTAGAAAATCAGCATCTCTCGCAGGAAGGCCCCGCGGATCCACTCAGTTGAGTGCCGCGTCTCGCCAAAAATTGACCCCTTCCAGGGTCGCCGAGCGATTCACTCCGGCATCCGTCACCTGGTAGACAAGGGGATCGCCATCGAGGGGATAGGACATTCAAGCTGGCTTTTGGCACAACGTCCGAGTATGGGCGTTATGTTAAATCCCTAGGGGATCTCGTGACGGGGAGTGCC
>JAPYTP010000257.1 GCA_029941885.1 Myxococcota bacterium
ATGTGTCTCTTAGCTTAGGAGGGCCTGGGGTCCACTTCCTGCTGACGGGCTACAGGGCTGGGGCAACGACGTCATGGCACCGGATGGGACGCCCTTCCACGCGCTGGGGGTATATAGGACAACGTGGATCGTCCCTGTTGAACGGGAGCGGCGCGGTGAGGCATGTGCGGTGGACGTTGAAAGGGCGCGCACCGCGCGCGGCACCGCTGCGCGCTTTACGCTTGGCCTGGGCTGGGACGATCCGGCCTACAACGCCTCGCTGGCTTCGTCGGCATCACCGTGGAGCCGGCGTCCCTCGCAAGGGTTTCGCCTCGCGACGTACCCGAACGGCGATCCGGACCCTTCGTTGTCGGCTTCGGTCGATGTCTCGTTCCCAGACTACGAGTCCATGAAGCCGCTTTCGGACGATGCCCTGGAGCTGCTCGACCAGATGTCGCGATATGCGAAGGGCGCAGTCGTCGCCGAGGAATCTCCGATCGAGCTTGCCGATGAAATTCGCGGTGTCCGGGCGGAGGTCGACGCGTCGTACTCCGAGGAGGATCTGCCCGTTCTCGTGTTTCCGCCGGACGGCGTGGCGCCACCCTATCCAGGCGGTCGTCTGGTTCGGAGGGCTGAACGCGATCCTTGCTCGCGACAACACGACCCTGATTGGCTTCGACCCGAAGGTGGCCGAGTTCCTCCGCCAGAGCGGCCCTCGAAGTACGACGGCTCACGCTTCACTCCGCACGCCATTACTGGGCGACCTGGCATTGCAGGCGGATGAAAATCCGAAGTGGGTTGCCGATCAGCTCGGTCACGTAGCCCCCTCGACGACGCTTAAGCGCTTCGCGCATGCGATGCCCGGGGACGATGTCTTGTTCGCCGACATTGGCGTCATCAGAGGAATCGGAAGACAGGACGGAACTCGCTAAGTATTCGAATTTAAACGGTACGCGGGGAGGGATGAGAACCCCGATAGCTCGCCGCTTCAAATCAACTGAGAGACGAGAAGATTGTTGATCCGCCCCCCTCGGTGCCTGATGGTGCTTGGTCACAAAGTTTCTGGCCCCTCCCTGCTCCTCCCCTGCCGTTTTATGAGAGTATGGGTGCACGCATACTCAGACAAATGAGGAACGCTTTGCTGTTCAAATTACAGAATGGTTCGAGAGTGGGAGCATGTGCTCTCGGCCAGGGGGCGCCGCCCCGTCGAATGGCAGACTCGCTGACCCGGAGAAAAATGTTGAATCTACTCTGTTGTGCTCGCCAAACGCTCTCAGCCTTAGCTCTCGTACTGCTCTTCATCCCCGCCCCGACTGCTTGGGCGGGCTCGGGGACGCCAGCCGCAATCGCTAATTCCGAGGGCATCGCGGTCGGGCTCTCGAACTTCACCCAGTATTCGCTGGAGTCCAATGAGTCGGGCAGTTCTGCTTCGCTAGTAGGTCCGGGCTGGCCTTATGTCATCTTGCCGTTCCAGCATACGGGCGCAAACCTCACTATGCGCGGAGGCCCCGCCAGCGGCGGCTTGGCCTATGCCAATTACACAATCATGGGCGCGCCCTACGAGTCGAGCTTCCGGCTGAATTTTACGGCGAACACCGTGTGGGACTTCAAGGCCGCGGGGAGTCTCCTGCTCCATGCCGCCAAGAAGAAAGCCACCAAGTCGGTAAAGAAGTCACTCAAGAACTCGCTTAAGGAAGGTGAGGATGCCGCCGGGGCGGAGGATGGGGTGACGGAGATGAAAGCGGTCTACAAGCTGATCAAACTCTTCGCCAAGCTTTTCGGGGCGCTCGACCCCACCTTCGTGATGAACTTTGCCATCGAAGACAATCCCAGCACACCGGGGGAAATCCAGGGGAACAGCTGTATCAGCAAGTACCAGAATACGCCGGGTCCGGCGGTGGTCGTGATCATCGGCCCGCCCGGGGAGGTCATCACGGCCGCGACGGTCGATCGGTTCTTCGTCGTTTCGGCGGGGAGTTCGAACGAATTCGAGCCGGGTTTCGTCGACGTCGGGGTGAATTCGCTCTGCGGCTACGTCTGCGCCAACTGGAACGCCACGCTCGACCATCTTAACGAGACAAGCCAATCCGATTGTCAGAACGCTCAGGTCGCCGGCTCCACGGATCAAGCCAACTACGACGAGATCCTCGACCAGAACCTCTGCCTGTCCAACGCCTACTATGCAGACGGGGTCACCTGGGTCGGTGTCCCTGAGGGCAGCAGCACCTACAACCAATTTAGGCCAGCATCGGGTTGCGCTGCACCGTTGGACATTAACGTCGACAATGCCCAGGTTGGGCTCTGCGGCGAATGTCCGCCAGTCGAGGCCTCCGATGCCCTCGGGCCTTGGAGTGAGAGCTGTGACGAGACTTTCTTCGGTATTCCAGCACCGGGCTACGCGACGGTGCTCGATGCGTATTGCTCGGCCATTGTTTCGAGCGTGAGCGGTGATTCGGCCCGTACCGTCTTTAGCAGCGGACAAAATTGCGCTACTGGCCACTGGGCAAATGTTGACGGCACCCTCGAATGCCAGCCCGTGCCGGGGAGCTGGGCGGAATCATGCACCTTCACCAGCTTCTCGGGCATTACACTGTGTGCGACGTGCACGGCCGAGAACCAAGATCAAGTGGAGAGCTGCCAACCGTGTGCGAGCGACGAGTGGTACAACTTCAACGGCAAGCTTCTTTGTGGCAAGCCGCCCGAGACCGCGAGCCTACCCGCCGCCTCTCGGCTCCCGTCCTCCTGGCCGCAAAAGACACCGCCGGACCCAGAGCCCGCCTCGCATCTCTTCGCCATGTCCTTGAATCCCCACTTCGAAACGATGAACCTGGGAGCTGGCCGATGAATCGCTTCACTATCTGGATCTTCCTCGCGTTTTTCTTCTCAACTCTCTCGTTCGTTGCTGTACCGACCGCACAGGCCGTGCGACTAACCTCGAGCGGAAGCAACGACGAGTACGTTGCAGTCTCGAACTACGCCTTCTCTTACAGCAGCACGCCGCTAGAGCTGATAGGGGTTTGCAATACGAATGGTGCCAAAGATTCTTCCTGGGATGCCCCAAGTACCTGCGACGATTCGGGAGAGAATTGCTGGGCGGTATCTGGTGGGGGGGGAGAAAGCGCCAGCCTCGAAGTTAAATCCATGCGCAAGGCCTTCTTCCACTACTACGCTAAAGACCACAAAGCTTCCGGTCAGGGCACCTGCACGTTCTATATCGGCTCGACTTACTTCGGCCTCAGCTTTGACTACGAAAGCACCGGGGTCGACTTCACGCTCTCCCTACAGGTGTTGGACACCGGTGACTCTACGTGGAGGGGAGGTGCCGGCGAGGTCTGTTATGAAACGGGGACTGGCGGCAGTGGCTCCGTTAACGGTATTGGGTACAGCACCGAGGATTCCCATGACGAGCAGCTCAATACGATCTGCAATGAGGATTACATCATCAGCCTGGTGGCGGACCCCGAAATCTCGGATGGCGCAGGGATCGCCGTGATCAACAGCCCCTACGGACTCCAACAAGGTGTCCAGTCCGCTCCGAGTACGAGCTCCTCCCTGGCCAAGGCCGGCGAATTCACGCCCGAGCCAGCGGGGCGGCGCAGGTTCGCCGATCGGGTGAGTCCCGAGGGACGTTGGCTGGTCACGAGCGATTCGGAGGGAGAGACCATGAATGGAGTGCTCGTCAGCGGAACGGAAGAGAGTATCGTCGAGTTCGCCACCTGCAGTCAGACCTCAAGCAACGACAATGACGACCCGGGACTCGCCTCCTACATCTACAACTGTGACTTTATTTCCGAGGATGGAACCTCCAAGCGAAGCGAGCAGGTCTCGCTGCTGGGCACCCATATGAGGGCGCGCGCGCTGAGCGCTCCTAACAAAATACGGGAGGTCCGCACCTCGGGAACCGAGATCGCGATCGGAACCGGTTCCGCGATTCGACAGCTGGCCGAGATTGCGCGTGTCACACGCCTCGAGCCGACCTCGAATAAGAAAAAGGGCTCAATAGAGCTCTCCAGCTCGTCGTCCGACGGCGACGTCGTCGTATGGCACGCCGTAACCAAGACGGGCCGGATCGCGATGCTTCAATACGAGCAGGCTGGGCGACTTGAGATCGTGCGTCACTCCTCGAAGTCGCTCTCGCCGAGCTTCACGACCTGCTCTGAATTCTCTCAGGACCAGCGCACGGGCAAGTATCTGTGCCAGGGGAACCTACGCTGTACGGGAGATGACTGCCCGGAAACGAGCTGGAGCGCCGCGAGCATTGTCGATTTTCCCAATGCTCTCTTCAAAAACAGGCCGTGCCAAGTCGGGCAGGGAAAGCATGCGATCAAACCGAAACTTCGGCTCGCTAAGCTAGGTCGGCCTGGGAATAAGGCTCGCCTCAAGTTCGATACGTCCTTCCAACTCGCACCCGGTGAAAAGGTCCGGCCGGATAAGGACGGGTTTCGATTTCTCGTCGAGGATGCGGACGGGAGCACCGTAGTCGACCTCGACCTGCCCTCGAACTCAGCAAGCCGAAATACTCGCAACGCCGGGAATAAGCACCGAGATGAGGGGCCCTGGTCGGTCTCCAAGGACAAGCGGTCGTTCCGCTACCGGTCCAAGGGCGCCGATGGGATGGTGTCGACGGTCAAGATCAAGCGATCGGACAAGCGAACCAACGAATGGTCCGTGGGGGTCTTCGGTAAAAAGGGCATCTTCGGCAACGACAAGCTCCTGCTCCCTCTTAGGGCGAGTCTGTCTCTCGACCCCACAGACTCCAACAGCCCTTCTTGCTCGTCCGTCAATTTCAGCCAGGATGACCAGCCGGACTGCCTCCAACAAGAGGACGATGGAGGCTCGAAGATCATTTGCCGGTCGAGATAGCGATCCGCCCGTGTAACCCGTCAGCAGGATCTGGACTCAAGAGCCCTCTAATCTAAGAGACACATTCCAGGGTCTGTGACCCGAAGGAGCGTGTCGAGATGTCGAACCCAAAGAAGCAATCCACTGAGGCCGCGGTGCGAAGGTCCGTCGGCGAAGCCGACGGAAGTTCTCTCCGGAAGAGAAGATCCGCATCGTGCTCGAAGGGCTTCGAGGCGAGCAGAGCGTTGCCGACTTATGTCGCAGAGAAGGCATCGCCTCGAATCTCTACTACCGCTGGAGCAAGGATTTTCTCGAAGCGGGCAAGAAGCAGTTGGCCGGAGACACGGTTCGAGTCGCGATCCGACCGGACACGTGTGGGGCGGTTGAGCTTGGGCATGGGCCCCGCGTGGCCGCCGGGCAGGCTGCCAAAGGAGGATCCTTGTGGATCGACTGGTGGGCAGGGTGGCGATCATCGGTAGTGGCACGTGCGGACTGGCAGAGGCGCAGGCACGGCGATTCGTGACCGACAATGCTCGCTGCATTGCGGGCCGTCGGGATCCCGTGATCGGCGCGGAATGAGCGGCGGCTTGCGTGCTCATGGCGGACGCGAACGCCCTGTGGCCTTCGTGACGGGAGCCTCGCGTGGCGTCGGCAAGGCGTGTGCCATCGAGCTCGCCCGGGAGGGCTTCGACGTCGCGTTGACGGCCCGGACCGTGCACGAGGGCGAGGCGCGGGAACACTCCTCCACGATCAACGCAAGTGATAAGTCGCCGCTTCCCGGAAGTCTCACCACGACGGCGGCGGCGGTCGAGGCGGCAGGCGGACGCGCCTTGGTCCTTCCAGCGGACCTACTCGAGCCGACGACGCTGCTGTCGGGGGTCGATCGCGTGATCACGGAGTGGGGCGGCGTCGACCTGTTCCTTAACAACGCCCGGTATGTCGGTGCCGGACACATCGACGTCTTGCTCGATACGCCAGTCGAGGTCATCGCGCGTCACCTCCAGGGCAACATCCTGACGCCCCTGGAAGTCACCCGGCGGCTGCTGCCGGGCATGATCGGGCAGGGTGGCGGAACGATCGTCTTCGTGACCTCTGCCTCGGGTTACACGGATCCGCCCGGGAAAGCGGGAGAGGGCGGTTGGGGGATGGGATACGGCATCTCGAAGGCCGGCGCCCACCGCATTCCCGGCTTCCTCAAGGCCGAGCACGAACGCGACGGGATACGCGCCTTTCTCGTTCATCCGGGCCTCACGGCGACCGAGCGGATAGAGCAGGACATGAAGGCCTTCGGCTTTGAAGGGGGCGCGCCGGTCGACGTGATCGCCAAGGTCGTTTCGTGGCTGGCGACTTCGGATGACGCCGATGCGCTGACCGGCACGAATATCGAGGCTCAGTTCCTGTGCGCGGAGCGCGGGTTGTTGCCGGGATGGGGAGGGCCGACAGCAAACGCACACGCACTTCGCTACGACCGGTCCGGGGCGAACCTCGAGGCGCTCGAGGCGGCGCTGCGTGGCTCTTCTCGAGCGCAGCGTCCGGATTAGGCCGATATGAATCACCGGCGTTGTTGCGCGAATCAATTTCAAGCCAGCCTAGTAGGATGCAATGCAGGTTTCAGTCCCTAATCGCGACGGACCTGGGGCGACCGCACTCGAACATCCGATTGAGGATGTTGCAGCCGAGGATCACTTCGGTTTTCTGGGAG
>JAPYTP010000258.1 GCA_029941885.1 Myxococcota bacterium
GCGTAGTGGTCGTCGTGCTGTCGAAGACGAGATCGCCAAAGCCGCTGGCACCGGCCTGCAGTGCCAGACGATCGCTCGACTGAAGCATGACGCCGTCCGCAACGGTCAAGGTTCCGTCGCTTGCGGCGCCTTCGACGCCCGTGTTTCGGCCGGCCTGGAATACGAGATCCGCGACCGAGGCGATCACGCCGGGCATCGCGGTCGTGATTCGGAGGTTCTGCGGTGTCGAAATGGTGAGCCCAGCGACGTTGAACGCGCTGTCGCCCAGGAAACTACCCGAGAAGATGATCGACTGCGGATCTGACATCGTCGGGGGCGGCAGAAGGAAACCACCGTTCAGCACGACCCAGCTGAGACCCTCGTCGCCCATGCCGGGGTCGGTGTCATTGCTCAACCCGGCGGCATCTTCAACCGTGAGCGTGCCGTCCGACGACTCGAGGGTGATTCGCTGGCCGTTGGCGTCGCCGGAGGGGTCACCACCGTCATCGATGACGGCGTTGGCGAACGCGCCGGTGGTCGTTCCCGAACCCGAACGACCCCCGAAGAAAATGGCCCCCGGCCCTGTCGGCGCCGCGGCAGCGACCGTGAGATCTCCATCCTGTCGGATGGAAAGGACCTCGGGGCGTTCGCTGTCATCCTCATCGCGCAGCTGAAGACCTCTGTAGTCTCCTTGAGTCCCGCGCTGGTCGGGGTCGTCGATTGTGGTCGTGCCATCCCCGATCGAGATCGAAATGTCATCGGCCTTGAGTCGAACGCCGTCACCGGGCGTCATTCCGCCCATTCCACCAAAGGTGAGGCGGGTGAGTCCGCTCAGCAGCATCTCGACTGGGTCGGTTCTTTCGAAGTCGCTCAACTGGCTCGGGTTGGGGGCCACGTTGATGCGCACCCGGTCGCCCTGGATCCGCGTATTGGCATTGAATGTGATCTGCCGATCGGCATCGAAGCGCACCTCGCCTTCGCTCGAGAAGGAGAGATCGGTCGCGTCGGATAGATCGGTATCGATTCCCAGCTGCGATTCGAGGATCGTTGCGCTCGTCGTCCCGGAAGCGATGATGTCGACCTGCGCGGTGCTCTCGGCGGTCGTGATGTCTCGCGAGTAGATTCGAATGCCGGAGGACGCGAGCGTCGTTTGCGCGTTCGCGCCAATCCTGATCCGACCCTGTCCGTAGCGTTCCGCGGCGATATCGAGGCCCGACGTGTCGAGGGCGACGATCGACATCAGTCCGTCTTCGCTGGCAGCGCCGTCGGTCGTGTCGAAGGTCCCGTCGAGAGAGATCTCCTGGGTCGTGCCGGATCCGATCGCGAGGGTGCCGCCTTCCGTCGTGATCGTACCGGTCGCGGTGATCTCGCCGCCTTCACCACGGGAAGGGTCGACAAAGGGCATGTCACCGGCTGCCACCCGGTCGACGCGGTGTGCGGCGATCGACACGTTCCCACCCTCGGACGTGATCGTCCCGTTCGTGATCTCGACGGAACTCGCCAGCGTCGAGCCTGGGGTGCCGCCCACCAGATTGATATCGCCCCCGCCACTCGACAACGCGCCGGTGAGACTCACGAGACCGCTGTCGATCGAGAGTGAGCCGCTGCCGGCCTCGGTCGTGTCGACGACGAGCCCATTCGCGAAAAGGGTGACCGCTCCCCCGGCTCCCGGATCATCCGACGTCCGCCTCGTGTCGATGGTTCCGCCAATTCGAATGCTTGGATCGGCAGAGGTCGTCGGGGCGTCCTCATCGACCGCACTTCGGTTGAAGACCCCAGGCGTCTGGGAGCGACCCAGACTTCCCACCGTGATCTGGACGTCGCCCCCATCGGTCTCGAGTCGCGTGCCCACTGCCTGGGTGACCGAGACGCCGGACGCGACGAATGCGCCACCGCCGGTTCGGACGTCGGCGTCGATGATGACGCTGCCGCGGAGCTGGTCGGATGCGAAGCCGCGGGTCGTGTCGCGCTGAGACTGGTCGTTGGCACGGAATTCGAGATCGAGAGACTGGTTGGGTGTGGCACTCGCCTCGTCCCCCACGACCCCCACCCGGATGTCCTCGTTGATGTAGATGCTTCCGGCTGCGAGCAGCGTGAGGCGGGAGTTCGTGCCTGGGAGGGTGTCGCTATCATCGATCAGGATCGCCGTGTCGATGGTGATGTCGCCGTTGCCGCCTTCCGTTCCGTCGCCCTCGCTGCTGTCGATCGTCGGACCCGCGTCTGGATTGAAGGCTTCGGTCGAGAGTGTGATGTTTATTCCGGCGGTGAGCGCTCGGACCAGCAGATCGACGGAGACTTCATTCGGATTCTGGCCCATGCTCGGGGGAGCGATGGTCCGAAGAATGTTGTCGAAGGCGGCACTGTCGAAGTCGGGGGTGAGGATCGCTTCGATCGCACGATTGAGACAATTGCCGTCGGAGGTGCAATTGAGGGGGACCGGATCGGCCACGATTGCGATCGCATAGGGATCGATCAGCCACTCACCCGCATCACCGGCCGGGGCCGAGGCGTCGGGGAAGCGCGTAATACGGAAATTCTCGAGGCCCGAAGTTTCGATGAAGCCGCCGTTCCCGCCGTCCTCGCCGCCCCGCGCCGAGATGTCCCCTTCGATCACGCTGAGTCGTTCGGAGAAGAGGATGACCCGACCGCCGTCACCCTCGCGGAGGGCGTCCGCGCGGACCCGACTTGACTCGTCCATCACGAGTGCTCGGGCGCGCTGGAGTTCACCCTTGCCCTGTTGTTCCCCACCGATCTGGATCGTTCCGCCTCTGGAATCTCCGGATGCATCGATCGTTGCGGCCGAGAGGACGATATAAGAGCCGGTGATGTCGATTTCGCCGCCCCGTTCGCCATCGGCGCGGCCCGTGGCATCGATTGCGCCCGACAGTTCGACTCGACCGCCTTCGCCCCCTTCGATCTCGATGCGGCGCGCGACGATCGACGCTTCCTCGGTCGCACGTCCAGCTCTGCCCGTCCCCTGTCGGATTCCCCAACCGAGGGGGTCCGAGGCGGCGAGTCGAACGTGGCCGAGACCGGCGTCGATCTGGCCATGGTTTTCGACGCGATAACCGGGGGCGCCCGAATCGCCGCTTGCGGGCCCGGTCGCGTGGGGCAGGCGAATCAATACGGGATTGTCGAATTGGCTCACATACATCGCGTCGGCACCCACCATCATGAGGGAACCGTCTGCGATCTCGATTTCGCCGTAGTTCACGACCCGTCCGCCCAATAGGGCGGCGTTCCGTGCATGGATGCTCCCACGGTTTTCGACGGTCCCGTCGTACGTTTCGGCGACGAAGTCGATCGGCGCGAGCAGGCTCTCCGCGATCGTTTCCGGATCGGAAAAGTGGATTGCCTCGGCGCCGAGAAACAGCACATTGCCGTTCGGTGCGAGGACCTCCCCGTGATTGTGGACGCTCGTGCCGTAGAGGAGGACATCGGCGTTCGCGCGAATCAGTCCCTGGTTCTCGACCGCACCGGTGAGGGCGAGAGCCGGACCGTCCCGCCAGATATCGTCGTTCAATACGTCGGCCCCGACCGCTACGAGGGTGCCGACGTCGAGGACGGCATCGCTGCCGATGAACACTCCGAAGGGGCTCGAAAAGACGATCGTGTTATTCGGACCGGAGACGACGTTGCCGTCGATATGAGCGGTGAAGCCACCGCCGACGTGATTCCAGTGGGTCGAGTCGCGGCTCACCAGATCGAAGTTGAGCGTATGGCCTGCGGGCAGGTCGAGGCCGCCGGACCAAAGGGTCTGACCGTCTTCGACGAAAGACGTGATGGTCGTCTCTCCAGGAAGAGTCTGGTCGATCGACCCGGCCGTCAGCATCACGGCGGCATCCGCGGACGGGAATTCTTCACTCGCGATGGCGCCGCCGGGCGTCATCGCGATCAAGGCGACGACGAGCGCTCGGGCAACGACTCGCTCGAGTCGGCTTCCGACGCGACCAGCCTCTTCGCTCGCGGCGCTCTGCTGACGATCAGTAGAGAATGCTGAAGAGAACATGAATCTCACTCTGTCCAACGTCGGTCCCGTTGGCGATGTTTCCGTTAGTGTTCGTGAGAGCCGTTGCCCAGTCGATTCGCGCGCGGAAATTCGAGCGAATCTGCAGGTCGGCCCCGACACCAACACCGACCAGGGTCTGGTTGACCTCCGAGGCACCCGCGGACACCTCCGAGCGGTTGTTTCGAACGGCGCGTCCAACATCGACGAAGGCGCGCAAGACGAGATCCCAATCGGGTCGACCGTAGACCTGTTGGGGGGCGGCGCGAAAGTCGCCGATCAGGGGCAGGCGAAGCGGCTCCCGGACGACGGGCAGCGCCCGCGGGACGTGGAAGCGGTACTCGAACGAGCCGATCGCGATGGTATCTCCGACGCCGACGGACTGACTGTATCCGCGCACACTGTAGAGCCCGCCGATCGCTCCGTTCGATTGGGGAATCAGACGGTAATCAAAGCCGTATTGACCCCGAAGCCCAATCGATATCTCGTGGGCGAGGGTGGAACTCGATTGCGTCGACGGATCTCGCCATTGCTCCGGGCGGAGGAGCGGTTCGAGGAAGGTCGAGTAGCCGAAGTTGAAGTTCAAGATTGCGTATTTCTCGTCTGCGGCGTCGCGTCCAAGCGCGTCGAGATCGTCTAGATCGATGTCGCTTGTCTGGCCCTCGGCCGAGAGGTCGAAGAGGAGATTCGAGATCTGATTGATGCGCTCACCGTGGATTCCGACCTGGGGGACGACGAGCACGACGTCTCCGGTCAGCGCGGCCGTTCGGTTCTCGACGCTGAGATCTCGAATGGACAGGCCGGCGAACAGGTCGAGGAAGAAATTTCGGTGTTGGAAGGCTTCGTAGATGAATCGCCCACCGACCCGGTATTGGGTGCTCGTCACTCGATCGTTCGCGAGACCGACCTGGGTCGCAGACCTTCCCGCCTGTGACTTGCTCATGCCGAAGTTGAGTTCCCAGCGCAGGCGGTCGACGCCCCACCAGGGGATGTCCTCGCGCGGAAGCCACTCGATCCATTGCGGATCGCCACGGCGTCGCGACATCCAGGCCGGGCGCTCCCGACCGAAAAAGGGAGCCTGATAGCGTGCGTTCAAGGCGTTGACGTCGTCGAATCCGACGTTCAACCAGTCGATCGACAGGATGTCGTCGCGCTCCGTCAGTTGGCGGTGGGTGTAGCCGAGGCGCGTCTGCCAGGGATTCGTTCGGCGGGTCCCGGTGTCGGTCACCTGGGCGTAGGCGTACCACGGCTTGGACTCGAGCACGCGGTAGTCGAGAACGACCTCGCCCGCCTCCTGGCCGGGAGAGAGAGCCGCTTCGACGCGCCGACCCGAGTGCCGGTTGAGTCGAAACAAGTAATCCTCGAGTGCGCGCCGATCGAGCAGGTCCGTTGCGTCTTCGTCGACGACGCCCGCGGGCTGGAGCGGCGAGGATTCGCGAATTCGCGTGTGGATCTCGTTGTCGATCTTCCAGTCGCCCTTCACCCGGTCGCCAACGGCGATCGTGCGGACCTGCGAGATCCGACCGACGCTGACGACGATCGCGAGGTCGTCGCGACCCGGAGGTCGCAGATCGCGCTCATTCTCGAGATCGAAATCGAGATCGGAGGGGCGGACGTCGATACCGTAGAGCCCCAACTCGTGGAGACGCCCGACGAGCGCGCCGAGGACACGGGCGAGGCCCAAAGCTTCGAGATCGAGAACGGGGCTGTTGGGTCCGCCGACCTCGACCGTTTCGCTCGGCTCCCCCTCACGCGGTGCATCCCAGCCGACATCGGTGCGGCGCAATTCAAGGGTGATTGGCGTGACGTCAGTGAGGGAAGGTTGGCTCGGATGTTCCCGGGCGTATTCGAGTTCGAGGGTGCCGATCCGAAAAGTCCTGGGCCCGTCGTCTTCCGGGAGGAGCAGTACCTGTCCGGATACAGAATGGGAGAAAAGCGTGAAAAGGAGCGCGCACACCACCGCGAATAGGACCCGCATGGAGGCCGGTCGGGTCGGGGTCGGGGAATGGCGCAGCCAGGACATCGTCGAATCTACTCGTGGTCGCGGATCGGTTGGGTGATCCGGTTGGGTACAGGGCGAGCCCACGCCCGCTCGAAACTGCAATCTGGTCTGCCAGGGAGCCATCGCGCTCGGCCACTCGTCTCCGTCGGCCGTGCTGCTTGGCGAGGCGGGACAATAGCGGGACTCGGCTGCCAACTCCTGTTCGAAGCGGGCGAAATCACTGCAAAATTTCGGCGTTGTTGCGTGCGTTCTTTCCCCCGACGATTCGACCCGACCCGACCCGACCCGGTTCCCGTGGCGGGGCCGATCATCTTGTGCGGGAAGAATTCAAGCGATCAGGGTTGCCGACCGACCGGTCGGTCTGTATGATTCTCGGCATGCCCTCACCAGCGAAGCCCGGAGAGCCTGAATTCGTTGCCCCGCGTCCGCCGGATAGCCGGGAGAAGATCCTCGAGGTCGCCGAGGGGCTCTTCGCGTACGGCGGTT
>JAPYTP010000259.1 GCA_029941885.1 Myxococcota bacterium
ACCGAAAGGCCCATCTCGCGCAGATGGTGCAGGGCGTACATGCCGCTGACACCCGCTCCGATGATCACCACGTCATAGTGTTCGATCGATCCGCTCAATCGCTGCGGCTGATTCTTGCTCGTCATTCTTTTCTCCTGCGCACTACGGGCGTCGATATTACGCGCGGTGAGCCAGTCGTTCGTGGCCACAGCGTCTGGGAGCACCCTCACCTCGATCCAGAAGCAGATCCAAGATACTACACCCGCGCGCCACTGGATCCGGATCGACTACCCAGCTGGGCGTGGCGATTGGCTTGGAGACGACTCCTGTGGCGGCACGACGGGTTCGGGCACCGATCCACTGGCTGCCGTCCCCGAGTTGGGAACCTCCTCCCTGAGGATAGGCGACCGAGTTGATCCCGCTGGCGAGCAGCAATAGGACGGAACCGCCCCGCCGGGCTCCGCGATCCCGCCGCAATCGCCGTCTATCCCCGAGAGCGACGCCGGCGACCCGGCGCGAGATCCCTTCCGTTGTGTTCAAGTGCCTCTCGCCTACGCCCCGACCCGAGTCTCCCCCGATCCAGTGAGCATGGCCTTCAAAAGCGCGCGCCGAACATATGGGGCCGGCCGGCGTTCCCATACGCCCGCCTCGTCGAAACTGGGGCGCGATCGGATTCGCGAATAGTAGGCGTTGATTCGGGGCGATCGATCGCCGCCAAAGAACGAGTCCGAAATGCCCAGCATCTTCAAGCGCGCGAAGGTGCAGGTCCAAGCCAGGTCAGCGAGCGAGTAGCTCTCGCCAGCGAGGTAAGGGGACTCGCCGAGCCGCATCTCGACACGATCGAGCGCGGCTTTCATTTCCTCGCGAACCTGCGTCATTTCTTCCGAGCTCGCGATGCTCGTGCGCCATTGATGCAGGTCTTCGATCTTGGCGTCGTAGGCTTCAGCGAGGTCGGGATTTGCGGTTCGAAGACGGACGAGCTTTCGCCGTCGCAGCGGCATGCTGACGCCTCGCAGCGCGTGACCCATCGCGCCCTTCATGCTGCCAAAGGTCAACTCGCGGATCCGCAGGCGATCCTGGAGGTCGATCCAATCGTCCATGCATTTTCGTTCGGTCTCCTCTTGCGGTGCGAGAATCGGTCCGTCGAACGTGTCGTCGACATAGCGAATGATCTTCGCCGAGTCCGTGACGACATGGTCGCCGTGGACGAGGGTCGGGACGACGCCTCGCGGGTTCAGTCGAAGATAGTCGGGTTCGAAATTCTGGAGCCGCATTTCGATATCCACGAACCGATTCGTATAGGCGACGTGCTTCTCGGCCAGCGCGAGGCGCACCTTCTGGGAGCAGTGGGAGGGAGGGAATGCATACAGGGTCACGCTGGCTTCCATGATGTCTCCGGCGGCGTAGGGCCAAACTCGTTGCCAACCCATACCGTACGGAACCGGCGTAAGACGGGCACCTGGCGTAGTGGGGCGAAGCTTGTTTGTAGAAGGCCGCGGAAAAGCATGGGAGGAAGATCCGAGAGGCCGCTCTCGACAGGAGCGACCGGCTAGTCCTCGCGAACGCGCGACCGGCCCCGCGCCGATGCAATGCACGATAGCTTCGCCAGTGCCGACGTCCGTCTACCGTCGGCCCTTCGGACACAACGCTCAACGCATCACCCGTCGACCGACGCAACGCATATCCACCACGACGATCTCTCTCCCGGCCTATACTCGAGGCACCGCCAGTAGCTGCCTCAAAGGGCCAGGGAAACTCCGATGAATGCGTTCGAATTCGTGCTCGTGCCGTTATCGCTCATCTGCGGATTCGCGATTTCGGAGGTGATCAAGAGCTGGGGGATCAGATTCGCGCCAGACATCGCGTTCGCCCCGATCCGCTCCCGATCGCGGTCTCAGCACTCATCGTCTTCGCGACGCTGCTGTACCTTCGGGCCCTCTGGATGCTTCGCGACATAGAATGGGGCACCGCCCAATACATTCTGGCCATGGTTCCAGGCGTCGCGTGCTCGCTCTCGGCCTACGCTGGTCGGATCGATACGTCCGAGGGCGCTGCCTCTCCAATCCAGCAGTTCCTGGCCAACTCCCGGCCCGTATTCCTGTTGCTGTCCACGCTGCCACTCACAATGGCCGTGCTGCCATTCATCACCGATCTCCGGAGCAATCTGGAGAACCCGCCCAATCTCGCCGTGGTCACCTTGGTTCGAATCTTGCTCTTCTGCGGCATGGTCACGATGGCTTTCTCATCGAGCGAGCGCAGTCACCGAATCGCGATCTCCGTGGCCTGTCTGAACTTCGCAGGGGTATCGCCAATCACTTCGAATCAAAAGCTTGTCCCGGACGGCTCCCTATGGCCCGCTTTTGAGACGATCATCTATGGCCGCTTTTGCGGTGATGATCGAGGCGGCGCGAGGTATCGAACGCTATGCATCGGGCGGAGTGTCTGCGCCGTTTCACGCGACAGTCGCGCGGGGATCGACGCAGAGGCTCATCGTTCAAGAAATCGCTTGCAACACATACGTCGGCGTCTCGCCGGCGCTCGATCACCACTGCGGAACAGAACCGGACTTGACTGCAGCCGGAGGAGTCGACCTGGCTCCTTTCGCGGCTCGGGAAGACGCGTTTGGTCGCGGCGAAGGTCTCATTGTTGTCGCGGAGGGATACAGCGAACTGTGCTCCGATTGCTTCGTCTAGAAGCTGCAGGCCCTCGCGAAGGCCATTGAGGTCGTTCGCCTGAAACAAATCCCGCACACCCTTCACGAATTCGAAGAAATCGACTCCGGGCGCGTCGGGAAAGCTTCCGTCTGAATCAAGATCGGCTAGGAAGGTACGGCTACCAGGGGGCGCGATGGGCCGTAGATCTCCGGAGGGTCCGATCGGTAGATCAAGCGACCGCCCGCCCCCTTCGTAGACTACGCTTGGCCCGCCGGGGTCAGCGAAAGGACCTGACACTTCGAACGGTGGCTGCGAATCCAATTTGCCACCAACGAAGCACCTGGCCCGTCACCTCTCCGGACAGCCCTGCCCCAACTACCTGATCTAGTTGGTATTCCTGGCGTCCCCGGCAGAACTCGAAGCTGCGATGCACGGTTTAGGAAACTGTTCGGGGCGGGCATGACGGGCTCTGTGTGCGCTCTGGGCTCCCGTAACTTGGCAATGCTTGCCAAAATGTGTCCCTACAAGTCCTTCGGGAAGCTTCAAACGAAGTGGCAACACACACTTGACCTGGATCACCTCAGACTCATCACAATGACGGGGCAGGCAGGTGTCCCCGACAATCCCATGGCGAATCACTTGGAACAGCAACGGACGGAGTTCAGTACGCTGCCGTTTGGGAGGCAAACGTGGACAAACGGACGAAGAAGCGCAGATCGAATTTACGACACGCAGCGCACGCTGGAGACGGGGCAAGCATGTCGTTGGCCATGCTGCTAAGCGCAAGCTGCCATCTCGCGACGCAAGAACGGCTTAGCCGGCGGGACTACTTCATGCAGTCCGGCGCGCCATCTGCTGCGCCTCACGACCCCGCCGTTGAACTTCGCCGCCGGCCGGGACGCCACCTGGGATACCATGCATGAAAGACTCGATCGATTACAAGGTCGTTCAACGCTACTTCGACGACGCAGCCGAGGGCGCATCGGCAGCCGCTAGCTACATGGCACACGACCAAGACCTGCCACCGAGCGCATTGCGCTATCGGTTCGAGGTCGAACAGCGCACGATCGTGGACTGGTTGGATGTCATTCCCAAGTCCGCCACCGCCCTGGACGTCGGCTGCGGAGCCGGCGCATGGACCTCTGTTTTCGCGAATCGGTACTCTCGCGTCATTGGCATCGAGGGCAGCACGGCGATGGTCGAGGCCGCGCGCCAGTGCACTCGGAACGCGCCGAACGTGTCGATCGTGCACGGCGATGTTCGAGTCGACCTGCCCGATGGCGAGTTTCAGCTCGTGTTTCTCGGGGGCCTCTGCATGTACCTAAATGACGACGACGTCGTCGCTCTGCTCACAGAGCTCAAAGGTCGCATCGGAAGCTCCGGCTCGATCATCCTTAGGGAAAGCACAGTTCCTCACAGTCGGCGCACCGCGACCGGGGACTATCAGGCGGTCTACCGCACCGTCGACGAATATCGCGCGCTGTTCGCGCGAGCGGGCTTCACTCGCCCCAGCACTCGGCGCAACTACGGTTACACGAGCATGGAGATCGCCATCGAGCTGGTATCCGCACGCCGCAAGTTTTTTCCCTTTCTTCCGCAATCGTCCACGCGACTCGGGACCCTTACTTGGAACCTGCTGCGCCTCACATCTCCAATTAGCTTCTGGGCGCTGCCAAGGGCTCTGGATCGCATGAATATCGTTTGGCCGGGCTTGCAGAATCACTTCTTCCGACTCAACCAGTGACGCCCTGGCCGCACAACAACACGGACATTCCCACGACGTAGAGGCCAACCCCATACAACCAGCCATCGCCCGCTTTGGGCATGCGGAACGACGCGACATTCAGAACAGCGAGAATGACAACGGACGCATAGAGCAACCCGGGAAAGATCGCGTTTCCCAGAATTTCACGGAATGCGAATAGAGCCGTAACGACCATAATGTTCGTATCAATCGGGAGGCCCCTGTAGCTCTGCGCGTCGCCCAGGACGTTGAAATGAGCGAGGCGCAGCGCGCCCGCGATGGCGAGCGCAAAGGCTCCCGGCAGGAACCACGGATCAAAGCCACTGACCGATAGCAACAGTACCCCCGGCGCCACGCCACTGCATACCAAATCAGCCAGGGAATCGAGTTGACTGCCGAAAGCGCGGTCAACGTCGGTCCGGTCCTTCAATCGTCGAGCGATCGCCCCGTCGAACCAGTCGCAGAACAACGCCCAGAGCAAGGCGATCGCGGCGGCCGGGTGAGCGTTCAGCGCGCTCAAGTAGATGGACGAGACCCCACATAGCAACCCAGCCAGAGTCACCAGGTTGGCGCGGTCGTACAGGAACGAACGAGCGCTTCGATTCCGACCCTCGTCAGTCACCGTCCAGGCACCGCTTCAAAGCATCAACGAGTTTCTCATTGTCGGGCTCCGTTCGGCTGGCGATACGCAAATAGCGTTCCGCCTCTGGCATGTGCTTGCCGGCACAGTGCTTCACGAAAATTTCGAACTCCACGAAGAGGCGCTTGGCGACTTCCGGCCCGCTTGGACCGACATCCGGGACGCGAAACATCACGAAGTTCGCGGTTGGCTTGTACACGGTAGCGCCCGCAATTGTCGACAAGCCCTCATAGAGCTTGTCGCAGTCAGCTCGGACACGGGAGCAGCTCTCCCTGAATACTCGACGGTAGCGCGGCGCGAGGCTAAGGAACGACTCTGCAAACCCGTTGATGTTCCAAATGTGCAGCCCGGAACGAACCGCCGTAGCGAAGCTCTCGTTGCTCGTCAGGAGGTAGCCGATACGCAGACCTCCGATCCCGAAGGACTTGCTTAGGCTCTTGATCACCGCAAGATTGGGCATCCTCTCCACCCACGCTTCAACACTGAGTTCGGCGCTGTCACCTGCGAAGTCGAGGAACGATTCGTCGACTACCAGCATGCATTCGTGTCCCTTGAGCTTGTCCGCGAGGCGCAGGAGATCGGCCAATGGCACGCTCAAGGACGTAGGATTGTTCGGGGTGATGACGACCGCTACGCGCGCATCGCAGGCGATCGCCTTCTCTGCGAAGGCGTCCACGTCCAGCTCGAAGGACGGGGAGGGAAGCTCGAACGGGACAAAGGCCCCCTCCTTCGCAGCGTTCTCGTACTCGTTGAAGGTTGGAACCGGGCAGATCATTCGCCCAGGGAAATGGGCAGCGATGATCTTGATCAGCTCTGCCGCGCCGTTCCCCACCACAATCCGTGAGGGGAGTTGGTCGATCAACGTAGCGACTCGTAGTGCGACCTCGCTTTGCCCTGGTGGATAGTTGAGGACCAAGTCCCGCATGTGGTTTTGGAAGTGCGTGAACACGGTCTTTGGCGGGTAATACGCGTTGTACAAGTAGGCATGGTCGGTGAAGCCGAACCGCCAATAACCACCATGGGACGCACTCACGTGCTCATAGCGCTCCTCGGGTGAGTAAAATAGATAATTCGCTGCCAGGCGGTCGCTTTCGTCATCGACCTCGTACCATTTCAGGTCATCACAGATGACAGCACGCAGGTAGTTCTTCCCGCGGTGCCCCAGCGCTATCAGGATCGATTCGTAATAATCGTCGAGGTCGCCGGCGGCAACGTAAGCTTCCAATTGCGGGACGAAGTAGCGACTCAGAAACTCCTTGCGGAACACGTACACATTCGCCGTCTTATAAACTTTTGAGTAGTCGAACCCTTCTGGTTGATGATAAACGTCAAATAGCGCCCCGATGTGGTTTTGGTCGTCCACACTCACCACCGTGCCCGACATCCAGGCCTGGTGTTGGGAGACGACCGCCAGGTTGC
>JAPYTP010000260.1 GCA_029941885.1 Myxococcota bacterium
GAAGCGCCGCAGCGACATCCATCAGGGCGTCCAGAGAGCCGCCTCACTCGCGAGTGACTCCCTCGCACGATGCCGCAGATAGTGCCTGAGGTCCTCGATGTCGTCCTCGGTCAGATCGTCGAAGCGGGGCATTCCCCGACGCTCGAGTGATCCGCCGCGGACGACCGAATCGAGGGCTTCGAAGGACAGCGGAACGGGCGAGGCACGGAGGTCCGGCGCATACCCGCCTGCGACGGCGGCGAAGCCGTGGCAGGTCGCGCAGAGACCCTTCACCGCATACGCGAACGCACCGGCCTCCACGCGAGCGGCATCGATCTCGAAGCCGGGATCGTCGATCGGTGTCGGACGGGCGGGCGGAGGCGTCGGGGGGATCGTCGCATCACCGTCGAGCGCGTAGACCAGGAGACGCGGCGTATAGCTGCGACCAACCCATCCGAACTGGGCGGTGAGCGAGCCGAGGAGATTAGGACCTCCTCCCCAGCCGGCGAGGATCGCCACGTATTGCCGCCCGTCAGCCTCGAAGGTGATCGGAGGCGCCTGGGTTCCCACGCCCATCGAGGTGCTCCAGAGCAGCCGACCATCGCGAGCGTCGTAGGCCTCGAAGTTGCCCTCCGCGAGCCCCTGGAAGACGAGTCCCCCCGCCGTCGCCAACGTGCCACTGTTAGTCACGCCCGGCCGGTCCCGACGCCAGGCTTCGCGCTGATGCACGGGGTCCCAGGCCAGGAGATAGCCCTGACCGGCATCCGGTGGCACGTCCCCCGGCCCGCCGGCGGAGTAGTCGACGATGCCGCCGATTACGCCGAGCACGTCTTCCTTGGTCATCTTCCAGGTCTCAGGGTCGACGCCGCGGTCGTCGTAGTAGCCTGGCATGTCTCGAGCCGGGATGTAGACGAGCCCGGTGTCGGGACTGAAGGACATCGGATGCCAATTATGCGCGCCGAAGGTCCCGGGCCAGATCGTGACCTGGCCATCGGGGTAGCGCGCATCGGGGGTTTCGACGGGACGACCACTCTCGAGGTCGATCCGTTCGGCCCAGGTCACCCGGGCGAACTTCTCTGCCGAGACGAGCCCACCCGCCTCCCGATCGAGTACGTAGAAGAAGCCGTTCTTGGGCGCGTGGAGGAGAAGCTTGCGGGCCCTCCCTTCGATCTCCTGCTCCGTGAGGATGATGTCCATCGCGCAGTTGAAGTCCCAGGTCTCGCCCGGATTGACCTGGTAGTGCCAGGCATACGTGCCGGTGTCAGCGTCGAGAGCGACGATCGAGCAGAGAAAGAGGTTGTCTCCGCCACCGGGGCTTCGCACCTTCTGGTTCCACGGCGTGCCGTTGCCCGTCCCGAGGTAGAGCCGGTCGAATTCGGCGTCGTAGGTCATCGCATTCCAGACCGTGCCGCCGCCGCCGTATTTCCACCATTCCCCCTTCCAGGTCTCGGCCGCCATGGCCATGGCCTCGCTCTCGAAGCCTTGTGACGGATCGCCTGGGACCGTGTGGAAGCGCCAGATCTGATCGCCGGTCTCCGCGTCGTAGGCCGTCACGTATCCGCGGACCGGCCCGGCGTCCGCCCCGCCGTGTCCGATGACGACCTTCCCGTCGAATACGCGCGGTGGCCCGGTGATGTAGCGGACGTCTCCTGGCTCGGTGGTCAGCACCTCCCAGACGAGGCGCCCGGACGCGGCATCCAGAGCGAAGAGGCGACCGTCCTGGGTACCGACGTAGAGCTTGTCGCGAAAGTAGGCCATTCCCCGGCTTCCCCAGGCGTATCGCATCTTCTTGCCCCGGACGAGGGGATCGTATTTCCAGAGCAGCTCGCCGGTCACCGCGTCGACCGCGTGGACGATGCTGTAGCCCGCGGCGAAGTAGATCACGCCATCGACGGCCACCGGAGAGGTCGAGACGCTGGCAACGTCCGGGAGCAGAAGGGACCAAGCGAGCCCGAGTCGGGAGACGTTCTCTGTGTCGATCTCGGCAAGTGGGCTGAAGCGCTGCTCGCTGAAGGTGCGACCGTAGCCCGCCCAGTCACGGCCGCTCGCCTCGTCGGAGACCGGCTCGCCGGCGTGGGCGGCCGCGCCCTTCGTTTCGGGCTCGTGCGGAGCGTCCCCGAAGAGACCCGGGCCACAGGCTGCGATGGTGGTCGCCGTCAGGCTGGCGACGAGCACCTTCATCAGCCGCGTTCCGACCGATCCTCGGATCGTCACATGAGCCACGCGATTTTCCTCACTCCCTATTATGTTAGTTTTTATTGTGCTAGTCGGTATTATGCCAGTCGGTGGGCTCATCGCCGTACCTGCTCGATTCCCTCGAGCACGCGGGGCGGCGTTAACGGCAGACGGTGGAAGCGGAACCCTGTGGCGTCTCGCACGGCGTTGGCGACGGCAGCCAGCGGCGGAACGATCGACGTCTCGCCGACGCCGCGGACGCCATAGGGATGGAGCGGATTCGGCACCTCGACGATCACCGTATCGATCATGGGCAGATCCGACGCCACGGGCATGCGGTAGTCGAGAAAGCCGGCATTCTCGAGGCGACCCTGCTCGTCGAAGAGGTACTCCTCGTTGAGGGCCCAGCCGATGCCCTGGGCCGCACCGCCCTGAAACTGCCCTTCGACGTAGGTCGGATGGATCGCCTTTCCGGCGTCCTGGATCACCGTGTAGCGGACGACCCTTGTAACACCGGTTTCGGGATCGACCTCCACGTCACAGATGTGGATTCCGAACGCCGGCGCGGCGGCTGGGGGGTTCACCGATGCACTCGCGATGATCGGGCCCCCGGTGAGCCGCATCTGTCGTGTCAGCTCCTCGAGCGGGAGCGGCGTCTTGTCAGAGTCGTCCGAGCGGCCGTTCAGTAGGACTGCTGCGCCTTCCCGCCATGCGACGGCGTCGAGCTCGACATCCCAGATCGTGGCCGCCCGCGCGCGCAAATCTGCGACGACCTGTCGGGTCGCCTCGATCACGGCGAGGCCCGTGGCATAGGTGGTGCGGCTGCCGCCCGTCGTGTCGCAGTAGCCGACGCTGTCGGTGTCCCCGACCACGGGTCTCACGCGTTCGACGGGGATGGCGAGCTCCTCGGCGGTCATCAGGGCCATCGACGCGCGGGAGCCCCCGATGTCAGGGTTCCCGGTTCGGACCACCGCCGAGCCGTCTTCGTCGACGCTGACGGTCGCGCTCGACTGCATGCCCGCATTGAACCACCACCCGCTCGCGATTCCACGTCCCTGATGTTTGCCGAGCGGTGCCTTCCAGTGGGGGTGGGCGCGCGCCGTCTCGAGGGTCTCGCTAAAGCCGATCCGTCCGAAGACCGGGCCGTAGGTCGTTCGGTCTCCTTCCCGAGACGCATTCTGCAGTCGCAGCTCGATCGGGTCGCGTCCGAGGGTCCGCGCGAGATCGTCAATCAGGGATTCGGCGGCGAAGGCCGCGTTAGGCGCGCCCGGAGCCCGATAGGGCGCGACCTTGGGCTTGTTGACGACGATATCAAAGCCCTCGATCCGGAAGTTGGGCAGGCGATAGGCGCTGAAGGCCGTCATGACTGCGGCCGTCACGGCCGAGCCTCGATAGGCCCCCGCCTCGAAGTCGAAACGGGCTTCCCCCGCGATGAGCGTGCCATCCGAGCGTGCGCCGAGCTTCATCCCGATCTTCGTCCCCGAGGCCGGGCCCGTCGCACGGAAGACTTCCTCGCGTGTCATCACCATCTTCACGGGACGGCCGGTCTTACGCGAGAGCGCGACGGCGATCGGCTCGAGGTAGATCGTCGTCTTGCCCCCGAAGCCTCCTCCGATTTCGCTGGGAACGACCTTGATGTCGTTCGGGTCGTACTGTAGGACCGCTGCCGTGTACTCCTTGACCATGAAGGGACCCTGCGTGGAGCACCAGATTTCGACCTTGCCGTCCTCCCGCGCGTCGGCCAGGCACGCATGGGGCTCGATATAGCCCTGGTGGGTCATCGGTGTTTCGAACACGCCCTCGACGATCACGTCCGCCTCTGCGAAGCCCCGCGCTACGTCACCGCCTTCGTCGAGGAGATGTCGCGCGATGTTAGTCGGACCTTCGGGCAGGGGCGCGTCGCCCATCGGCGCCTGGTGTTCGTGGAGGATCGGGGCGTCGGGAGCGAGGGCGTGATCGATGCTGAGTACGGGCTCGAGGGGCTCGTACTCGACCTCGATCATCTCGCAGGCCTCGCGCGCGCGTTCGTCGCTCGTCGCGGAGACCGCGGCGACGGCGTGGCCGTGATAGAGCACCTTCCGGCGGGCCATGATGTTCGCCGCCATCTCGCCCAGGTCCGATCCGTAGGCGATGTCTCCGACCCAGCCGGTCTCGACCTGGGGCAGGTCGTCTGCAGTCAGGATTGCCTTCACACCCGGAAGCTCGGATGCCTTGCTCGTATCGATCGAAACAATCCGGGCGTGCGCGTAGGGGCTCCGAAGAACGGCGCCGTGGAGCATCCGAGGAAGCGAGGCGTCCGCGCCATAGCGGGCACGGCCCGTCACCTTGTCGACTCCGTCGGGACGGATGGGGCGCGTCCCCACCTGCTTGAACTTTCGATCCGTCTGTTCGCTCATGGAGGTGCTCCTTGCGCCACGTGTTCGCTCGATGAAGGATCCGTCTTCCATCGATGAGGCCGCCGAATTCCGGTGCGCATCGATTCGCCCGTTATTTTGTCACGGTCGATCGCTGGTGTCGGGTGACCGTCTGGACGGCCGACGGGATATCGATGAATCCTTGGGTGTCTTCGGCGACCAGCGCTCGCGCTTCCTCGGAGGCGTAGAATCGCTCGATCAGATCCGCTTCCGTCGGCCACCAGAGTTCCGAGATCGCCTGGTATGCAGATCCCGCAGGCGCCGATTCAATCACGTTCTGGCAATACCGCCAGGCGGATGCGTGGACGCTTGGAACGAGCTTGGCGTGAGCGGCATAGCGGGCGCGCCAGCTCGACTCATCGAGGTCGGCGCGCGCGCGCCAGAGGGTCGTCTTCTTGAGGCCGGGGGTCAGCTGGCCGGGCTCGCACACGATCCGATCGAAGACGGGCTGCGGGTTCAGGCGGAAGGTCGAGAGCGAAGCGCACGTGGGCGGATCCAGCTCCGACGGGGCTAGCGCCGAGTCGCTGTAGATCGTGACGAACGCGCAGAACGGCGGGTCCTGCGTGTTCCCCGTGAAGCGGCGATGCGCTTGCGCGTCTAGCCATTCGATCTCCACGTCGAGCCCACCGAGTGCCAGCGCATGCGCCCATGGCCGGAGCTGTTGGATGGTCTCGTCGCTGCTGCCGTCGCCCGGGGCGAAGGCCAGCAGCCACTTCGTCGTCTCTTCTGCGGTCGCTTTGGCAGTCGGCGTCGTCATCGGGGTCCGTGGAGGGTTAAGGTGGAGGGCGAGTTGCAAGGCGAGTTGGATCGGGCGGTCGCTGATTGGAACATAGTAGCTACTATGTTCCGTAGCCAATCCAACCGAAGTCACGAGGCGTGCATGCCTTCTTCCCGTGTGCCGACCGCATCGAGCGCGGAGCCCTTCACGATCGACCTGGCCGACCCCGTATTCTGGACCGACCCCGCGCCGATCCTCGAGGCGGCTCGTGCGCGCGGACCGGTGGCGTACACGACGGCGGGCGACCTCGTGCCGCTGCGCGCGGACGACATCGAGTTCGTGCACGCGGATCCTCGCTTCCGCAATCCCGGTGTCGAAAATCTCGAACGATCAGGGATGACCGATGGACCCTTCTACGAATGGCGGAGGCGTTCGCTTGCGGCGATCGAAGGCGAAGAGCACAAGAAGCTACGGGCATTCGTCGGCCGGATGTTCACGCCACGTCAGGTGTCGCGGCTGCGTGATGGCTTTCGAGGACGCGCCGCCGAGGCGTTGCGGGAGGCCGCCGGGGCGGGAGGCCAGATCGAAGTGGTCGAGGACTACGCCAGGCAGCTCCCGCTCTGGGGGATCTGCCACTTTCTGGGAATTCCCGACGACGATCGGGAGGAACTTGCCAGTTTTCTCTACGGGACCGAGGAGGCGTTCACCGCGGCGCTCACCCCCGAGATTCGTGCGCGGGCCGAGCGCGCCATCGTTGCGCTCTACGCCTACTCCGAGCGCCTGGTCGAGCGCGCGCTCGCCCATCCGGGAGATGACGCGCTCTCCGAACTCGTGGCAAGTCGCTCGAAGGCCGATGATGTAACGGACGAGTCCTTTCTCGCGCTCGTCGTGAACATCTTCGGCGGGGCCGTGGGATCCACCAGCGCTGCGATCGCGAACTCGATCCATCTCCTGCTCTCTCATCCAGAGCAGGCCGATCTCGTGCGCCGCGAGCCCGATCGGATCAAGCCGGCGATCGAAGAGTGTCTTCGCCTCGCTCCGCCGTTCCGGATCGGCGGACGGGTCGTGGTGGAGC
>JAPYTP010000261.1 GCA_029941885.1 Myxococcota bacterium
ATTGTAGGCTGTGCTTCGTCATGAGCCCCAGACGGCCGATAACCCCGGTGATCATGTCCGAATTCGTACGCGTCGCAACCTACAACGTGCATCGATGGCAGAGCGCCAATGGGCGCTCCAAGCCGGACGTCGAGCGCGCGGGCTACGTCATTTCGGAGTTCGAAGCGGATGTGATCGCTCTGCAGGAAGTGCTGCGGCCCTACGATGAAGACGCTGCCCACGAAGAAGATCCACTTGGACAGCGCTGCACGACGGAGCTTCCGGGCGGGAAGAAGATCAAGGGCGTCACTCAGGACAAGGGTCAGGAGCAGGCGCTTCGAGCGACGATCGAGACCGTCAAGAGCGGAGCGCTTTCGCCGATTCCACTCGACGAGATCATTCAGGTCTCGCGTGCGACTCTGGCGATCGAGGATTCGATTAGGAGCGGAGCGGCCGAGACGGTCGGCGTCTGAGTGAAGAGCCCATCATGACAGACAACAAGTTCGTCTATTTCGTACACGTCGAACGTGCGGGTGGGACGACGCTGCATCGCCTCTTGCAGCATCTCTTCCCGAGCTATCTGTCTTTGCGGCCGTGGTGGTGCTGGGCGAACGAGCCCGAGAATGCGGTCGGACGAGAAGAACTCGCCGCCTTTCGTCGGTGGTTGCCGGGCTTGGCCAGGGTCGGGGAATACACGACCCGATCGTGGAATGTCGATCGGCAAGTCGGCGGTCGCGAAGTGCTTCGCATGACGTTTCTGCGAGACCCGATTGCTCGCTACATGTCCCATTTCAACTATCAACGCGTGCGCATGGGGCTGCCATGGTCGATCGATCGCTTCGTCGCCGAAGAGCGTTTTTCGAACTATTACACCAAGCGCTATGCGGGACGTTTCGACGTTGACGAGGCGAAGCGCGTGCTCGATGAGGATTTCGAGTTCGTCGGCCTGACGGATCAGTTCGATGAGTCTCTGCTGCTCTTGCGGCATGCCCTCGCGCGCCGGGATCTTTCCGTTCAGTACGAGCGAGAGAACGCACTAGGGGAAGAGGACGTCATCAGGTTCGACGACCTCAGTTCCGTGCAGCAGCGCGCCGTGGAAGACGCCAATCGGCTGGACCTGGAACTCGTGGAGTACGGGCGAGCGAGCGTGTTCGCGCGTCAGGTTCGGGACTACCCGAGTGATCTCGAGGCGGATCTCGAACGCTTTCGCCGAGAGAACGAAGGGTTCGCGTTTCCGCGGTGGCGGGCTCGCTTGATGTCGCCCTGGGTCAAAGTCGCCAAGAATTTCGTTGAGCCCGTCTTGCACGCGCAGCATGATCGGCCGAGGCCCGTGGTCGAGTGAGCCCCAACGACGCTTCCTCCGGTAGCGAGACTCTTCTGGGACGACTGGAGGGAGCGGTTCGGCGCGCCTCGTCGATCGGGCTCTTTGATTTGAGCACGTCGATGGGCCTCGTGATGGTTCTCGGATTCGCGCAGAACCTGGTGCTCGCGAGGATTCTGGGGTCCGAGGGATTCGGTCACGTCTCCGTGGTGAATGCGACGATGGGCTTTGGACAACTCATCGGCGCGGTCGGGATGACCGTTGCCGTCTTGCTGCACGCATCGGCACAAGAGGAGGATTCTCGTGCCTGGGCGATCTACCGCATGGGGCTTCCTCTGATTCTCGCGGCCTCTCTCGCGGTCTCACTTTTGATCGCGGGCCTCACGTTTTCACCGCTCTGGGTATTCGATCGATTGGCGGGCGATTGGATCCCGGTCATGGCGCTCGGGCTACCGGCTTCTGTTCTCTTTCTTCTGAACACGACGTACCTGCAGTCGCGCGAGCGCATGCGAGACAAAGCCGTCCTCGAGTTTCTCAATCGCGCCCTTGTCTTCGGCTGCGTCGTCGTCGGCACGGCCTACTACGGCTTTCAGGGCTTCGTCTACGGAAGTCTCATCGGGCTGATGATGGGCGCTTTCGCTTCGATCGTTCGATTGCTGAAGCTAAGGCCTTCGTCTCGTGCGGCCTCGCCGGTTCGACGCGGGGAACTCGTCAACTTCGGAGTGTGGAGCGTCTTTACAGGCGTCATGGGATACGTCCTTACGACGGCGGACGTTTTCTGTATTTCGGCGCTTACACAGGATGCGAAGGTCACCGGCATCTACGGCCTCGCCGTCGTCATTCAGCGCGTCGCGCGCATTCCGGCAGTCGCCTATGCGGATGCGACGTTTCCCTCTCTGGTTCGCAACGCAGCGTCCCCCGACTCCTCGCAGTCCTTCGCGGCGATGCGGTCGAGGATGCGTCGGAACATGTTCCTGCTCGCGTTGGGAACGAGCCTCATTCTGGCAGCGGCTGCGCCCTTCGCGGTCCCCTTCGCTTTCGGCGATGAGTACTCGGCTTCGGTCACGCCCTTGCTCCTCCTGCTTGCCGGGCAAGTCGTGTGGGCCTCCGGTGCGATTCACGGTCGATCGCTCCTGGCCCAAGGCTTCGTGCGTGCGAATTTTTCTGCGGCGGCTCTTGCTGCCATGATCAATATCGGAGCGAATCTGACCTTGATTCCGCTCTATGGAATCATCGGAGCGGCGATCGCGACCATGATCAGCCAATTCCTGTGGTCGATCATCGTGGTCTGGACCTGCCGCATCACGGAGCGGCGAATGGCCGCATCTGCAGCCGCCCTCTGAAGTGCGCCATGAGCGTTATGGGTGAAGACTCAATTGGTCTTCTCGTTGCGGGCCCGCACCCGCCGCCGACCAGTGGAATCGCGACGGCCGTTCGAAACATCCTGAGTATCGACTTCGGCCGCGAAATCGAAACGCGTCTCTTCGATGTTCGGGAGTTCGAGAAGCCGTCGAACTGGGTATTTCGTGGGCTCAATCGACTCTCAAGCCACGTTCCTCCGACAGGCGTCTGGACCCTCGTTACGCGATACCTGTTGCGTTCCTTCGCGCGGGCGCTGGACGACTATCGTCCTCATGTCGTCCATGTGCATGCATCCCACGGCTATGGCTTCTGGTCCGCCGCTCCCATGATGAAACTCGCGAAAGAGTCGGGAGCGAAGGTCATCTTTCACAGTCACGGATCGAGTATGGACGTCGATGACCGCACCCGCGCGGCACTCGACTTTACCGGGATCTGGATCAGGACGGTGTGGCCAAGGCGTATGCCGAAGCGACCTGCTTCGTGTTACCGGCCTACCATGAGGGGATGCCGATGGTCATGCTCGAATCGATGGCAGCCGGTGTCCCGAATATTTGTACCGCGATCAACGCGATCCCCGAAGTGATCGAGCACGGGCGCAACGGGCTGCTCCTCGAACCTGGTGACCAGGACGCGCTCGGCGAGCATATCCTGGCCTTGCTAGGTAATGCGGCGCTACGGGATGAGCCGGGTGAGGCAGCGCGGAGCTCTATCGAAGAGCGCCACAATTTCGCTCGGCAACAGGGTTGGCTCCGCGAGATCTGTACGCGCGTTGCCGATGGTCGGGGCAGCCGTCGAGCGTGACGTGGATGATCACGCCGCGTTGGGTCACGTTCGCTCACTGACCTTACGCGCCGGGGCGCCGACCACGGTCGCATAGGGCGCGACGTCTTTCGTGACCACGGACCCGGCGCCGACGACGGCGCCATCACCGATCGTGACACCCGGCATGATCGTTACATTCGTGCCGATCCACACGTCCGATCCGATTCGGATTCCCTTCGCCTCGGGAATCGGTTGATCGCCGATCAGCGTATCCTTCCGGGCGTAGCCATGTCCCGTCGCGATGAAGGATCCGAACTGGGAGATCAAGCAGTCGTCACCGATCTCGATCGCCGCGCCGACCGAGCGGAAATTGTTGTATTGACCGATCGAAGTGTTTCGACCCACCACCAGCGTTGCCGATTCATTCGCGGAATGACGAAGGGAAATGACGGTTCCGCGCCGGACGCGTGAACCCTCCGCGATCTCGAGTCGACAATCGCCGGTGAGATCCACGGTTACACCCCAATCGAGCGTGCCGTCGACACGCCCGACCCAGCGCAGGAGTGAGAACAGCGCCTGCATGCCCTGGCGAATGAGTCGAGCATAGGAGCGGAGTCGGCCGATCGGGGCTGTCGTCATCTAGGTCCCATTCCTTCGAATTTTCGAGCGCTAGTTGACCGAAGACTTCGCATAGCCAAAGGTTTCGTCAACCGGGACGACATTCGCGCCTTCTTGTCGCAGAGACGCCGCCCATCGATCGATGGAGCCAAAGCGGTCGACGTTCGATGCGCTGAGCAGGACCGTATCCGCCCGCGCGAGGACAGATCGTATCGCCGCTCGCTCGTCGATGTCGGGCGTCGCGCGCGAATCCGCCTTGCTGAGCCACGGGTTTGACGCCAGTGCGACCACGTACGGAACGTTGGCCGCGTCGAGATCGCGCGCGAGCGAAACCCTGCCCTCGACGTACTCTGCGTAGCCGTCGGATCGCGCGCTGAAGATGTTGCCATTCCCATTCGTGCAGCGGGCAACATCGGGGCAAGCGGCACTTCCGAGCCAAAAGCCCGACCGTGCGTAGTACTGATCGAATTTGTTGTTGAGCATGACCGGGTCGTATTCGCCGGCGGCGATGGCCCGACGCGCGCGGTCGACTCGCGACGCGCGGTAGGCCGGATTTCGGAGGTCGGCCAGGACGGCATGGGGTGAGAAGACCTTCGTTTGCCGATGACGCATGCTGATGTAGTAGACGCTCCGCTCGTGTTGGGCAGTCGCGCCTCTGGCGTCGATCGCGCTGTCCATGAGCACCTTCAGTTTTTGATTGCCGCGATCGGGACGAAACGTAAACCGGCATTCTCCGCGGTAACTCGAGGATTGATCGGCCTCGAAGAATCGTTCGATCCGGGAAAGCGGCGTCGTCGTCTTCAGCAGAAAGTCGGCGCTGAATCCCTCTGCTTGGAGGTGCGCGGGCGAGATCAATTCGAAGCGAGTCATGTGAATGGCGCGGGGGGAGGCGACCGAACTGCGTGGGCTGTCTCGAAGGGCGCGGACGAAGCCACGATTGCTGTCGTGAGAGAAGGGCCCGCCACATTGAGGCGCTTTTGAGCTCGGCTCGTTTGGGAGCATGTCGTTGTAGCTTCCGAGCAAGATGAGATCAGCGTCTCGAGCGAGCTCATCGGCCTCCCAGGTACGGACGCACGGTTTCACGGAAGAAAACCTTCGGTCGGGACGCACCGCGATTCGTGAGCACCAGTCTCCAGAGACTTCCTTTTTCAGCTAGAGCCTCGCGGGTGTTGTTCTGGGCGCTGCCTGGACGGGCTGTGCAACCGGCGTGACGGGAACTTCGTGCGGCGGGGGCGCGGGGCGCGGGGCGGCAGTGTAGTAACGAGAAGAGCGGGAGGAGGATCAGTGCGAGAAGGAGGGTATGGACTCGCATGTCTGTTAGTCCGAGAGCGCCGCGTCGATGCTCGTCGAATCCGACGAGACGTTCGCGAGCTGCGCTCGTGTCTCCTCGATGCGCAAAGCGACGTCGGTTCCGACGGAGACCGGCGCGATCAGGTCGGCCTTGCCTCGGAGTGCGGACGTGAAATTCGTAAAGTGGGCGAGGATGCCTTTGTCTTGCTTTCTCAGTTTCCGGGAGCCTCCGACGCCATGGCAATCCATGCGAACGAAATCGTCGATGACGACGGACTTCCCATCCCAGGCGACTTCGATCCTCTCCTTGGGCAAGCCAGCGTTCCCGGATGAGCCATACAAGATCGTCGCGCGGGAGCCATCTGCGAAGCGCATGACGATCGTAAGATTGCCTTCCGTGTCGGGCCCGGAGTCGCCTCCGTTCGAGACAGCGGCGACGACTCGTCCCGGATCGTCCGCGAGATAGGCGGCGAGATCAAGAAAATGGCAGCCTTCGCCCACGAGACGACCGCCGCCTTCTTCCGGGTCGAGCGTCCAGTGGTCCGCGGGCAGCGGATTCGCATTGACGCGAATGAGGATATCGACGGGGCCGATCCGGTTTTCGAGCGAGCTCTTGAGGGTCGAGACGAAGGGCGCGCTTCGACGATTGAACCCGATGCATGCCGGGATCTCCGCGGATGCGACGGCCTCAGCGATCTCCCGTGCTTCATGGGTCGCGATCGCGAGTGGCTTCTCGACGTGGAAGGGCTTTCCGGCGCGAGCCGCGGCGAGGGCGATCGGGTAGTGGGATCCGTGTCGGGTCGCGATGACGATCGCATCGACGTCGGGATCCTTGATCACCGCGTCCCAATCCGTGGTGCAGTAGGCGGCCTTGACGAGTCGACCGACGTTGGCCGCCGAGACTCCCGTGGCCGCACCGATCGCGTGGATCGCGACGTTGCTTTGCTGCTTGAGCGCGGGGATGATTTGCGATCGCGCGAATCCGCCGCACCCGATGAGTCCAACCC
>JAPYTP010000262.1 GCA_029941885.1 Myxococcota bacterium
CTGCGTTCGCAACGCAGAGGTCGGCGGTTCGAACCCGCTCGGCTCCACCATTTTGACCGCCGCGCGCCTTAAACCGCTGCAACTGATTGAGCGCTGAAAGCCAGATGAACTCATTCGCGATGACGCGACTGAAAATCGCGCTTTCACTGGTTCAAATCCAGTCCGGGCCACCACCTCATTGTTTACCCACTCCAGAGGGTTGGAGTGGGTTTTGTTTTGGGTGGGAAGAGCACGATTTGAGCCGCGTAAGCACCACGTAAGCACGCGAATCGAGAACGATCGCATGACCGCGGCTTCGGATATTCGGGCTTCCCAGAATTTCAGTGCGCGAGCGCGGTTAACGTCGGCCTATTTCGGGACGTTTTCGGTCTCGGCCGGAGGCCTATTACCCGGCCGCCTTCCTGAGATTCGATGGCTGGAAACTCCGCGCACACGTGGCTTTCGGCGACCATCGTCCGCGGCTGCATCTGCGACAGCTTCTGGGCTCGTGAGTTCTTCGAGGATCTCATAGACCGCCTTCTCGATCGCCGCTTTCTGTTTTGCCACATTTTGAATTCGAGCCCACTGCCCGGCGTAGCGCGACTTCATCGTAAGAAGCTTCGCACGCACGCGCGTGAACGAATCACCTACCTCTTCGATGACAATGTCATACGGGACGACCTGACTGCGCGCCTCCTCAAGGCCGAGTTCGGCGATCTCGGTGTCGGCCAGCGCACGCCGACGTCTGAGTTCGTCCAGGTCGATGGCTCCGTCTCGGAGCCGGCCAGAGGCCACGGCCTGTTCGACATCGCGCTCGCGAAGCCAATGGACGACCTCAGCGACTACAAACATTTTTCGCTTTCCGACCTCGTGAAACGGGACGCCGCGTAGGTACCAATTGTCGACGGTCGTCTTCGACACGTCGAGGATCTCTGCGAGTGCGACACGGCCGACAGTGGATTGGCGTTTTAACGCCTTTATCGAGGTCATTACGAAGTCACCATATTCTGTCCTCCGGTCAGAGACTGCCTTCTCGTGCAGAGTCGCCTTGATCGCACGCCGATTCAAGGTAGACAACAACCCCCTCTCACCCGAACTTTCACGCGGCCAAACTCCGACCCTCGCGTCACCCGCTGGTAAGACGCTAGGAAGGACCCGCTCGTGATCCGACTATTTTTGTGACTTCCGGCTCGCCGAATCTACGAGGGACAAACGGTCCCTAACCTCCAACTGCACCACAGGACCGAATGCAGTCCTCGCCCTCGGTTCGTTCTCTAGATCGCGATGCAGAATCGCCAAATCCTTCCATTTGACGCGGTGCCCACCGCTCCTCAAGCCTCGCCCATCAACCCGCTCATCGATCCTACGAATCGCCTCGATCGACAACCCACGGGCCTCGGGTGTGTACAGGAAATCCCGACCATTCAACTTCATGATGTCTTCTCGGTTGCCGTGCTCAACTTCGCTTAGTCGCTCGGGCATTCGAAGCTTGAGAGTGGGATCAATCGCCACCACCTCGCTCCACTGCATGAAGCTCAGCGAATCGGCTGTCCTTTCGAGCCACTTGGTTGGCTCATCGCTGTAGGACATATACAACTCGTCCCTTGCCCGTGTCATTGCCACGTATAGCCTACAGCCGTGGCGAAATGCCTCATCGGGCGGCGCTCCAGTTGGTGGTAGAGCACCCATTGCGCAGTTCAGGATAACGACCAGATTAAACTCGTATCCCTTTGTCTGTTCCAAGTCTGAAAGCACGACTGGATCATCGAGTGGCCCTTGTTCACCATGCAGTGCCCGCAGGCCGAGTTTCCTGGCGAAGGCTTCGACGTCGCGGATTGAAAAACCCGCGAACGCGATGCAGCACCTGTGTGTAGGGTTGTTCTCGAGATGGTCCCTGACAAGTGTGCGCGCGTAGCCGATTTCCTCCTCAAGCGACTCGGCCTCAAGAACCACGGGCTCGTTCGATGATCGGCTTGCGTACACCGGATCGAGAATCTCGAGATCCGAGTCAGCCAGCATCCCCTCATCCAGGTTTTCAATGAGAACGTCGTAGGCCGCTTTGAGTATCTCGCGACTGTTTCGGTAGTTTCGGACGATTCTTCGCGACCGCCCGGATACATTGATTGTAGCTTCAACCATAGATCGATGTTTCGGTAGAACGTGCTGCGCGATGTCGCCGCACAGAAACAGGTCGTTCGGGCCGTCTTTGCAAAGTTTGCGGAGCAGCCGCAGTTCCGTAGTTCCGAAATCTTGCGCTTCGTCCACGACGATGTGATCAAAGCGCGCGTGGATCTCATCAATATGACGGGAGACAGCAGTTGTGAAACCCAAGTAGTCAATCACGCCGACGTCCCGCATTTTGGCCTCCCAACCCAGGAGACCTTCTACTAACCGAGATCGCCACTCCTCCTGCATCGGAATCCGCCGACCCATCCTTTCCAATGAGAGGTATCTGCCACGGTCGGACTCGAAGACCGCGCTCCGAATCCAATCAAACTCCTCACGGATGTAAGTCTCAGCACACAGTCCCTGCGAGATCAAACTCTGATGGATTGGAAGGAGAACCGCCGCTTCGCCGTTGTTGTGCCAGCACCGGTAGTACTCCCGGTAGACCTCGTCGATGTGTTCCTCAAGCTTCCAAGTTACATCTGCGTACAACTTCTGATTTTGTGGCTCGAACTCATTCAGAATTTCTTGGCATAGTTGAAAGAACGAGCACACTCGAATTGAACGTCTGACCTGCTCGTTCGGGGCAGCTGCGTCCACGAGCCTTTGAATCAGCCCGGAAAGACTTCGGTTCAGAGTGACAATGAGGACGGGGCGGCCTGGACCTTCGGCTGCGAGGCGCAGCGCTCGGTGGATTGCTACGCAGGTTTTTCCGGACCCTGAGACGCCTGAAAGCTTTGCCGGGCCATTGAAATCCGCTTTCACCACTGCTTCCTGCTCGGGGTGGAGAAACAGCAACCATTCCATGTGCTCGGCCGATTGAGCAAACCGCTCGAGCCACAACTCGTGCTCAGGTGAGCCAACGCGCAACCGACGGACTTCGTCACCATCGATGATCTTGAGCACTTCTTCGTCAGTCAGGTCATCAACGTCTTGAGCGACACCCAATTCGAGATCAAAGCGTCGCTCAGCTGCGCGGCGATTTCCGCTAGAAAGTAGGCACAGCACGTCATAGACCAGCGCGCGCCGTTCCTCGGGTTCAATCCGAGCACACTTCTCTTCCAACTCAACGGTAGTGACGATCGTGCCGAGGGATCCGAGTTCAATAACGACTCTCGCCGGTACGCCTTCGAACAATCGTTCGACGCGAGACTCCTCCATGCGATCGAGCAATTTCTCGGTACTCGGTGAAGGATCGCGGCGGATTGGCGATTCTATTGAAGGACTCTTGAAGATTGGCTCCCACGCACCATTACCGCCACGACTGAACGTGAGGCCACTATTCGATCCGATCCAGCGATCGCAATCCTCGTGGTCACCTACGAAACAAAACGCGATGAGCCTGTCGGTCTGAACGGTGATCAAACGGTAGCCACCACCGAGATCGTATTTTACGCAGCTCTTGATCCTCCCCTCACCGTGGTTCGTAGTCTGGAGGTCTGTAAGGGCATCGGATCCGAATTGAAGGCGTCCGAGTACGGCTTGAACCTTTTCGGCTCGTCGCTTCTTTTCACCCCCGGTCCTGTACATATCATGGAGCGAGCGTTCGAAGTCTTTGTAGTTGACAATGTTGAGATCCTGCACTGGAACTCCTCTCGCTGCACATCCGTCCGTGGTTTTCCCTTTGGTTCAGGGCTGTCTCGTGATGTGCCCAGACGCATTCTCGGGCGTTCCGGCCTTGAGCGCTACCGATTCCGTTTCGCCAAAGTTGGGCTCGGTCTTGGACTTTCCCGCAAGGTCGCCACCCACTACCCTCGTTGGCCGAACTGCTCCGCACAATTCGGCATTACCGACCAATTGCAGACTGCCTTCGTGCGCAGCGTGGACCCCAAGGCGATTAACTAGATGAGGGGCGCGATGATCAGCAGCCAGCAGGCGACTGGAGCGCGGAGAGACAACCGAGGCACACTCGAACGTGTCGCTCAGGTGTCGGGGGAGCTACTCGGCTCTGACCTTGAGGGAAACGCAGCGACGGCGCGCGAGCAAGTATGCCGCTGGCTGCAGACGAGGGTCCCCGAATCGATCCCTCAGGCCGCGTTCGCCGGTGACCCATTCGACCTCGACTACCCGGGCCATCACGCTGGCGCAGTACGACTCGTCGAAGACGGCTTGGATTATTGGTCCGCCAAATTTGACCACCCAGACCGCGACCTTCCAGGTCGATCATGGATGGTTGAGACCAGCGTGGCTCAAACCGCAGAACAAGCTCTTTTTGGGTTGCGGCTGTCTTGTTTGACTCTCGGGTCGGCACCCGATCCTGAGAAATCAACTCCCGGTATCGTTCGACAAATCGTTAGGTCGTGTGGGCTCGGTGAAGCAGGTGTGCCCTTCTCATCGGGCGGCTTGGTGGTCGGGGAAGATCTTGCCTTCGATCAATTCGTTGCTCTGCTGCTCTCGCCGAAAAGGTTCAGCCCGATATTTGCGATATCCACCGAGGGAAGCAGCAATTCGCGAAAGGGTGTAGCACTAGACGTTGTTGCGCTTGGCCGTGCCTGTCTTGGGCTAGCCCATGTCGTCGTAGTTCCGAGCTCCGAAGCATTCAGACTAACTAACACCTTCGGAAGAGAGTTCTCGGTCTTTCATGGTGCGGTACGAACCTATCAGCCCGGCTTCGACTCTGAGCTGGACTCTCCAACACGACACCCCCTTGCAATGGCCCACACCGTCAAGCAGGGCGCACCGTCGGGCCAGGGCAGCTTCATTGATTTTCTAGTTGAGCGAGCCTATGCGATCAGTTCACGCCCCGAAGGCGCGGATAAGCGTCTCCCATCATTTTCGTCGGTAAAACGAATCTTCAGCGAGCGCAAGCGGGCGGCGGCCCCGGATGGTGAAATCGATTCTGAGTTAATTGCCCTTTATGAAGACGAGATCGAAAGCCGGAAGGTAGAAAACGAGGATCTCCGCACAGATGCGGTCGAGTACGATCGAATCGCGTCTAGTTACAGAGACGAGGCCGAGTCGGCGAAGCGGAAAGCCCATTGGCTGAAAGTTGAGAACGACCGTCTGCGGAATCTCGCCGAAGATTCAGGGATTCCAACTGAATTTGAGATGCCCGGCTCTCTCGATGAGTTGAACGGTTGGGCGGAAAGGCATCTCGTTGGTCGGGTCGAACTACACAGTCGCGCGATTCGTACGCTGAAGAATTCACAGTACGAAGACGTCGAGCTTGTCTACAAAGCCCTAAGGGTGCTCGCCAAAGAGTACCGCGACATGAAGATGGCGGAAGAAGGAGGCGGGCAGGATATCTTTCTCAAAGCTGTTAGTGGCCTCGGGTTGGAGTACGGCCCGTCAATCAACCGGACACGAGCTCCGGAAGAAGGAGATACGTACTTTGTCGAATGGCAGGGAAATCGAAGATTCCTGGAGAACCATCTAAAAAAGGGCACCAGCAAGGATGAAAGATACACGTTGCGGATCTACTTCTTCTGGGATGAGGAGCAAAATGTGATCGTGGTTGGCTCGCTGCCGGGGCACCTAGAGACGCGGGCAACGTAATCTACGCGCCTGAAGCTATAGAAGATTCAAGGACGGCCTCACTAGCTTCGTTAAAACGGATGATTCTGTAGTCAAGAACCCCTGCGGTTTGAAGCTCCATCAAATCACAGCGGCTTCACAATCGCTCGGCCGCCGAGCCGAGAGGATAGAATTCAGACTACGCAGCCCGATTTTTCGCCGCGTATGCGCCTCATGCAAACGAATCGGAAATCGGACCGGACCAACTTCACATCTTGCATCTCTGCGACGGATTGTTCGCAGAGCACGCTCCATCCTAAAGGGAAACTACGTTCAGATCTTTTCCAAACACGTCTCTGGCTAGCGGCACCAAGTGGTCGTGGTGTGTGAGAAAGATGACCTGCGTGCTCTTAGCGAGTTCACCAAGCACTTCGAAACTTGCCCGATGCTTGAGCGAGAGCTCATCTTTTGCTCAGCGCGCTCAAAGGATCGCTCGGGTATTTTTCTGGATTGTCCTCCCTCAACCTGCGCGCCGCGGGGACAATCTTCTGCTCGGTACATTCGCGGCATATCCCCTCGTCCTCTGGGTTTTTGCATAAGAGATCAACTGCATCCCATCCTGCTTGCCCCTCTGTATTCGCGGGCACTTGATCCGGGTCGTAGTGGCTCCCGCACATCGCGCAGTTGTGAAATTACAGATCCCGTCGGACACCCTGTCATGATGATGGCAGACAGTGACC
>JAPYTP010000263.1 GCA_029941885.1 Myxococcota bacterium
GCCAGAGCCAGAGCCAGAGCCAGAGCCAGAGCCAGAGCCAGAGCCAGAGCCAGAATCGACCGTCGAGTCGTCCCACGAGGGATCGGCCGAGCCGGTTGCCGTGGCGTCGGATCGATCCGTCCGCGAAATGTCCGAAGCCGCGAGCCATCCCGTGCCGGATCGGACCGGACTACCCCACGCGAGCCCTCTCGCACGACGTTATGCGAGAGAACTCGGGGTGCCCATCGACTCGGCCGAGGGCTCGGGTGCGCACGGCCGCGTGCTCATCGATGATCTCAACCGACAGGTGCGAGAGCGCTTCGCGACGGATGCGGCGATCGGGGCGCATTCCGGGGGCGGCGGGATTCCCCAGATTCCCGCGGTGGACCATGCAGCCTTCGGACCGGTGCACGATCAACCGATCAGTCGAATTCAGAAGGTCTCTGGAGCGGCCCTGCACCGCAGCTGGCTGAACGTTCCGCATGTCACACAGCACGACGAGGCGGACATCACCCTGCTCGAGCGCTTCCGTCGCGATCGGCGCGAGCTCGCGAGCGAGAGAGGACTGCGGCTCTCGCCGCTTCTGTTCGTGATGAAGGCGGTGGCAGTCGTACTGGGTGAGTTTCCGGCTTTTCGTTCGTCGTTGGCGCCCGAGGCCGATCGCCTGATCGTGAAGGATTATTTCCATCTGGGCATCGCGGTGGACACGGACCAGGGATTGGTCGTACCGGTGATCCGGGATGTCGATCGCAAGGGAATCTTCGAGCTCGCCGGCGAGCTCGATGAGGTCGCGGGGCGCGCGCGTGCGCGCAAGCTCTCGCCAGAAGATCTCAAGGGGGCATGCTTTACGATCTCGAGCCTCGGCGGAATCGGAGGGACGGCTTTTTCTCCCATTGTGAACGCTCCCGAGGTCGCGATTCTCGGGATTGCCAAGGCCCGCGTCCTACCCGTATGGAAAGGTCCCTCGCCGGTGGATCTCTTCGCCCAGGATGAGAATGGGTCCGCACACAGCGCGGGAGCGGAGGAGGGGCTTTTCGAGCCGCGACTCGTGCTGCCTTTCTCGCTCTCTTACGACCATCGGGTCATCGACGGTGCCAACGCCGTACGCTTCACGTCGCGTCTTGCGCGCGTGCTCTCGGATCCGCTGCAGCTCCTTCTCTGACCGCGCCGGTCCGGCGCCAGGGACGGCCGGCGATTCGCGCCTGCCGTGGCTTGGGGACCCCGCTCGGACCACGGCGTGAGGCGATCTTGTGAATCCCCAGGCCTCAGGTGTTCTTCCGATCGGGCGCTGGGGTTTTTTTTCGCACTGGGGTTGCCGATTCGACGACTGCGCCGCCACGTCGCGCGCGCTGAGGAGTCGAGCTTGAGTCACGCGTATCGCGTCCTGAGAGTCTCATTCGAGACGCGCGAAGAACTCGATCGGGAATACGCGGCGAACCTGGTCAACGGGGGCCTGTTCATCCCGGGGCCCCACGCGCTTCTCTACGGAGAAGCGGTGGTCGTATTCGTGGACCTGCTTTTCTCGGCGAGCGCCGTCGAATTCGAGGGGCGCGTCGTACAGTCGATCCCCGCAGAATTCGAAGCCAACGGCGGTCGGATCGGTGTCTCTGTCGAACTGAGCAGCTCCCCTCTGAAAATTCGTGCGTGTCTCGAGGAGGCGATCTCGGGTCGCTTCGAGGACGAAGCCTCGCTGGGGACCGGGAATCGCTGCGCGCCGCGTTCGGTGGCTCATGTGCGCGCGCGCGTGAGCGTGCCCGGCGCGGCTGAGATCGAGGGGCGCACCCGGAATCTGAGTCTCGCGGGGGTGCTCGTTGCGATCGGCGACGAGGCGCCGCCGGTCGGACAGGATGTCATCGTGGCGATCGCCCATCCCGTGAGCGGGAAAGAACGATCGATTTCGGGAACGGTCGCGCGCCACGACCTCGATCGGGGCGGACAGATCCGCGCGATCGGGATTCAATTCAGTGTCGACCCCGGGCAGAAAGAGGAGACGATCGACTATTTGAGCCGGGTGAAGGCCAGCGAACATGCGCGGCGCCTCGGAGGGATCACTGGGTCCATCGATACGCTCGGCTTGAACGATCTGATCTTGAGCTTCGGTCAGTGCATCCCACGCGGGCAGTTCACGCTCATGAATGCGGGTGAGGTCGGAACGATCCACGTCGCGGACGGGTTGATGGTATTCGCCCAGGTCGGGGCTGCGAGAGGCGTGAAGGCGCTCGTGAGACTGGCCGAATGGGAGGACGGAAATTTCGATCTTCATCCGAATCCCAGTGAGGAAGATCTCGAAGACGACGGATCGATGTCGCTTCCGATCGAGATGGCGCTGATCGAGGCTGCGCGTCTGATCGACGAGAGTCGGACCCATCGTGCGTCCGGATTGCCGCGCGATGCGGGCCTGTGCGTCACGAATCGAACCGAGGCCCGCGAGGACGCGGACCTGTCGAAAATCGAAACTCTGATTCTGGACCTCGCCGAGGCGGGCACGACCGTCGCGAGACTGCTGGACATGATCCAGGAGCCGGACGGACTGATCGAACGAAATATCCTGGCCCTCGTCGAACAAGGCATCCTGCAGCTCGAAGACGGCTCCTAATCGGGGCAGTGGCTGCTGCGTCGGGTGATCCCCAAAGGAATGCTCAACAACCCGCCCGCGTATGCCGATCCAAGGCTCATGAACTCCGCCTCTGACTCTGATTCGGCTAGGGCGAACACCTTCGGTCCGGTCGACGCCGGTCGAGACGTGAGCGAACTCTTCTCCGAGATCGGTCGGCGCTTCGATCAAGCCGGGGCGGTGGGCCTGATCGTGATCGGTGCCCCGGTGGTCGCGGAAATCGAGCGTCGCCACGGAGACGAGGCCCGCATCCGCTGCCTCGATTCCCTGCGTGCGCGAGTCGCCGAGATTGCAGAGGAGCGGCTGCGATCGGATTATTTCGTGTGCCTCGCAGAGCAGGGCAGTCACGAGGTGATGGTGCTGCTCTTTCGGACGCCCGGATCAGCGGGCTTCTATCGGACCGAAATGCCGGGCTTCCGCCAGGAGTTGTTCCGATCGCTGCAAGCCGATGGCGGGCAGGTCTTCTATCCCTACCAAAAGGGACCGTCTAGATTGCCGGCAGGCATGTCCGTCGAAATCCGCAATCCCCAGTTCGGGACCTCGACGCAACTCCGCCGACTCATCGACGAAGCCCGTCGTGACTGTGGCTACGACATCGAAACCACTCGCCGCGCACTCCGTCAGGAGCTACTCGAGACGATCCTCGATCAAAGAATCTATTCGGTCTACGAACCGATCGTCGAGGTCGAGAGTCGAACGGTCTTCGGCTACGAAGCCCTGGCTCGAGGGCCCGAGGGTTCTCGGTTCCATTCGCCGCTCGCGCTCTTTTCCGCCGCCGAAGAGCACGAACTCGTTTTCGAACTCGATTGTGTCTGTCGCGAGAGCGGGCTCCGTGGAGCGATCGATTTTCCGTCCGGGACGAAGCTCTTCCTGAATATCCGACCGACCACGATTCACGATCCGAGTTTCCAGGAAGATCGATTGATCGAGACCCTGGAGCGGCGTCAACTCGCTCCGACCGACGTCGTTTTAGAGATTTCCGAACAGGAATCGATTACGAGTTTTTCAGCCTTTCGAGAAATGTCAGACTACTATCGGAGCCTCGGTTTCCAGTTCGCCCTCGACGATATGGGCACGGGCTACGCTGGCCTCGAGGAACTCCTCGAAATCGAGCCCGAGTTCATCAAGATCGATCGCGCGATGGTCTCGGGGGTCGATCAAGATCCCGCACGTCAGGACGTACTCTCCGCGCTCATGCAGCTCGCCGACAAGATGGGTGCTCAGGTGATCGGCGAAGGTCTGGATACCCTCGAGGAACTCGAAATGCTCGGTCGGCTCGGGATTCGCTTCGGTCAGGGCTGGCTTTTTGGCCATCCGACGCCTCTACGGGCGGTTGACTGACAAGGCATTCGGGAGGTGCGGGTCATCGGGTGGTCTCCAGAAAATCCAGGACCGCCTGACTGAAGAGATCGTTTCGGTCTCCTGCCACCATATGTCCCGCTCCGGAAACGTCGGCAAATTCTGCGTGGGGGACCTGCTCGAGGAATGTTCGGGCACCGTCTTCGCTCAGCAGATCCGACATCTTGCCCCGAACGAGAAGCGTCGGCACGGTCAGGCTCCTGGCCGCTTCGTCCAGGGAGTCGGATGTGACGAACTTGTTTTCGGTGTCGGGATCGACAGCCAGGAAATCGGGATCCCAATGCCAGTGATAGCGGCCCCCTTCGTCCATTCGAAGGTTCTTCTCGAGTCCAGAAATATCCTTCGGGCGAGGGCGGTGGGGGTTGTAGGCGGCGACCGCGTCTGCGACTTCCTCGAGGCTAGCGAATCCGTCCTGTCCGCCCCTCATGAACTCCATGATGCGATTGCTGCCGGTCTCCTCCATGCGTGTCGCGATGTCGACCAGGACGAGCGCCCGCGCGAGTGAATTTCCGGCTTCGTGGATGGCGAGGAGCGAGGCGATTCCGCCAAGCGATGCACCGATCAGGGCCGGCGTTTGGTCGAGACCGTGGGCGATGGCGATGACATCGTCGCGGAAGCTCTCGTGATGGTATGCGCCGGAAGGATCCCAATCACTCTGGCCGTGGCCTCGAAGGTCGATATTGATCGCGTACCAGCCCGACTCCGCGAGGCGCTCGGCGGTTCGACTCCAGGAGTGACGCGTCTGACCGCCGCCGTGGAATAGCAATGCGGGTCGCGCACTCGGGTCGCCAAAACAGTCCGCTGCCAAGCTGACGTCCCCGCTCGCGGGGAGTCGCTTGTGTTCGACCTCGACTTCGATCTCCGAGAGAGCCATCATTTCCCTTCTTCTCTTCGCATATAGGATCGATGCTCAGCCCCAGCTTTCGCCTTCTGCGAGGCCGACGAGTCGCTCGCTCTCGAGCCACAACCGGCGGGCGACCTCTGGATCACGGGCGAGCGCCGAAACCTTAGCGGGCCTCTCGTCAACAAAATAGCTGCCGTTCGGTGCATCGATTCGGGGCGCAGAGCACAGGTAGACCGAGGTCCGCGCGCCCTGCTCGGGAGTTCGAAAGACGAGGGAGAGCAGGGGAAGGATCAGCTTTGCGATCCCACCATTATTCGCGCCGAGGCGCGTAGAGACCGCGCCCGGATGCAGCGACCAGATGCCGATGTCCCGTCCTTCGAAACGTCGCGCCAGCTCCGTGGTGAAGAGCATATTCGATAGCTTTGAAGCGCCGTAGACCCGCATCGAGGAATAATTCTTCTTGGATTGCAGGTCGTCGAGGTCGAATCTCGCAAAACGGTGGGCTCCAGATGCAACGTTCACGATTCGAGCACCTGGCGTCTCGAGGATCGTTGGGAGCAGTTCGTGGGTCAAGAGGAAAGGCGCGAGGTGATTGACCGCGAAGGTCGTCTCGAATCCGTCCGACGTCTCGGACCGACCGAGCATCGTCACGCCGGCGTTGTTCAGGAGGACATCGATTCGCCCGAGCGCTTCCTTCATCTCTGCTGCGACCCGTCGCATGTCGGCGAGCCGCTCCATGTCCGCGAAGAAGAGCCGTACACAATCGCGCCCCGTCCGCTCCTCGATTCGCTTCTTCGTCGCTTCCCCTCGTGATCGGGAGCGACAGAGAAGGGCGATCTCCGCTCCCCGCTCGGCGAGTGCGCCGGCCGAGGCTTCTCCGATGCCGGATGTGCCCCCGGTGATGATGCAGGTTTTCCCATTCATGATTCGATCTCTCCGAGGGTGTTTCGAAAGAAGCGCGTCACCCGCTCATTCAAGAGCGAGTGCATGTCCGATTCGTTCTTGAGTTCGCTCATGGCTCGAGTGGGCCGGGGTTGATTCGGTCGGGGATTGTTCTCGTGCATCTTGTGAAGCAACTCGACGCCATCACAGAAATGAAAATGGTCGGCACCGTCGATGATCTCGAGCTTCGCCCGCGGGCCGAGTCTCTCGAAGAGCGGTCGGACGCTCGTGTCCAGATCGATGAGGACATCGTCGCGACCTGCCAGCACGAGGGTCTCGATCGGTGACGCGATCGGCAGCTCTCCGGATTCGAAGGCCCTGCGGCCGACGAAGGGTTCCGAAGCCGGTGCCAGACAGCAGATCGCGCGTGTGCGGCTCTCTACGGCCGGGATCTTGAGCGCGGTCCAACCGCCGTAGGAATGGCCCAGGATCCCGACCGACCCGGAGACGAGGGGGGGGAGTCGCTCTCGTTCGTGCCCCTCGTCCACCAGTGCACGAACCGAGCAGGCGATGTCACTCGGACGTTGGCGCCGGGCCCGAAGGTGGATTTCGCGCCGCTCTGCATCATCGGCGAGAGCG
>JAPYTP010000264.1 GCA_029941885.1 Myxococcota bacterium
CTCCTTCGGTGCATTCCGGCCTTCTTTCGAAGCCGAAGCAAGCAGTCCAACCGGATCTCCAAACCGAACCACCGAAATGGCCGACAGAGACAAATGAGCTAGTCAGCCCAAATCGCTGCTGAAACGGGCAGTCTCTGGTTCGGAATCGAAAGGCTCTACCGCCAACACCCCGCGGAACCGCGAGCTTTTCTGGATCCATCTCTGGGATCCGCCCGGGAAGTCTCTGCTCCGCAGCCTGGGTGGCGGACCTAGAGAGACACGAACTTCCACTTTGGTTTTGGAGAGACGCGCCGAGCCCAAATACGCCAGATTTCGGGGCGGATCCCCGTCTGACCGCCAGCGCGAGATTACGATTCAGGCCCCTCTCGAAAAGACCGATAGTCATGGTATGATGTACATCTATTTGTACATCTTGGAGATCCAAACCATGGCCTCATCGAAAGTCTCCGTCGCCGAAGCGCGCCAACATTTCGCTCGTCTCATCAAACGGGCGGAACAGGGCAAGGCGATCGAAATTACTCGACGCGGAGAACCGGTTGCCGTGCTGGTCTCTGCCGCCGAATACTCGGCTATGACGGGTGACCGCCCTTCGTTCATTGACGCAACGGCGCAAATCCGAGAACGCCTCGACGTCGACTCACTCAATATCGGGGACTCAGATTTCGAAGGACTGCGTGAGGAATCGCCGGGGCGAGATGTTTCCCTGTGACGATCCGCTACCTGCTCGACACGAACGTACTGTCCGAGGCGATCAAGTCGCATCCGAACGAGCGAACGCTGGAACACCTTTCCGAACACGATGGCGAGCTCGCGACGTGTTCGGTCGTCTGGCATGAATTGTCGTTTGGGGCTGCTCGACTAGCTGCTTCAAAGAAGCGCCGCGCCATCGAGACCTACCTCGAGGAGGCCGTTAGAGGCACTCTGCCGATCCTTCCCTACGATCAGGAAGCGGCGACTTGGCACGCCCAGGAACGTGCGCGCTTGAGCAAACGCGGACGGCCCCCTTCTGCAGCAGACGGGCAGATTACAGCGATCGCCAGCGTCAATGAACTAACAGTCGTCACAGCGAACGTGAAGGACTTTCGGAGATTCAAGGACCTGGTCGTCGAAGACTGGTCTCGCTGAAACGCACATCTGTTCGAAAATTTGAGCGAACCCGAACCACCGAAATGGCCGACAGAGACGAACGCGGAAATCAGCCTAAATGGACCCTTAAACGGGCCGTCTCTGGTTCGGAATCGAAAGACGATGACCGCCAACACCCCGCGGAATCGCGAGCTTTTCCGGATCCATCCTCGGATCCTTGCGGGAAGTCTCTACACCCGCAGCCTGGGTGGCGGCGGACGGAGTCGGGGGCCAACTGGTCTTCGGGGGCAGATCCCTGTTATGCAGGGAAAATACAGGGAATTCCTCCGAAATCGGGCTCCTACAAGCGAATCGGGTCCGAGATTCCGCAGCCTTTTCGCCACCCTACCGACGAATTCCCTGTGATCGGGAACAGGGAAATATTTCTAACAATCAGGGAATCCGCGGGAATTCGAAGCGGGCGGCGGCGGGAGTTCCGATCTTGCCGTTCGCATCCGTCATCCTTCAGCACTCTTCTTCACCCGTTCTTCGATCCGAAACATCTGATTCGAAAAGCCACCCAGGAAATACTCCAACCATTCCGTGTAATCGGCCGAGCGATCAGCCGTTCGCAGCCCGGCATAATACCCATCCCGGTCGCGATTGTAGTAGTCCGAAAGCTCGAAAAGATACTTGAAGTCGTAGCCTCGCTGATAGAGAAGCAGGGTCGTCATCATTCGGGCCGTTCGTCCGTTGCCGTCCAGGAAGGGATGGATGTAGACGAGTCGATGTTGGAGGATGCCGGCCTGGATGACTGGATGAACCCAAGGGTCGCCAGTGCCCTCGCCCTTCGTCTTGCCGGATTCGAGCCATTCCAACAGAGATTCGAGTTCGCCTTCGAGGACGTGCCATGAAGGCGGCTGATGATGAACGATGATTTCACCGTCGACGATATCGCCGACCTGCACTTCTTCGCGCCGCAGGACGCCGGCACCGCGATGGCCACCTCGCACGCCACTCACGAGCGTTCGATGCAGATTCAGGAGGTCCCCCTTCGTCAACTGCTCGTCGCGCTGACCGTGGAGCGGTTGGATCGCTTGGAAGGCTTGCAAGTAGTTGCAGAACTCGCGCTCGCTGTCACGAAGTTCGCGAACCGGGAGTTCTTCGGAGAGTTCGAAGGCTTGCTCGAGCGTGAGCGAGTTGCCCTCGATCTGGACGCTAGCGAGGGCTTCGCGGACTTCCGTTTCGCTGCGGACTTCTTGGATCCATTCGGGTTGCAGGCGGACAGCGGAGAGAAAGCCGCAGGTGCGCTCGATGGCCTTTAGCTGGCGGAGGATTCGGGGGGTGAGCGTGTAGGTCGGGAGGAATGCCATCTTCCATGAAATCGGATCGACGTCCGAAGGGCTTGAGACTTCACGGGAAGCATTCGAAAATCCAATCCCATTCGGACTCGATCGAGATCATGAAGGAGTTTCACCATAGCGGCCAGAAACATCGAACAGGAGCCGCCGCCAATGATCTGCCATCTGCCGTGACAGTTTGGGTACTCATTCGGATTTCCGAAGCCCCTTTGGTGTGCCCAAACGACCCTCCGCCAAACTAACTAACGTCCCAGGCTTCCACATAGACAGACTCGTCGTCCGGCATCAGCAATTGACGCGGGAGAGCGTTCATCGGCGCGACAAGGCAGGAACTACCCTTTCCAATAGCCTGAATCCGCCTAGACGAAGTCCGCAAGTCTGTACGCTGACGTTCTGTCATCAAATGGTTCAAAGGACGCCTTCGTCATCAACCCATGATGTTTGAGTTCCTGAAGAACGTCGTCGGGCCAGTCAGGGTTGAACAGAATTTCGATACCCGTGCCCTCGTAGCGCAGCCAGGGGTCGGTGGGGTCGGGATGCGTGTTCTTGGCGACGCGGTTGAGCGCGGTGTCTTCGTCGAGTGAGAGTACGCAGCAGACGTTGTTGTCGAAAATTACATCGACGTTGTCGGGCTCCTCGACAAGCCAGTTGATCATGACCGATTTGGGAACCACATGTTCGTGCCTAAGAAAGGCTCGGGGTTTTCCGTTGCGCTCTCGTTGAAGGGTTCGGAGGTCGTAGAACCCTTTCTTGTCTAAGACTTGCTCCTCAGGAAGGGATTCGATGTTCGCGACCCATTGACGAAACGCATCCACGCTCCAGAACGGGCGTCCGAGGTTCTTGTGGGTCTGCTTGTGCCTGTGATGTTGATGCCACAGACACATCCTCATCCCCCAGTCGTTGTCGTATTCTGTCTTGCGGTCCTGGATGAAGTCCTCAAAGTCGAGCAATCCAGATTTGTAAAGCTGGAGAAGCTCGCGCGCACGACCTCTCACCCGGGAGGTCATTTGCTCTTCCCAACGTGGCGTATCCAGGGGTCGGTAGGGATCTGGATTCCAGTACTGTTTATGAAAATGTAGCTTTGTCATGTGGCCAACCTCTTTAGAGTTCACGTACACCATGTGGCTTTGTGCGCCTTTTGTAAAGTAGTCACCGACCCTCAGATCGAAGTAGCGGGTATGGAACCTTCCCGTTCCGGTCAGTCTATCTCAGACCGGTTGTGCAGCCCGTACCCGAAACTGATTACCCGAGTCGACTAACACTTGTGGCGTGCAACACAGTCGAGAATCGGCGTCGCCGTCCTCGCAACGCTGGCATCAATCGATCGGTTGCCCGAGCTGAAAGTCTTCGCTGCTGAAGCGACCACTTCTTCAAGCCTCTGCCATGTGATCCACAACAGGTGATCATCGACGCTCTCAAGAAGAGTGTCGAGACTCAAAGGATGCGGGTCCGCTCTGTCGTAGACGGCTGGCAGTGTCTTCCGAATCGCTTCGATCGGGTCGATCTTGCCGGGAATGTCTTTCACCTTGACGGGCGGATCGGAACCCAACAAGAGAATCAAACAACTGGGGCGGGCGCCTGCATCACGTGTAAGAACGAAATATTGTCGAGCCAGTTGTTCATATTGGAATGCGGCGCTCGACGCGAGCCTTTTGGCTTCGATGAACGCAAGGACTTCCGGCGTCTCGAGAACTACATCCGGATCGACAGCGATCGACGATTGATGACTCTCTTGTGATGGGTTCAGATGAAATCGATCGGCATGGGCCTCGACCCGGAGTGCTTCCACCTCGTCGGACAAAAGCGCTCGTGCGTTCGTTGCCAGGCCTTCACAGGCCTCCAGCACCGGCGCGAGAAAGTGGCTACGTGGGAGAAGATCGAGCGCCTGCATCACCTCGGCGGTGAGCACATCCTCCATTCCGGATCCTTCGTTACGGAAATGTCTGATGTTCTTCCCCTGCCATGACATCACCTCAATCAATCGACCGATAGCCGTGCTTCCAGGGCTGACTTCCATTGTGTATTTCCCTCCGATAGCTCCAGAAACGGACGTCCGAACACGAAACATGAGTTCGCGACAATAGGCGCTGCGGAGCTACCCAAGCTCTCCCCTAGAGTCGGTCCCGACACCCAGTCCCGGATGATCGAGACGATCTCCGGCTACGTGCGTGCGGGCGAGGGAGCCGAGATTGACCGCAAGGGTCGTCTTCAGAACCTTGTCGTTCTGGAAGCGGACTAGCCGTTGAACCGCTCGACCAGATCAACAGCGTCGGGATTGCTGGACTGATAGCTGATGATCACCACCTCGAGACCGGAATGACGGTGGCGCCCGAGGGCCGCTTCGATCGCGTCGAAGACCCATTCGGTCCGGTTCCCGAACGCCCCACCGCCAAGCAGCGTCAGGAAGACGCGCGGATTCCCGGTCCGCGCGGCATTGGCGACGCCCGCAGCGAGCGTCGCTTCGTACGCGCCGCGTAGGACGAGCCGAGCGAAGGGCTCCCACTCGTCAGCCACGTGCACTCCGTACGCGACGGGGAGCGCCGAGCAGTAAGCCTGGGTCAGCCGGTGCTCGACGCCGTCCATTGTCACCTCGGTGTCGTGCTGAAGGCCGATCTGAAGGGACGACATAACAGTGTCCTCGGCCTCTGGCGACAGGGCCCCCAGCCGTCTCCGAATCTGGGCCAGCTGCGCCGAGGAGGGCAACGCGTAGCCGTTCTGCATCTCCCAGAGCGGCTCGTGAGCCGACCCCAGCGCCTGCCCCAGACCCGCGAGACAATCGATCTGCCGATCGCGAGTCTGCCCCGGCACCCCGTCCACCGGGCACAAGTGAGCGCGGTAGACCGTGCCCGCCGCGGCGGCCAGCGCGCAAGCCGGCCCCTGGGTGCGGTCGTGCACGTAACCCGTAATCCCCGCCTCGGGCGTGACTGACGGGTGGACCATCTCGAGCAGGTTGAACTGTGACGCGACCTGGACGACAGCCCCCGCGGCTCGCGGATCCCGATGGAGTCCCTCGGCGTCGGCGATCCACTCCTCGAGCATCGTCTCTCCAGATCGCTCCGCAGCCTCCGCCTGTTCGCGCAGAAGGGCCAGTGTCGGGATCTCTAAAAGACCGCACTCAAAGACGCGACCGTTCGCCAGAGAGCGAAGTTGTGTCCCCTCAATACGAAGGTGCTCACGCACGAACTCTGGAGACCGCTCTTCGAACCCAAAGAGTTCCTCGAACCATCCAAGATCCATCGCCCGGTCCCTTCTCCGCTAGCGATGCGGAAAATCCCGAGTGAGGCCAGCTTGCTCCCCCAGAGTCGTATTTCGCAAAATTCCGACGGTTGGTGGTGCCGAAAAGCGGGCCTCTTCTTACGACATCCCCAACCCGTTCCACATGCCCTAACAGTAGGCAAGCGCAATTGGTCTGGGAATTTCGACCTCTCGCCTCATAGAAGACAGACCTGAGCTCGAACCAAGCCCCCTATTCCGCTCTCGACAAGAATCGCTCGAGCGGAATCAGATCCTCGAGCATCGACGCCACCGCTCCCGCAAATGCCTTCTTTCCGATCGCTGGATCGCCAATCTGGAAGCTGCGCTCAACGATGATCATGAAGAAGCCCTGTCCTTCGAGTTTTCGCTCAAGGTCGTTCATCTTCACGAGCACATAATTGACGTCAATCTGTCGCACGCTGTCTAACTCGATCACGCAGGCGTCGTTTGCTTTGAATTTTCGAGGCTGCACTTGCCAGCGCCGCCGAACCCTGATTCTCCAGTCGCCGAGTTTCTCCAGAATCTCGAGAAATCTTTCGGGGCGTTCTGAGATCGCGCGTTTTGCCATTTTCGTGGGTTTCAGCCCCTCCAACAAAAGCCGAACCGCGAAGTCGTCACTCCCC
>JAPYTP010000265.1 GCA_029941885.1 Myxococcota bacterium
GCTCGAGTCCCTCGCGGCACGAGCCGGCGTGAAGCCGAACTCGATGGAGAAGCGCCAGTCCGGTGAGAGCGAGCAATACGAAGAGACCAAGGTGGAGGTCAGCCTGAAGAACGTCACCCTCCGGCAGGCCGTCAGCTATCTCTCGAGCATCGAGCGCGCGGACCAGCCCCTCTCCGTCAAGAGTCTGCGCGTGAAGCGGCGACCGAGTCGTGTACGCAACGACGCGAGCGGCCCCGACCTGATCGATGTCACTTTCTCGGTCTCGGGCTTCAGGCCACTCTCCTGATCGGCCTTCCCCCTCCCCCCCGGCCCCCGCGCCCAGCCGATTTCACGAACCATGACGGGCGAACGGACCAGGTCGCACCGCGCGGCCTAACCCGGCAAAGAACGGCCAATCCCGGTAGAATACGCGCGTGACCGAATCCAATCTATCCTCCGATGGCTCACGCTGGGCGTTCTTGCCCACAGCGCTCAGCATCCCGCTTGCCGCCCTCCTCGTTCTGATCTTCGTCGCGATCTTGTTTCCCTGGGATAGTCTCGGCCGGCGAATCGCGTGGGAGATCAGTCGCGTCAGCGGCGCGCGAGTCGACGTCTCGAACCTCGCCCCCGCACTGACCGCCCGCGGCCCCGTCCTGCGCGCTCGCGACGTCACGATCGAGCACCCGGCAATCGACCAGGTTCGACTCTACGAGCTCGAGATTGCACCCCGTTTCTCGACCTCCTGGTTCGGCGGTCAGCCAACACTCCGCCTCTGGGCGCAGAGCGGCCTCGGCAACGCGGACGGGGTGCTTCGGCTCGGTGGTGAGCCGACCTTTGTCGGGAGCGTGAGCGAGGTCGAGCTCGCCCGCCTTCCCCTTCGGCTCGACTCCAGTGGGGTCCGATTCGAGGGGACGCTCTCGGTAGATGCGGATGTCGCGCTCGATCCGAACGGCACGCTGCGAGGAATGCTCGTCTTCGAGAGCCAGTCTCTGCGAATGCAGACGGATCAGTTACCCCTCGAGATTCGCTTTACGCATGCCAAGGGCACGATCGAGATCCTCGAGTCCGGCGCGACCCGGATCGACTCGGTCGTGGTGAAGGGAGAACTCGTCGAGGCCGAATTAAGTGGGGAGATCGGCCTCGTTCACCTCAGCCAATCCCCACCCATCGACTTCACCGCCCACATCCGCATCGTCGATGCGACGCTCAGGCGACTCGCCCCAGGTGCCGGGCTGATGCTCTCGAGTTCCGGCGAGGCCGACGTCCGGGTGTCCGGCACCCTCGACGCGCCCGACATCGTGCCGATCGAGGTGGGGACCCGACGATGACGACCCCAGCTGCGGATACACTCCAGAAAGTCTTCAAGACCCTAGCGGATCCGACCCGGGTGCGGATCCTACGCCTGCTCGAGCAAGAAGAGCTGATCGTGGGAGAGTTGATGGACATCCTGTCGATGGCCCAGTCACGGGTATCTCGACATCTCGCGATCCTACGTGAAGCCGGCCTCCTGAGTGACCGGCGAGAAGGGACCTTCGTCGCCTATCGGTTCGTGCTACCCGAGGACGGCCTGTGGTGTGACGCGTGGCTCCTCGCTCGCAAGAGCATGGCCGGGGATCCGACGGCCGACCGAGACGACGCGCTGCTGCGTCGAACGCTGGCCGGACGCAAGAAACGATCGGATACGGGGCGAAGCTTCTTCGATGCCGTCGGCCCCGAATGGGATGCGCTTCGCACCGTCTTCGGCGACGACCTGTTGCGCGCTCGGGCGACGACCGTCCTCGTCCCGCCGCGGCTCCGGGTCGCGGACATCGGCACGGGCACGGGCGTGCTCGCCCTCGAACTCGCCGACCTCGGACTCGACGTCGTCGGCATCGATCAGTCCGAAGGCATGCTGGAAGCCGCGCGAAGAAAGTCGGAAGCCTCGATCTCCCACGCCACCGGCCGCGTCGAGTTCCGCAACGGAGACGCCCACGCGCTCCCACTCGAGGACGACAGCGTCGACGCCGCCTTTGCCCACATGGTGCTCCATTCCCTCGAGGACCCGGGGCGCGCCATCGGGGAAATGGCGCGTGTCGTCCGACCCGGGGGCCAGGTGATCCTCGTCGATTTCCTGCATCACGATCACACCTGGATGGAGAAGGATCTGGGCCTGCTCTGGCTGGGCTTCGAACCAGAGACCTTGCGCGACTGGATCGACACCGCCGGGCTCGAAACGCTGCGGATCGAGCCTTTCGAATCCGACGCAAAGCGCGACCTGCCCGCAAGCTTCGTTGCCTCGGCCCGGAAGCCCGACCCGGATTCCGCCCGGGGATGACGGGCGTGTCGACGGCGCCGGCGATCTGCTTCGACGCGACGGGGACGCTGATCGAAGGGACGGCCCCGGTCGGCGAGATCTACCACCGCGTCGCCATCGAATACGGAGTCGACCTGCCCGCTGGGCGCCTCGAGGACACGTTTCGCCACGTGCTGCGAAACGCACCGGCGAGGGGTCTCGACGGAGCAACGCGCGAAGAACGGCGAATGAATGAAGTCGAGTGGTGGTTCGAGCGGATTGGAGAGACCTTCCAGGCCACGGACGGCAGCGCGCGCTTCCACGATTTCCGCACTTTCGCCCAAGCTCTCTTCGACCACTACGAAACCGGCGCGGCCTGGCGCCCGCGTCGGGGAATTCCCGAAGCCCTCCTCCAGCTGCGGGAGCGGGGTTGCTTTCTCGCGGTCACGAGCAACTTCGACCATCGCCTCCCGAAAATCCTAGAAGCACTAGATTTAATTGAATTTTTCTCGATCATCGAGATCCCATCCAACGAGGCGAGAGCCAAACCCGCAGCGTCGGTCTTCCGCGCCGTCGCGGAGGCAGCAGAGCGCTCCCTCGAGTCGCTCGTCTACGTCGGTGACGACCCACCCGAGGTTCTCGCCGCAATCGCTGCTCACGGCCTTCGAGTCCACGACATCCACGCGGTTCAAGATTCGTCCGGACTCGCCGATTTGCTCTTCCGCGCCTCGAATACCGCCACCCCCGCTACTCTTCGCGAAACGACGCGCACGGTCGATCCGTAGCCCCCGAGAAAGGCATCCGCAGAGATGAGCGCCTCCGATTCTTCGAGCGAGGGTCGTGCACCGACCTCCGCACGAGCCCTCGCCTTCTTTCAGGATCGCTTCGACCTGAGCGATTCCAGTCTGGCGACCGCCCTCGATACCGCCCTCGAGCGTCGCGTCGATTACGCCGACCTCTACTTCGAGTACACCACGACCGACTCGGTCTCCCTCGAAGAAGGAATCGTCAAGTCGGGAGATCGCCATATCGAACAAGGCGTCGGGGTCCGCGCCGTGCGGGGCGAGCGCCAGGGATACGCGCATTCCGACGACATCAGTCTCGAGAGCGCGAGACTCGCCGCCGGGACGGCACGTGCGATCGCGGACGAAACGAGCCCCCACGCCCCCGTGGCAATCGCCTCCAGTGGCGCCGGCCGCGACTTGTATCCCGTCACGACGGCCCCGACCGATGTCCCCGTCGCGACCAAGGTCGATTGGCTGAACGAAATCGACGCCTACGCCAGAGCCAAGGATCCCAAGGTCAGCCAGGTCATGGCGAGCATCGTCTGCCAACACAAACACACGCTGATCGCGGCGAGCGACGGCACCTGTGTCGCGGATGTGCTGCCTCTGGTTCGCATCAACGTCCAGGTCCTCGCCGCCGATGGAAGCCGCCGCGAGGTCGGATACCAGGGAGCCGGGGGACGCTTCGAACTCGAGGATCTGCGCGATCCCGCCCGCTGGCAGGCACTGGTCGACGAGGCCGTTCGAACGGCGCTCCTGAATCTCGAAGCCGAGGCATGCCCCGCCGGAACGATGGATGTCGTACTGGGGCCGGGATGGCCCGGGATCCTTCTTCACGAAGCGATCGGCCACGGCCTCGAGGGCGATTTCAACCGCAAGAAGACCTCGGCGTTCTCCGACAAGCTGGGCCAACGCGTCGCCGCGGAGGGCGTGACCGTCGTCGACGACGGCACGATTCCCGGGCGCCGCGGATCGATCAACGTGGACGACGAAGGGACCCCCTCCCGGCGCAACGTCCTGATCGAAAATGGCGTACTGGTGGGGTACCTGCAGGACCGCCTGAATGCCGGACTCATGGGTGTCGAGCCGACAGGCAACGGTCGCCGCGAAAGCTACGCCCATCTGCCTCTGCCCCGCATGACCAACACGTTCATGCTCGCGGGCGAGGACGACCCCGAGGAGATCCTCCGGTCCGTCGACAACGGGCTCTACGCGGTCAGCTTCGGCGGCGGACAGGTCGACATCACGAGCGGAAAATTCGTATTCAGCGCGAGCGAGGCGTACCTGATCGAGAACGGCCGAATCGGAAAACCGGTCAAGGGAGCGACGCTGATCGGGAACGGACCCGACGTGCTCACGCGCGTCACTCGGATCGGCCACGATCTCGCGCTCGACGAAGGCGTCGGAACTTGCGGAAAGGACGGCCAAGGAGTGCCGGTCGGAGTCGGACTCCCCACGATCCGGGTCAATGACCTGACGGTGGGCGGAACCGAAGGATGAGCGCCACAGAGACCCCTGACTCCATGGAATCCGTCGTCGCCCGAGCGCTCGAAGCGGCTCGCCGAGCCGGCGCAGGCCAGGCCGACGTCCTACTGGTCCAGGGCGACGACCGCGAGGTCCGCGTTCGCGGAGAAGAGATCGAATTCATCAAACAGGCCCAGGAAAGAAGCCTTGGGATCCGGGCGCTCGTCGAGGGTCGCGACGGCCGCCAGACGTCCATCGTCTCGACAAGCGATCTGGCCCCCGAGGCGATCGACCGGATGGCCGAAGAAGCGGTTGCCCTGGCCCGTGCGACGGCGCCGGACCCAGCCGCCGGCCTCCCGGAAGGGGGCTTCGCAAGCGAGATTCCGGATCTCGGGCTCTTCGACCCGGATGATCGGAACGTCTCGCTCGACGCACGGATCGAAGACGCCAAACGCGCGGAATCCGCGGCTCGAAGCTTCGACGAGCGGATCGACAATTCCGAGGGCGCCCAGGCCAGTTCCGGAAACACGCGGGTCGTCTACGGCAATAGCCTTGGATTTCTCGGCGCCTACGAATCCGCCTCCCACGGTCTCTTTGCGGAACCGCTCGCGCGCGATGGCGATTCGATGCAGCGCGACTATTGGATGACCTCCGGGCGTCGGCTCTCTGATCTGGACGATGCGGCTGCGGTGGGTCGCAAGGCGGCGGCACGCGCGATTCGCCGCCTCGGCAGCAAGCGCGTCGAGACGTGCGAAGCACCGGTGATCTTCGATGCGATGACCGCGCCCAGTCTGATTGGTCAGCTGGTCTCCTGTCTCAGCGGCTATTCGATCTATCGCGAATCGAGCTTTCTGGCCGACCGGCTCGGGGAGATGATCGCGAGCGACTCGGTCACGATCATCGACGACGGAAGACTTCCGGGGGCGCTCGGGAGCAAACCCTTCGACGGGGAGGGGCAGCCGACTCGGCGAAACGTCCTGGTCGAGAGTGGTCGACTACAGACCTGGCTCCTCGACCACTACTCGGGCCGAAAGCTCGGCATGCAATCGACGGGCAGCGCCGCGCGCGGAACGGGATCCGCGCCGCACGTGGGCACGACGAACCTCTGGCTCGAACCCCCGGTCGACGCCGCCGGAAACAAGACGGGACTGACGCTCGACGAGATGATCTCGGAACTCGACCGCGGGCTGGTCGTGACGGAGCTGATCGGAATGGGCTTCAATCCGACGACCGGGGACTACTCTCGTGGCGCCGCCGGCCTCTGGGTCGAAAAGGGCGAAATCGCTCACCCCGTCGAAGAGATCACGATCGCCGGGAACCTCGGGGACATGCTCAGCCAGATTGATCGGATCGGATGTGACCTGGTCTTCCACGGCCGCACGGCCGCCCCACCCCTGCGCATCTCCCAGATGATGATCGCCGGCGGATAGGCCCGCCCCGACGGTATCCTCCCCCCATCGGGCGACCTGCGCTCACCCGGAAGGACTTTCAAGACATGGCCGATCACTCCCCCCAGATCCTCGGTGGAACCGTGCTCCCCGACATAGCCCGACTCTCGCCCCGGGTCAGCGTCGCCCTCGGTCAGAACCCGAGCATGTTTTCCGGCCCGGGAACGAATACCTACCTGATTGGCACGGGCGAGAGACGCTTCCTTCTCGACACGGGCTCCGGTCTCGACGCCTACATGCCGGTTCTCGAGGAGGCGGTTGCCGGCGCGGGCTGCAAGGAGATCGAGGGCATCGTCCTCACACACGCCCATCCCGACCACATCGGTGGCGTCAATCAG
>JAPYTP010000266.1 GCA_029941885.1 Myxococcota bacterium
GGACTCTCTGAAATCAACCCACACGAAAGCCTGAAGCACCGTTTTGCCTATCCCCTCCCGACTTGGGCTGAAGGCAATTCGATCCTCGCAATTTGTCATCTTGGCGGAGCGGTGGTCATAGGCAACGACCCAAACAACCAGTGTAGCCGGTCGGAATGGCTCGGACTTCATCGAATGCGGGGCGAGACGCCCTGTGACATCCGCCAGCAGTCCCCGTACAACGATCACTACGCTGATCCTCTTATCATCAATTTGACGGTCGGTTACAACTGCGTAGAGCTGAATTTCAGTCTGAAGCGTGCACGCTGTCGAGCCCGGCTTGTGTAGCCCGTCAGCAAGATCTGGACTCGAAGCCCCTCTAAGCTAAGAGACACATTCCGGGGTCTGTGACCCCAAGGAGCGTGCCGAGATGTCGAACCCAAGGAAGCAAACGAGCGAAGCGGCTGTGCGAGAGAACCGCCGCACTAATAACCGCCATCTGAGCTTCGGTCTCGGCATCCATTTCTGCCTCGGAGCGAGCCTTGCCCGTCTCGAAGGTTGCGTCGCCCTCGACGAGGTCCTCGCACGCTGGCCCGAGTGGCAGATCGATCTCGATGCCGCAGAAATGGCCCGCACCTCGACCGTGCGGGGATGGAAGACGCTGCCGGCCCAAGTCTGATCCGTCTCGCCCAATTGGCGGCAAGTGGGGAAAGCGGCCTGATCAATGCGCTTCATTGACCGCCGGGCCAGGACGATACCCTCCCGGATGAATAATAGAGAACAGACAAGGAGAAAAATCCCATGCCGCTCGACTACGACCCATTCGACCAGGCGGTCCGCAACGACCCACTGCCCGTCTACAAGCGACTGCGCGACGAGGCGCCCGCCTACTACATGGAGCAATACGACTCCTGGGCCCTCTCCCGGTTCCAGGACATCTGGGACGTGTGCGGGACCGATGCGCTCTCGAACTCGAAGGGCGCGGCGCCCGCGCAGATCCTGACCAAGGATCAGCCGGTCGTCCCGATGATCAACGTGCTGGACGCCCCCGAGCACACCAAGCTGCGCTCCGCGGTCCGCACCCTCTTCCTGCCGCGCAACATGCGCGCCATCGAGCCCGAGGTGCGACGGATCGCGAACGACCTGCTCGACCAGATCGACGGGCGGGATGAGTTCGACGCGATCGGTGACTTCGCGGCCCGTCTGTCGGTGACCGTCGCATGCATGGCGATCGGCCTCCCCATCGAAGACGGACCGATGCTGACCGACTGGGTCCAGCGCTTCTTCGCCCACGATCCCGACTCCCAGGGCTTCGCACCGGAGGGCAGCGCCGCACTGCAGGAGCTCGTCGACTACTGCACCGAGAAGATCAAGGAGCGCAGAAGGAATCCCGTCGAGTCACGCGAGGCGCTGAGCGCGGTCGCGACCTTCGAATTCGACGGCAGACACTACGAGGACGCCGAAGCGGGCTCACACCTCTCGATGCTCGTGATCGGAGGCTCGGAGACCTTTCCGAAGGTGCTGGCCAGCGGCCTTCGACGCCTCTGGGAGCATCCCGATCAGCGCGCAGCTTTGAGGGCGGATCCGAGCGGCGTCCCCGATGCCTTCAACGAGATCCTCCGCTACGACATGCCCACCCAGTTCCTGGGCCGCACGATTACCCGGGACATCGAGATCCACGGCCAGACCATGAAGAAGGATCAGGGGCTGATCTTCCTATATGCGTCGGCGAATCGCGACGAGCGGGAGTTCGAGAACCCCGACGAGTTCGACGTCCAGCGCCGTCCTCAGCGCATCCTCTCCTTCGGCGCCGGGGCGCACCAGTGTCTGGGCACGCACGTCGCGAGAATGGAAGGCAAAGTCTGCCTGGAGGCGATCCTCGCGCGCTTCCCCGATTACGAGCTGGACCTCGAGCGAGCGACGCGCTTCAAGACGGAGTTCGTCCAGGGCTTCGAGTCCCTGCCGTTCCGACCGAACACAGGCTGATCAGGCCGCAGGGGATGAAGCGACGGGATAGGCGCCGCACCACTCGTCGACATGCCAGTCGTTGTAGGCCTGGGTCATGATCTCGTTGACCTTGCGATCCGGGCCCTGATTGAGGACGCGGCTGGAGAAGCCTGTCCAGTTGGGGAAGTTCAGACCTGCGAGCTGGCCGCCGGCGTTCATGTCGCGCACGCGCTCGTGCACGTCGTAGCAGCCCGGTCGCATCCCGTCGTAGCAGCTGGCGTCGACGTTGAACATCTCGGGCGGCTTTCCGGCGACCGCGTTGAGACCCAGGTTCCGGCCCTTGAGATCGCCGTACCACCACTGCTGGACACCGCGATCGTCGGTCTCGACGCGCGGGGTGTACTCCTTTTACTTGGCGGGAACGTGCTGGACGAACATGTCGGCCGGCTCGGCGATGTGGTCGATCACGCTGACCAGGATGACGTCATCGGAATTCATGAGGGCTCCTCTGCTCACCGTTCTCACGTGTCGCTCGTGAGGGTCTTGGGACGGGTGTATTGCATTTCGATACGCTATATCAATATGCGATTCAAGTCTGTCGGGAGCCCCCATGGCCGTCAATGCGCTTCGGAGTGCCACCACTGTCCTCGAAGCGGTCGAGGTCATCGCGCGGAGCCAGCCCATCGGACTCGCCGAGCTCACCCGCCAACTCGGCAGGGACAAGAGCAGTGTGCAGCGTGTGCTCAAGACCCTCGCCGAGTCGGGCTGGATCCAGACAGTCGCCGACGGAACGCCGCGCTGGGAGCTGACGACGCGGGTGCTCGCGGTGGCCAGCTATGCGAGGGCGCGTACCGGCCTCGGTCAGCTGCTTCTCCCGCTGATGGTCTCTCTACGAGATCAGACCGGGGAGACTGTGCTGTGCGCGGTGCCCGACGGCGGTCGCGTCGTGATCACCGACGTGGTGGAGAGCACTAACCTGCTACGCGTCGTACCGACCGTGGGCATGGAGGTGCCGACCCGGACGAGCGCGTTAGGCCAGGCCCTGCTCGCCGCGATGGACCGCAGCGCGCGCGGGCGGCTTGCGGGGGAGGACCTGAGCGAAGCAGATCACGCCGAGCTCGATCACGTCGCGCGCCGCGGTTGGTCCCTGAATGTCGATGCGGTCGTCGAGGGTTCGACGAGCCTGGGCTCCGCATTGCTGAGTGCGAGCGGCGTACCCGTCATCGCCATCTCGGTCGCAGCCGTCTCCACACGGATGCCGCCGGACGTCCAGACCCACACCGGCAAGCTCCTTGCCACTGCGGTTTCCGCGGTGCAACTTCCGTGATCGTCCTGAACGAAGACCCTCCTCCGCATGCATGGATAAAGAGGAAATTCGCTTGAAGCGACCGGCGCCGAATGTCGAGTGGGATCGCGTCGTGACCCGGGCCGACGACGAGCCAGTGCGCGTGCCCGAGACCCTGTGGGAGCTGGTGGCCTCGGCGGCCGAAGCGAATCCGAATGCGGTGATCGCGTTGGACGAGCACGCTCGGACGCTCACGCGAGCGCGCCTGCGCGATGACGGCCTGCGAGTAGCGGCGGCTCTCGCCGGTGAGGGAATCGAGTCGGGGACAGTCGTCTCGTGGCAGCTGCCGACCGTCCTCGAGGCGCTCGTCCTAATGGTGGCGCTCGCCCGACTGGGCACCGTTCAGAACCCGATCATTCCACTCCTTCGCCACAGGGAGGTCGGCTTCATCACGGCTCAGGTGAACACCGAGGTCTTCATCACCCCCGAGACCTGGCGAGCCTTCGACCACGCAAACATGGCCCGAGAGGTCACGCCCGACGGCGCCCGCGTCCTCGCACTCGATCTCAGGGATCTCTCCCGCGAGCTGTGTCTGCCGATCGAGGACGACGTATCCCTCGTGCCTCCGACACCTCCGGAGGGCGGCGTGCGCTGGCTCTACTACTCGTCGGGGACCACCGCGGACCCGAAAGGCGTGCGCCATCGGGACGACGCCATCATGGCATCCTGCGCGGGAATGCTCGGCGAGGCGGGCTTCCGCGAGAGCGACGTGTACCCGATCGCCTGGCCGCTCACGCACATCGGCGGCGCGACAATGCTCACGACCTCGCTCGTCGGCGGAGCCACCCTCGTGCTGACGGACGACTACGACGCCAAGACGACGCCCGACGCGTGGGCGGCGTTCCATCCCACCATCGTCGGCACGGCGGTGCCCTTCTTTCGTGCCTACCTCGACGCCCAGGCGCTTCACGGCGCCGAGCCTCTCTTCCCCGACCTACGCGTAGCTACCTGGGGAGGTGGGCCCGTTCCCGCGGAGGTCCATCACGAGATGCACGCGGCATTCGGTGTACCGCTCGTGGGCAGCTATGGCCTGACCGAGTTCCCGATCGCCTCGTCGGCGGAGCCCGGCGACGCAGAACCCATCCTCGTGGAGAGCGTCGGCAGGGCGGCGCCGGGGGTCTCGATCCGGATCGTACGCGCCGATGGCAGCGACGCACCGACGGGGGGCGAAGGCGAGGTGCGGCTGCGTGGCCCGCAATGCTTCGAGGGCTATGTGGATGCCACGCTCGACGCAGAGGCGTTCGACGGCGAGGGGTGGTTCCGAACCGGTGATCTCGGAACGCTCGACACAGAGGGCTATCTACGAATCACCGGCCGCCTCAAGGACATCGTGATCCGCAATGCGGAGAACATCTCCGTAGTGGAGGTCGAGGATCTGCTCTTTCGTCACCCCGCCATCCTCGATGCTGCCGTCTTCGGTGTGCCCGACCCCCGAACCGGCGAACGGGTATGCGCCGTCGTGGTGCTCGGCGAGGCCTCGCTCTCGCTCGAGGATCTCCGGGCCTTCTGCCGTGATCAGGGACTCGCACGCCACAAGTGTCCCGAACAGCTCGAGCGCGTAGAGAGTCTGCGGCGCAGTGCGATGGGGAAGGTCGAGAAGGCGGCGCTGCGTACTCGCTTCGCCGTCCGGAATTGACCGGGCCCACTCCGGGTCGAGGGGAAGCATCGACGATGACACGTCGCTTCGAGGGACGGGTGGTGATCGTGACCGGCGCCGGCCGCGGAATCGGGCGGGAGCATGCGCTGCTCTTCGCCCGAGAGGGGGCAAGCGTCGTGGTTGACGACGTTGGCGGGCGCGCCGAGGCCGACGCCACGGCCGTCGTGGAGGAGATCGTCGCGGAGGGTGGCGCGGCCATTGCCTGTACGGCGTCGGCGACCTGGGAGCAGGCGGACGAGATCGTGGGACAGGCGTTCGATGCTTTCGGACGGATCGACGTGCTGGTCAACAACGCGACCGTCCAGCGCAACGGCGACGCGTGGCGCTACGCCGAGGCGGACTGGGACCGCACCCTCGACGTCAACCTCAAGGGCTACTTCGCGATGATCCGCGCAGTCACGCCGCACATGGCGCGCGGCGATGGGGGGGCGATCGTCAACACGAGCTCGTGGTCGGGTATGGGCCATCCTTCGCACGTCGCCTACGCATCCGCGAAGGAAGGCGTTGTAGGGCTCACCCGCAGCCTCGCCATGGAGATCGGCCGCTTCGGAATCCGCTGCAACGCCATCCGTCCCTACGCAATCGGACCGGGCGTCGCAGAATACAACGAGCAGAGCGTACCTTGGCGAAGGCTCATGGACCTCACGATGGGCCCGAGCAGCCGCACGACGGACCCAGACGAGGTCCGTCCGAGCCGAATCGCACCCATGGTCGTCTGGCTCTGCAGCAGCGCGGCGAGTGAAGTCAACGGCCGCACGTTCTTCGTATCAGGAGACGGGGTCTCGCTACTCGCCGAGCCGAGGCCGAAGACGACGATCTCGCGCCCTGGCGGCTGGACACTCGACGCGCTCGACGAAGCCGCGCCCGCGGAACTCGTCGCTGGACTCACCAACCGATTCACCCTCTCCGACCATCCGGACCTCCAGATCTTCGAGGAGTAGCGGGCATGATCGGCTACCGGAACGCCATACAAGAAGGAATGCTGCTTGACGATTGATGCACGAAGCGAACCCGCTGTGAGGACCTCAGTCGGGCTCTTTGTCGATTTACGTCAGGTCGACGCCAGCCGGGGGTCCTTTGCGGATCACACGGCGCGGATGATCGAGAGAGTGTCCGAGGCCGAGCGACTCGGCGCGGAGTCGGTCTGGTTCACGGAGCATCACGGTTTCGCGGATGGCTACCTGCCACAGCCCCTCGTGCTCGCAGCGGCGGTAGCCGCGAAGACGCGTCGGCTCCGCCTGGGGACGGCCGTGGTCGTAGCGCCGCTGCGCCATGCTCGTCACATTGCCGAGGAAGCGGCGATGGTGGATCTGATTTCGGCCGGCCGGC
>JAPYTP010000267.1 GCA_029941885.1 Myxococcota bacterium
GGCGGAGTCTTCCCCCTCGGTCGCGCTCGTCTCGTGGGCTCGGCGAACCGAGATCTCGACGGGGCCCTCCTTCCCGGCGGGTAAGGAGGTGCTGTCGACGCTTCCCGTAACGCAATTCAAACCATCCTCCTCTTGTCCGGTCGCGATCACGCTGAAGTAGGAGCAGCCGCTGAAATCGCCTTTCAGAACGTATTCGTATTCGTCGCGGAGAGCGGCGCCGTAATAGAGCGTGTCGGGATTGTCCCCGCCGAATCCCTTGATTCGCTCGTTGCACAGTACGTGGAGGTACGGATTGGCCGCATCGGCTCCCTCGACGTTTCTCTCGAGACCCGTGCGAAGGAGCCGCGACAGATATCGCAGTCCCTCGGCCGCATCGAGTCGGTCGAGGGGAAGATCCTCCCGGATCAGCTGTTCGCCCGCTTGCTTGAGCTGCTCGCAAAATTGTTCCCAGATCTCTTTCGCGCTGCGCTGCAGTTCTGTCGTCGGCATGGCTTCGGATCCTCACAGGTCGGGTTGCGACTGCGAGAATAGACGAATGACTTCGGTCACGCCTCGCGGGATATCGCGTGGAGAAGGGCTCGGGCGCCCTCGAGGTTCCGGCTCGCTCGTCACATTCCTCGACAGGACGCGATAGTCTTGAAGGTTCACGAGCAAGCGAGAGGGAGAGCCATGGCGGACGTCATCCCCGAAGTCGAGGGATCCGAGTACGGACCCGGCGGCGGCAAGATCATTTTCGAAAACGAACGAGTGCGAGTGACCGAGGTCGGTCTCGCGGCGGGCAAGCGTTCGAAGCTCCACACGCACGATCTCGACTACATGCTCATCCAGATCGAGGGGGACAAGATCGCCGTCGAGCCCCATCCGGAGACGGCGGGGGAGTACAAGGAGTTCTTCGAGGTCGACGTCGAGCCGGGCGCGTTCGTCTTCATGCAGAAGGGCGGCGTCGAGACGGCGGTCAATACGGGCAAGAAGAAATGGCGGGAGATCTGCATCGAACTCAAGAAATGACCCGCCACCCGGATCACACCTTCGAGGGCATCGTCGCGGAACTCGTGAAGAGGACGGATCTTTCCGACGACTCGAAGCGCAAGATTCTCGGGGACAATGCGGCGCGTCTTTTGGGGTCGAGTGAATCGTCCGGGAAAAGTGGTCTCGAGCACCCCTCGCCTTCGCTTCCTTCGCTTCACGTCTGCGCGGTATCGAGGCCCTGCATGCGCGGTTGTCCGCCTGGACGGCACAGTTCGCCGATCGAGATCTCGCCGAACGTCTGCAGAGGCACGACGTCGCGGCGGCGCCGGTGCTCGACGTGGCGGATCTTCTGGAAGATCCCCAGTACAGGGCTCGAAACACCTTCCGAGAGGTCACCCACCCCCTCGGCTTTCGAGAGACGCTCTACGGCGCCTACATCAAGACGAGTCTCAGCGCAGTCGATGTGCGTCCCGGCCCGGCCCGGCGATCGGACAGGACAATGACTTCGTCTTCAAGGAGATCCTGGGACTTTCGGAACGCCGCTACCGCCAGCTCATCGCGGACGAGGTCATCTACTGAGAGCCGCGCCACGCTCGACGTCTTTCGTATTCTTTTTTGAAGCCTGCGATCCGGATCGGGGACGATTACCTCGAAACCTAAGGACTACGTGTTCCAGCGCGTGCGAAGAGAAACGCCCGGGCCCTCGACGAAGGGCGTGATGAGTTCGAAGGTGCGCTCGTAGCCGGTATGCGTCTTCTTCCACTCCCCATCCAACTTGACGTATTCGTCGTCGTAGAAGCCCGCTCCTTGTAGGATCGAGTGCCCTGGCATCCCGCCGCTGACCTCACCGGGGTTCACCACATGATCGTGAAAATACCAGACACCCTTCGCGGTGTTCGGGCCGGTCATCTCGAGTTCTGGACAATGGACCTGGTGCATACTCGCAACGTCCGTTCGTTCGAGCGTGCCGAGCAGGAATTCGATGATGGCGTCCACACCACTCGCGGTATAGCGCCCCTTGTCGTAGGTGACGTTCGCGTCCTTCGTGAAGACCTGGCGTAGTTCGGTCCACTCCTTACAGTCGATACAGCGGAGATATTTGTATTTGAGGCGCTTGATGGCTTCGAATTCTTCGAGATCGGACATCATTCCTCCGTAGGCGTCGCCGGATGTGGCGCGTCCCGTTCACGCTATCACCCGGAGAAGGTCGGTGCCGGACCGCGGAGACTCCGGAAGCACCCGAATGACGGGTGACTTCGCTTTGCGGGGACCGGTAACATGAACTCTGGCCCGCCGGGCCGATCGTTCCCGTTGTCTGTCGAGGAGGATGCAATGCGCGTAGGAATGACGATCTTCTGCCAAAATGCCGACGATTGGGACCGTTACGAATCCGAGGAGCGAGGGGAGGAAGTCACCGGCCGACCTGCGATTTCGGATCGAGAGGTCTTCCTCGAGGAAATCGAGCTCGCGAAGACCGCCGACAGGCTCGGCTTCGATACGGTTTGGACGGTCGAGCATCATTTTACGCCGTACACGATGGTGCCCAATCCGCTCCAGCTACTCACCTTTATCGCCGGCGTCACGGAGAATGTCGACGTCGGCACGATGGTCGTCGTGCTGCCCTGGCACAATCCGGTGCGAGTCGCGGAAGACGTCAACATGATCGATACGCTGCTTGGGGACAGACGCCTGATCCTGGGTGTCGGACGCGGGTTGGGACGGCGCGAATTCGCAGGACTGAACGTCGACCAGAATGAAGCCCGGGGTCGCTTCGACGAAAGCCTGGCCATTCTGAGGGAGCTTCTCTCGAAGGGCGAGATCCACGATCACAAGGGCGAGTTCTATTCGATCAAGGATCTGCGACTCCGTCCCCAGATCGAGCGCGATCTGACGGACCTTCTCTATTGTGCCGCCGGGTCTCCGGAGACCATGGAGATCATCGCGAAGGCCGGTGTGAAGGCCATGGTGATCCCCAACACGGATCTCGAAACGTCGCGTGCTGGCCTGCAGACCTACGTCGATGCGCGGCACGCGGCAGGGTTCGAACCCGTCGACACGCGACTCGCGGTCTGGACCTACTGTGCCGAGTCGGAAGAGGCGGCGCGCGGCCCCGCCGAGCAATACATGTACGGCTACGCAGATACCGCGCTGCGACACTACGAGCTGCTCGGTGGCCATCTGGGGAAGATCAAGGGATACGAGGGATACGCCGCGCGGTCAGAGCAGATGGGACAGGATGCATCACTCTTCGCCAAGGGCTTCGTCGGGGGTCATCCCTGGGGCACGCCCGAGATGATCATCGAACGGACCCGGGTGCTCGCGGACACCTTCGGCACATCCGAGATCACATTCGTATTCAAGTTTGGGGGGATGCCTCTGAAAATGGCGCAGGAGAGCATGGCCCTCTTCGCCCGGGAGGTTCTTCCGGCGATCAAGGAGTTGGACCCGAGGCCCCTTCAGCCCACAGCCCCCTAGACATGACTTGGCTGCGGGTGCTTTCGTAGACCACGGCCTCGACGATCGGGCTTGCGGGCTTGCGGGCGTGCGGGCTTGCGGGCGTGCTCGCGGGCGGAGCTATGCTGGCCCGTCGACTCCCACGATCGGGAGCCGCTCTCACCGAGGCGAATTGTGCGACCGGAGATCGTCGTCGATCGAATGTGTCCATTGGGCGAGGGGCCGTTGTGGCACACCGAGGAGCGGGCACTCTATTGGCTCGACTACATGAGGGGCGAGCTCTATCGCTACACCCCGGATTCTGGAAAGCACGAACGGATCTACCGGGGAGCGCGAGTCGCGGGATTCACGTTTCAGACGGACGGGAGTCTACTCCTGCTGCAGGACGGTGCTCGGGTCGTGTCGTGGCGTGACGGAGAGATCCGACTCCTGATCGACGGATTTCCCGGCAGCGAAGGGATGCATTTCAACGACGCCCTGGCGGATCCTACCGGGCGGGTCCTCACAGGAACGGTGCCGGACGATGTCCAGCGATTCGACGACGGCGTGGGAGCGCTGATTCGGATCGACACCGATCGCCGGGTCACGCGCCTCGCAAGCGGCATCGGAATCTCCAACGGCCTCGGGTTCTCGCCCGACTGTGACCGCTTGTACTACACCGATACCGCGTCGCGGCGGATCTACGTGTTCGACTACGACGTACAGACGGGCAGCATCGAAAACCAGCGGGTCTTCGTGGAAACGCCACCGGACGCCGGGGGGCCCGACGGGTTGACCGTCGATGAGGAGGGCTATGTATGGTCGGCTCGGTGGGAGGGAGGGGCGCTCTATCGTTATTCACCCGATGGGCGTGAGGTGCAGCGGATCCCTTTCCCGGCACGAAAGATCACGAGCGTGACCTTCGGCGGCGTCGACCGGGGCGATCTCTACGTGACGAGTGGCGGCGGCGAAGATCGAGAGGAAGAGGGAGAGGCTGCGGGCGCTCTCTTCCGTCTGGCCTCGGGGACCCGGGGCCGCCGGGAATACCTCTCTCGCATCGGTCTCTAGTCATCGATCGAAGGCCGTTCGCCACTTCTTGCAACCGGCCTCCTTTGGGTTCATTTTCCGTATCGAGATCCTCACCGCGGGCCGTGGGGCCCGCCTGCGACTGGACAACTCATCTGATGAATGCATAATTATTGATGGAGTCATAAGATTTATGCATGAATTGAAAATGACCCTCGATGAGATCGAGACCTTTCTCTGCATTGCTCAGCTCGGAAGCTTCACCGAAGCGTCCCGTCGACTCGGTCGATCTCAACCCGCGATCAGCCGGCGTATCCACCAGCTCGAGGAATCCTTGGGAGCCCCGCTCTTCGAGCGACTCGGTCGTCGCGTATCGCTCACCGAGGCGGGTGAGACACTCCTGCCCCACGCCGAAATGGCTCTCGCCGCCGCGCGCGACGGGGAGCGGGCGATCCGCGATCTCATCGATGTCGGTGGCTCTCAAGTCCTGAAGCTCGCAATCGTCGCGACCCTCGCCGATTCACATCTCGTCGACGCCTTGCGAGCTTTCGAAGCACAATTCAGCGAGGCCTCCGTCGAATTGACGACGGCGACGAGTCGAGAGGTCAGCGCTCTGGTGCGCAACGGCGAGGCCAGTCTGGGATTGCGTTATTTCGAAGAATGCGATCCAGCGCTCGAGTCGAAGCCCCTCGGCGCAGAGAAGCTCTACCTCGTCGTTTCTGCGAGGCATCCGGTCCGGTCTCAACGGTTGCGGGGCCTCCGCAAGCTCGAAGGCGAACGATGGCTCGGCTTTCCCCCCGAACGAGGCCAGTCGGATTCCCTCGGCCACCTTCTCGAGCGAACGCTGATGAAGGCGGGCATTTCGGAGGCTCGAATCACCCGGGTGGACAGCCTCACGGCGCAGAAGCGACTCGTCGAAGCAGGGCTGGGCGTTGCTTTCATGCCTCGGAGCAGCGTCGAAGAAGAGCTTCAAATCGGGAGCCTACGCGCGATCGAGATCCAGGGCATGCGGCTCGAACAGCCTGTCGTTGGCGTGTGCCGGCGGGGTGGTCACGAGAGCCCGTTGGCGGCTGATTTTCTCAAGCTGCTGATGGAGTTCAAGCCCGTCCTTCTCCCTGCGCCGGAACGCTCGGATCGGGCTCGGGTAGGACCGTGATGTCGCGCTCCCCGAGGATGCGGAGGAATCCCTCGTAGTCCTCGGAGATGTGCCCGGTCTCGCCATCGAAACATTCGAAGAGCGCAGTTCCCTCTGGCCCGGCCACGACCGGACCGAAGGGCGTGCCCTTTTCCAGAACGAGACTGGTTCCCGCCGGGCAGACCCGGTCATCGACGATCAACTCGCCCTCGATGACGAAGATCACCTCGTTGGACAGGTGGCTATGTTTTTCGATTACGAGGCCCGGGTCGTAGCGGGTGTGTACGACGACTCGCTCCGAGGTTCGCTCGATGATCTTGAGGTGACCCGCGACTCGCCGGTCTCCGTGGAGCTGGGGGCGCACCTCCATCCATTGCCCTTCCTCGGGCGCCGTGATTCGCAAGCCTGCCATGAGGTTCTCTCCTCCCTACGATTGCGGATCGGCGCCGCCGACGTTCGCGTAGCCGATCCGTCCAGACGATAACCCGGCCGACGCCCATTCCCGGGACGGTGCGGAAATAGAGATGGGCCTCTAGCCTCCGGGAATGGAAGACAACCGGATCGACCTTCGCGCGCGTGTCCTTTCGATCCCCAGGATCGTTGTTCTTCTTGCTCTCTCGATCGGGGTCGCGACCCCTGCGCACGCCGAGATCATCGCGCGGAGGATCGAGGCGATCGAGCCCTTCGCGGAG